>JAQTYE010000002.1:0-40106 GCA_028749255.1 Paracoccaceae bacterium | reverse complement strand
AGGCGCTGATCTGACATGCAAACGCCCGGGGGTGACCCCGGGCGTATTGCGGTCCGCTGCCGGATCGGATCAGCCGTAGACGGCTTCTTTGCCGAAATGCTTGGTCAGCATGTAATAGACAACAGCACGGTATTTGTTGCGCTCCGAACGACCATAGGTCTCGATGACCGCATCAATCGCATCCATCAGCTCGGGGCCATCGGCGAGGCCCAGCTTCTTGATCAGGAAATTGGTTTTCACGGTTTCCAACTCGGCCGGCTGCCCCGCCGCCACAGTTGAGGAGTCCGCGTTGTAGATCGCCGGACCGCAGCCAATCGTGACTTTGGTCAGCAGGTCCATATCCGGCGTCATCCCGCATTTGCTTTGCAGATCGTCCGCATATTTGGCGATCAGATCGTCGCGTTTACCCATTTTCTCACTCCCACCTGTCCGGTTTGCTTGTGCATGGGCGGGCCCCATGTCGGGTCAGAGCGTAAGGGGAAACGCGACGCAGAACCAAGGGAAATCTGCGCCGTCTCTCCCCCTGCCGCAGCGACAAGCGTCAATTGGCTCAGCCGCGCTTGAGCTGGATGAAATACTGGTTCGCCAACAGTGTCAGTTCGGCGCGGTCGCCCAGCAAGCCCATCACCGCCTCAACCGCACGTTTGACCGGAGCCCCCAGCGCATCGCTTTGCCAGTTGAAATCGTCACCCGAGATGATCCCGTTCAACTTCACCTTGCGCAGGCTCATCTCCAGATCCTGGCCGATGAAGGGCTCGTTGTGGTTGCCGTCCAGATAGATCCAGTCGAGGCTGTGATCGGGCAGCGCGGCCAGCGCCACATCCGACATTGCGCGGTGAATCGTGACGCGCGCATCGTCTTTGAATTTCTCGACGACCGACAGGTATTTCTCTTCCATCAGGTCTTCGTTTTTCTTGCGCCCGAAACCCGTGTTGCCGAATTCCGGTTGATAGAGCCACGGGTCGATCAGATGCAGTGCGCTGGGGTCGCACTCGGCCAAGATCCGATCCGAGAAGTTACCCTCCCAGACGCCGACCTCGGCACACACCGCCCCTTTGGGCATCATTGCCAGTAATTTTCCGCGCACGCGGTCGCGTTTTGACGTTTCCATGTCCTGCCTCTCATCTGCCTTGTTCCGGCATATTTTATGTGCGGGAAAGATACCGCAGGGCAGCCCATGTGCAAATGAAGATCAAAAATATGCGGCGGCAGAATTTGAAAATCCTGCCGCCGTGGTAAGCGAGGCACAGCTTAGTAGCGGTAATGCTCGGGCTTGAAGGGGCCTTCGACCGTCACGCCGATATAGGCGGCCTGATCGGCACGCAGCGTGGTCAGTTTGACGCCGATTTTCTTCAGATGCAGACGCGCCACCTTTTCATCCAGATGCTTAGGCAGGATGTAAACGCCGGGCTGATAGTCGTCGCCCTTGGTCCACAATTCCATCTGCGCCAACACTTGGTTGGTGAAGCTCGCCGACATCACGAAAGACGGGTGACCGGTGGCATTGCCAAGGTTCAGCAGACGGCCTTCGGACAGCAGGATGATCCGCGCGCCCGAGGGCATCTCGATCATGTCCACCTGGTCCTTGATATTGGTCCATTTGTGGTTTTTCAGCGCGGCGACCTGAATTTCATTGTCGAAATGGCCGATGTTGCCGACGATCGCCATGTCCTTCATCTCGCGCACATGCTCGATGCGGATCACGTCCTTGTTGCCGGTGGTGGTGATGAAGATGTCGGCATCCGCCACCACGTCTTCCAGCACCACAACCTCGAACCCGTCCATCGCGGCCTGCAGGGCGCAGATCGGATCGACCTCGGTCACCTTGACGCGCGCACCCGCGCCCCGCAGCGACGCAGCCGAGCCCTTGCCCACATCGCCATAGCCGCACACAACGGCGACCTTGCCAGCCATCATCACGTCGGTCGCGCGGCGGATGCCGTCAACCAGCGATTCCTTGCAGCCATATTTGTTGTCGAATTTCGACTTGGTGACCGAGTCATTCACGTTGATCGCCGGGAAGGGCAGCTGGCCCTTCTTGTGCAGGTCATACAGGCGGTGCACGCCGGTCGTGGTTTCCTCGGACACGCCCTTGATGGCGTCCCGCGTCTTGGTGAACCAGCCGGGGCTTTCCTTCATGCGCTTTTTGATCTGGGCAAAGATCGCTTCTTCCTCTTCCGAGGTCGGCACGGCCAGCAGGTCGGTTTCGCCCGCTTCGACGCGCGCGCCCAGCAGGACATAGAGCGTGGCATCGCCGCCATCGTCCAGGATCATGTTGGCGCCTTCGGCGAACTGGAACGAACGGTCCAGGTAATCCCAATGCTCGACTAGGGTCTGGCCTTTGACCGCAAACACCGGGGTGCCGCCCGCCGCAATCGCCGCCGCCGCGTGGTCCTGGGTCGAGAAGATGTTGCACGAGGCCCAACGCACATCCGCACCCAACGCCTTGAGCGTTTCGATCAGCACGGCGGTCTGGATCGTCATGTGCAGCGACCCGACGATGCGCGCGCCTTTCAGCGGCTGCGCGGCGCCGAATTCTTCGCGCAGCGCCATCAGGCCCGGCATCTCGGTTTCTGCAATGTCGAGTTCCTTGCGCCCATAAGCGGCAAGCGCGATGTCTTTGACGATGTAATCGGCCATTCTGCGGCTCCCAAATACTCTGTTGGGGGCTACTTACCATTCCACGTCTTAATGGACAATGACGTGATCCGCGCCCAAAGGGGCCTGCCGCACCCGTAAAACATCAACTGTTGACCTGCTCTGTTGCGGTTTCCAACATCGCAACGGGGTCGCTGGTCGGGGTCCAGCCGATACCCGAATTGATCACACAGGCCACACCGTCGGCGCGCACATAGACCGCCGTCCAGGTTCCCATCACCTCTGACGCCCACAACTCGACATGGCGGTGCGTGTCCACCGGAGACTGCGTCACCGGGTGCTCGCCAAAGTCATGCGACAGCGTCGCCAGCAGCGCGGGGCGATGGTCGCAATAGGGCACATTGGCGGCCTGCGCTTCACCGGTCTCGGTGATCGCATCAAAAACCGACAGATCACCATAAAGCGCACCACCCAGATCATCCATCGGGCGGCCATACGCCGTCGTCTCTCCCGACTGCGTCTGTGCGACGGGGCGGGCGTTGTCGCCGGTGCCAACCCCGGTGGTGGCGGCCATCACCGATACAGCGACAGAGCCCAGAGCGGCAGAAACAAACGTGGCAAGGGTCAGCGATTTCGGGTGCATGTATCAGCCCTCTTCGTTGGATGCGTTCAGACAGACAACGCGATCAGGGGCGATGTGGTTCCGTGCGGTTTACAGCCCCGATCCCAGAGGCTAGCTCTGGGGCGCCAAACGGACCCGGGAGGGGTGATGACGAAACGTGCATGGCAGCGGATGCTTTCGGGGCGCAGGCTGGATCTGCTGGATCCGACACCGATGGATATCGAGATCGAGGATATCGCCCACGGGCTGGCCTTTGTCGCGCGCTGGAACGGGCAGACGCTGGGCGACTGGCCCTATTCGGTGGCCGAACATTCGATTCTGGTCGAACAGATTTTCAGCCGCCAGAACCCGGGTGTGGGTGCGCGCTGGCAATTGGCGGCGCTGCTGCATGATGCGCCCGAATATGTGCTGGGCGACATGATCAGTCCGGTCAAGGCGGCCATCGGCGCCAGCTATGGCGAACTGGATGCCCGCCTGACCGCCGCCGTGCACCGCCGCTTTGGGTTGCCCGCTACGCTGCCCGCGCCGATCAAAAAGGCGATCAAGGCGGCAGACATCATTTCGGCTCGGCTGGAGGCCGAGCGGATCGCAGGATTTTCAAAGGCAGAGGCGGATAAATTGTTTGGCCGCCCCGATCCGGGGGTGATCCGGGGGCTGACGATCCGTCTGCGCCCCGCGGCCGAGGTGCGCGCAGACTATACCGCGCGTCACCATGCCTTGCTCGCCGCGATCAGCGGCTGAACTTGTATTCGCCCTTTTTGGGGGCGCGGGGGGCATACCCACCCATCGCAAGGGCCAGTACATCGCCAAGCATACGGAACATTTTCAATCTCCAACATCACGGTTCTGCCGCCTATTTGCGTTGACTCTGGCCATTTTGCGAGTCAGGAATTTTGCCAGATATGTTAGGAATACTAACAGATGGGTGAAATCGACTGGCGCAAGATGCCGCCACTGACGGCGCTGCGGGCCTTTGCCGCGACCGCGCGCGCAGGCGGATTCAGCGCGGCGGCGCGCAGACTGAACGTGACACATGCCGCCGTGGCCCAGCAGGTCCGCGCGCTGGCGGCGGATCTGGGCGCCGAACTGGTCTGGCGCGAAGGCCGCGCCTTGCATCTGACCCCCGAGGGGGAACGGCTGGCCGCGGCGCTGGGCGATGGGTTCACGATGATCCAGGCCGCCGTCGAAAGTTTGCGTGCGCACAAGGCCGAGCGCCCGCTTGCGGTGACGTTGCCCCCCGCGTTTGCCGCCGAATGGCTGATGCCGCGGCTGGCCCGGTTTTGGAAAAAACACCCCGAGGTCGCCCTGTCGCTGCTGCCCGAGCCCCGCACGATAGATCTGCGCGAAGCGGGCGCCAGCCTGGGCATTCGTTTTGGTGACGGGCGCTGGCGCGGGGTGAACGCCGAATTTCTGACCGCTGCACCGCAGGTTGTTGTCGCAGCGCCCGAGCTTCTGGGCGGGCGCACGAAGCTGTCTTTGCGCGAAATGTCGATGTTGCCGTGGATTCGCGAAGGCGACTGGCCCGAGCAGATGCAACTGCTGGAATCCATCGGGCTAAAACCCGCCGCGCTGAAATTCACCGATTTTCCGAATGAAGAGCTGGCGCTGTCGGCAGCGCGCGAGGGCATTGGCCTGCATCTGGAGACCGAAGCGCTGATCGTGGAAGATTTGAAACTGGGCTGGTTGGTGAAGATCCACGAACTGAACACTGAAAACCTGGGCTATTATGTCGTTTGGCCCCCAGGCCCGATGAGCGCGGCCGCCAGAATTTTTGTTGATTGGCTGAAGTCCGAAAGCTGACGGTTCGCAGGGTGCGCCAAACTGGCTGAAGTTTCGTGGATTTTGGCGTGCTGCGCCCCTTGCGGGATTGGTGGTCGCCTGGACTTGTCGTCAGGGTGATCCTGCAGCAGCGTCCCTGTTTCACGCAGATGCGCTATGCGCATGGCTGTCCCCACGCGGGTCTATTCTGGCCGCGTGTGTGCAGTGCCCCTTGATTGAGGGAGGGGGCAGGGCCTATTTCGAAGCGAGGGAACGCAGAAAAGGATACCCCGAGCGGGTAAGAGTGGGCGCATGCGGAATGCTGCATTGGTGTTGGGTGTGATCGGCGGGCTGATCGCCATGCTCGTGGGGTTTTTCAGCTATGGCTATACCGAGGTGCTGAGCAGCCATGCCGAGGTTGGCGAAATCTTTGGGCAGGTTGACAATACGCAACTGATCCGCACCGCGAGTTTTCTGGCGCCCCTGATGGCGCTTGCGGGCGGTGCCATGGCCAAGGTCCGGGCGCTATGGGGCGGGGGGCTGATGCTTTTGTCGGCGGGGCTGATCTATTTCGCCTTTGGTTTTGGCGTTTTCACCATGTTCCCCATCGGGTTTTGTATTCTGGGCGGGATTCTGGCCATCGCCGCTGGAAAACCGGACGAGCCGAAGGCGCATTTCTAGGCGAATGCCCGGGCAGGCCGGTTTGGGGCTGCGTGATGGTTTTTCATGCACTGCAACTTTTTGCGCGGCTTCCACGTCTTTTAGGGAAACCTCAGGAGACGCCCCATGCAGCTGCTTGTCCTATACCTTTCCACACTCGTGATCTTTCTTGTCGTCGATGCCGTCGGTATCAGCACGATTATCAAGCCCGTTTTCGCCCGCCATGTTGGCGATATGCTGGCCGATCCATTGCGGTTGGGTCCGGCGGCGGTGTTTTACCTGTTTTACATCGGCGGGGTGCTTTGGTTCGTGTCGGTTCCGGCACTGGCAGCAGGGCGCCCGATGCAGGCGTTGCTTGGTGGCGCCCTGCTGGGGTTGTTGTGCTATGGAACCTATGAATTCACCAATCTGGCAACATTGCGCGGCTGGTCATTCGAGCAGGTAATCCTTGATATGACCTGGGGGGCCGCCTTGACGGGGGGCGCGGCCTGGGCAGGTGTGATGATCGCCCGCCAGATCTCAGCTGCCTGATAAAAGCGGCGCGATGGCCTTGGTGATCGCGCCCGACCCTGGCTTGGTCAGCGCCCCCCAGGTCGCCACCACCTTGCCATCACCATCCAGCAACACCTTGTTGAAGTTCCACATTGGCACGAAATCATGCGTCTCGCGCAGCCAGCGATAGAATGGGTGCGCCTGCGCGCCGCGCACATGGGTGATGTCGGTCATCGGCAGGGTGATGCCATAGGTCAGCGCGCAGAATTCCTTGACCTTGGCCGCGCTGTCATATTCCTGTGCGAAATCGTCCGACGGCACCGCCAGCACGATCAATCCCTTCGGCCCCAAGGTTTCATGCAGATCCTGCATCCCTTCAAGCTGCGGGGCGAAGCCACACATCGAGGCGGTGTTGACCACCAGCACCGGATGCCCACGCCAATCGGTGGTGTCGATCGTGCCGCCGTCGATCGACTCGAACGTGAAGCCGGGCGCGGCCTCCTGCGCCAGTGCAACGCCCGCGCCAAATGCCACAAGAACGCTCAGCGCCGCGGTTTTTACCAGACTCGCAATCATCACAATGCTTCCTTCCTCAAAATAACAAGGGCCACCAAAGCGGTAATGCCAAAGCCCGCAAGCCCGATCACCGGCAGATTCACGGGATCAAGATTGGCCACAATCACCCCCATCAACGCCCACACGACGCCAAATCCATAGCTGAATGCACCGGGGCGCTGCCATTGCACGCTCAGTGCGACGCCCAGCACCAGCGCCAACAGCACCAGCGCCGCCACCTGCGCCGAAAGAACACCGTAGCCGCCCAGAACCACCGCAATCGCGACGCCGGTCGCCGCCGTCAGCCACCCGGCATAGAGCCCCACCGGCCCCACCGCCCAAAACCCATCGGGCGCGCGCAACAGCGCGACAATCGCCGCCGCCGCCATGAAGATGATCATCACCGTGGCGGCCAACGGCTGCAGATTGGCGACCGCAATCCAGAACACCCCGATCAGCAGGCTTATAGCCAAGGGGGCGCGCATCTCGGTCCAGCGCAGATCGTCGCGTGCCCGCAGCAGCCCGTATACCGCCCCCGCCGTCAGCCACAGATAGATCAGCCCCCAGATTGAAAACGCCCAGCCCACCGGCTGCACCGGCCAATGATCCTGCACCACCGGGAATTGGCCCGGGGTAAACCCGTTGAAGCCGTTACTCGCCAGCGGCGACAGCGCGAAGGCCAGCGTCAGGATCAGCACAAGCGGCGCAAGCAGGGGGCGGATCATCGGGCGAACCTCCGGGTCAGGGGCAGCGCGAGCCCATAGGGCAAAGCGCGCAGCAGTTTCAGCGGCCAGGTCAGGCGGCGCGGAAAATGGATTTCAAAGCCACGCCCGTCCAGACCTGCAAGGATGGTCTGCGCAGCCTGCTCAGGTTGCAAGAGGCCCGGCATCGCGAAGTCGTTTTTCTCGGTCAGACGGGTTGCCACGAAACCGGGGCAGATCAGCCGCACATCGACGCGTGGCGCCAACTCGGCGCGCAGGCTCTCGGCCAGATTGATGACGCCCGCCTTGGTCGCGGAATAGATCTGTCCCTGCGGCAGCCCGACATAGCCCGCAACCGATCCGGTCAGCGCCAGTTGCCCGCCCGGTCGCAACAGCGGCACCGCCGCACGGACGAAATTGAAACTGCCCGTCAGGTTGACCGTGACAATCTGCGCCGCAAGCGCCGGGTCAACCGCCATGACCCGACCCGGATCATAGATCGCAGCCAGCGTGATCGCGCGGTCCAGCGGTCCGCTCATTGCGATCCGATCCGCTGCCGTCTGCAGACTGGCACTGTCGGCCACATCCGCCGCAATCGCCTCGGCCTCGAGTTCGGCCGCAAGCGCCTGCACCCGCCCCTCGGATCGGGCCGACAGGATCAGCCGCGCACCCTGCGCCGCCAGCGCGCGCGCCAGCGCCGCGCCGATCCCGTCTGACGCGCCCATGATCCAGATGCGCGGGGCCTCAGGCATGGGCCAGCCGGTATTGGTAAACATCGGTGCGCCCGGTGTCAAAGGCCGCGATGCAGGCCGCCAGATAGAACCGCCAGACGCGGATGAAAGCCTCGTCAAAGCCCAGTGCACGGATCTCGGCCAGCCGTGCCTCGAACCGGGTCAGCCAGTCCCGCAGGGTGCGCGCGTAATCCGCCCCGAAGCCATGCGCGTCTTCGATCCGCAGCCCGGCGCGCGCCGCCTCGGCCCCGAAGCGCCCCGGACTGGGCAGCATGCCGCCCGGAAAGATGAAGCTGCGGATCATATCGCCGCCCGCGCGGTAGCGGTCGAAATAGCTGCCGGCCACGGTAATTGTCTGGACCATGGCACGGCCCTTTTGGGCCATCACCTCGCGCAGCTTGTCGAAATAGACAGGCCAGTATTGCTCGCCCACGGCCTCGAACATCTCGATCGAGACGATATGATCGAAGCGCCCGCGTTCATCACGGTAATCCTGCAGCGCGATTTCGGCGCCCTGGCCCAGACGCGCGCGGGCAAAGGCCGCCTGTTCGTGCGACAACGTCAGCCCTTTCGCCGCGAAATCGCCTCGGGTCAGGGCACGTTCCGCAAAGCCGCCCCAACCGCAGCCGATTTCCAGCAACCGCCCCGAACCACCCCCCAGACCATCCAGAATCCGGTCATATTTACGGTGCTGTGCGGCGACCAGCGGGTCGGGGGCGCGCGCATCCTCGGGGGCGAACAACGCCGAGGAATAGGTCATCGTGTCGTCCAGCCAGAGCCGGTAAAATTCATTCCCCAGATCGTAATGGGCCGAGATATTGCGCAGCGACCCGCGCCGCGTGTTGCGCGTCATGAAATACAGTGCGCGCACCAGCAATGATTGCAGCCGACTGCCATACAAGAACGGCTCCACCGCCGCCTCATTGTGCAGCCCAAAGGTCAGAAACGCGCTCAGATCGCGGGTGGTGATCCAGCCATCGCGATACGCTTCGGTCAGGCCGATGTCGCCGCGTGCCGCAACCAGCGGAAAGGCGCGCCAATCGGTGACGGTCAGATCCACGGCGGGGCCGCGCAAGGGGCCCTCGAACCCGCGCACCGTGCCGTCGGGGGTGGTCAGGGCAATGCTGCCATATTGTATCTTATCAAGACTTTTCAGAAGCTTGTCTTCAATCTGACGTTCAAACATCGGCTCTTACCTGTCTTTTGCTTCGGACCGGGCCCGGGGCAGTTGCGCGGGTTTGGAATGGAAACGGATGCCGCGCAGGAAAAGTTGCACGGCCTGCCAAAGAATAAGCGCCATCACCTTTTGCGCCTGCAGCGGGTGACGCCAGACCGCGCGGCGCAACAGACGCGGCGTCAATGCGCGGGCTGGCCCCGCCACCGAAGTTTGCAACCGCAATGTGCCTTCGGCGTCGATCCAGTCGACCCAGGCGCCAAACCGCCCCGGCCCCGGATCGAAGCGAAACACATAGCGCCCCGCCCGCGGCAAAAACGGCGAGACGTGGAACAGTTTCTCGCCCGAGATCCGGTCAGATCGGGTGATCGGACGATTGTCAGGGTGACGGCACAGATACAGGTGCCGCTCGCCAAAGGTATTCGACACCTCAGCCAGCACGGCACGCAGCCCGCCCGCGTCGCGTGCCAGCCAGAAGCTGACCGGGTTGAAGCCATATCCGGTGCTGCGCGCCATGGTGATCAGGGTGATATCGCACTCCTGCAGGCCCGCGGGGCGCAGCTGATCGCCGATGAAATCGCTCAGCGCGCTGCCGTCACGTGCGCCATAATCGCGCCGCCGGATCGACCACAGCCCCGCGCCGTCGGGCTGGATCGGCAGCGTCCCGGCCTCGAAGGCCTTGATCGGCAGCGCAAGATAAGTGGCACGGTAGCGGAACTCGCGGCGTGCATCGCCCGTGCGCGCGTGCCAGATCGCGCAGTCAACCAACGCGCCCTGCCACAGATCGCTCATGGCGCGGCCTTTGCAGTTTCTGCCCAAGGGTCAGCGCCCAATGGCCAGGGTGTCCCCAGTGCCTGCGCGACCCGCAGGGCCGACAACAGCCCGTCTTCGTGAAATCCGTAACGCGTCCATGCGCCCGCATAATGCACGCCGCCCCGGCCCTGAATCGCCCCCAGCCGGGCCTGCGCCACAAGCGCCGCGGCGTCATATTGTGGATGGTGCAGGATCGCTTCGTCATGGATGTGATCGGGCTCGATTTCGGGGTTCACGGTCACGATCAGCGGGCGCGGCGTGTCCAGATGCTGCAGCCGGTTCATCCAGTAAGACAGGCTGATCGGACGGTCGCTCAGCGCCTTGTCGCCTGCGGTAACATAGTTCCACGATGACCAGATCGCCCGCCGCTGCGGCATCAGCCGGGTGTCAGAATGCAGCACCATGCGGTTCGCCTCGGTGCGCAGCGCGCCCAGGATCGCGCGCTCTTCGGTGTCGGGCTGTGCCAGCAAGGCCAGCGCCTGCGGGGCGTGAGTGGCGAAAATCACCCGGTCAAACCGCTCTGTCCCCCGGGTGCTGATAACGTGCAAGCCGTTGGCATCACGGGTGACGCTGCGCACCGGACACCTCAGCCGCAGATCTGCCCGCGTTGCCCGCAACAGCGCCGTAACATAGCTGGCCGATCCCCCCGCCACGGTCAGCCATTGCGGCTGTGCACTAACGCTCAGCAAGCCGTGATTGTCGAAAAACCGGATGAAACTGGCAGCAGGAAAGGACAGCATGTCGCGTGTCGGCGTGGACCAGATCGCCCCTGAAATCGGCATCAGAAAACGGTCGCGGAATTCGGGCCCAAGGCCCAGTGTGGCGATCAGATCGCCGATACTGCCCGAAGCCCCGGCATGGTCGGGCGCGGCGCGGAAAAACCGCAAGATGTCGCGGATCATCCGCCAATGCGACGGATCGGCAAGGCGGCGCTTTTGCGCAAACATATCCAGCGGCCGGGTGGTGCCATATTCATAGGCCCCGCCGCCGAAACTGGCGGCAAAACTCATGTCACTGGGGGTTAGTGCCACGCCCAGATGTTCCAGCAGCGGGATAAACAGGGGATAGGTCTTGCGGTTGCACACGATGAAGCCGGTATCGACGGCCACGCCTTGGGCCTGCACGGTGCGCGCATGGCCGCCGGGGCGTGCCTCGGCTTCAAAGATCACCACCTCGTGTTGCGGCGCCAGAAGCCAGGCCGCCCCCAGACCGGAAATCCCGCTGCCGATCACGGCGATTTTCAATCCCTTGGTTGTCACCTGCGCCTCGCTCTGCCATTGTCTGTGCAGATGGGACGGTGCAGCCCCGAAAAAGGTTGCAGCCAGCCTGGGAAAACCCCGCAAAGAGGCGCTGAAAAGTCAGATGGCAGTCCAGACGGAAGAGCTTGCCGGGTTGCTGGCCCGGGTTGCCCTGAAGGACCGGGCCGCGTTTGCCGCGCTCTATTCTGCACTGTCTCCGAAACTTTTTGCGATCTGCCTGCGTCTTCTGAAAGACCGCCGAGAGGCCGAAGACGCGTTGCAGGAGGTTTTCGTGAAGATCTGGAACAATGCCGACCGCTATCTTCCCGATGTGGCCAGCCCTGCGGCATGGATGAACGCGGTTGCGCGCAACCATGCGATCGACCGGCTGCGCGCGCGGCGCAATGCGGCCGTCGGGCTGGAGGCCGCCGATGCGGTGCCGGACCCGACACCCGGCCCCGAGGCCGCCGCAATCACCCGATCCGAAGGGCGTCGGATCGAGGCCTGTCTTGATGCGCTGGAACCCGCGCGTGCCGAAGCCGTGCGCCGCGCCTATGTCGAGGGTGACAGCTATCAGGAACTGGCCGAACGGTTCGCCGTGCCGCTGAACACGATGCGCAGCTGGTTGCGCCGCAGCCTGCTCCAACTCAGGGAGTGCCTGTCGCCATGACCGACCCGCGCAGCCCCTTGACCGACGACGATATCGCCCTGGCTGGCGAATATGTGCTGGGCACGCTGGATTTGGCGACGCGGCAGGACGTGACGCGCCGGATCCACGTTGATGCCGATTTCGCGCGTGAAGTCGCCCGTTGGGAAACACATTTCGATCCGCTCGCCGATGAGGTGCGCCCGATCACACCGCCCGCCCGGGTCTGGACCGATGTCGAACGGCGCCTGTTCGGTCTGCCCGCGGGCAAGATCTCGGTCTGGGGCTGGTTCGCCGGGGCTTCGGGGCTGGCCACCGCCGTGCTGGCCGCTGTATTGTGGCTGGGGCAGCCGCTGCCGCCCGCGCCTGGCCCGCTGTGGATTTCTGATATGGTGTCCGAGGATGGCAGCGTCCGTCTGGCCGCGCTTTATGACGAGGCCTCGGGTGAGATGCGCGTGTCGATGGGCGGCGCGGCGCCAGCCGAAGGACGCGATTTCGAACTTTGGCTGATTCAGGGTGATGGCGCGCCGATTTCTCTGGGCGTGATGCCGCATCAGGGGCAGGCGGCGATGCCGATCCCGGCGAATCTGACCGCGCTGGTCGCCAATGCCACGCTGGCGATCACCGAAGAACCTGCGGGCGGGTCGCCCACCGGCGTCGCAACCGGTCCGTTGGTGGCCGCCGCAGCCTTGCGCCGGATCTGAGGCAGCGCTCAGACCCGGTGATAGGGCGTGCCCGCCAGAATTTGCCCGGCGCGATAGATCTGTTCCGCCAGCATCACCCGCACCAGCATATGCGGCCAGACCATCTTGCCAAACGAGATCGAGAAATCCGCCTTGGCGCGCAGGCCAGGGGCAATGCCATCGGCGCCGCCGATCACAAAGGCCACATCCCGACCGCCGTCGCGCCACCCGGCCAGCTTTTCGGCAAATTCGGGCGAGGACATCAGCGCGCCGCGTTCGTCCAGCGTCACCACCACCGCGCCTGCGGGCAGCGCACGTTCCAGCAGAACGGCCTCTGCCTCCATGCCGAGGTTTTTCTTGTCTTCGACCTCAACGACCAAGGCCGGTCCGAGCCCGAACGCCCGACCGGCCTTGCCAAATCGTTCCAGATAATCCTCGATCAAGGCAAGTTCGGGGCTTTTGCGCAACCGCCCCACCGCCGCAATCGTGACCTTCATCGCAAGATCTCAGACGGGACCGCCCGCAGGCATCCACATCTTTTCAAGCTGATAGAACTCGCGCACTTCGGGGCGGAACACATGCACGATCACATCGGCCGTGTCGATCAGCACCCAATCGCCCTGTTCCTTGCCCTCGATCTTGCACAGACGCCCGAAGCTTTCCTTCAGTCGCTCGGTCAGCTTTTCGGCGATGGCGCCGACCTGCCGCGAGCTGCGCCCCGAACAAATCACCATGTAGTCGGCAATCGACGAGCGCCCGCGCAGGTCGATGGTGACGATATCCTCGGCTTTGTCGTCTTCAAGGGAATCGATGATGCGATCCAGAATCTGGTCGCTGGTCACATCGACCCCTGCCATGTTTGTGGTCATCGGGGCCGCCTTTGCATCCGCTTGGCCGGACGCGTGAGAGAAAGAATCCAGGACATTGTCCTCCAGGGGTTGCGCGCCGCTTACGCCCCGACGCCGGGCCTCTACCAATAAGGTAACACCCGAGTCGCTGAATCTCAACGACCGGGCACGGAATTCCGTCTCCGGTCGTGCAGTTTGTTGCCGATGTCAAGGCGTGCAGGGTAGGATTTTGTTCGCAGCGTCCTCCCAGCCCGGAATTTTGGCCAGCGGAGTGTTAACGAGCAGCGGCGCGAAATCGGCATCCGCGCGGGTCCGAATCCAGACAGAACCGCGCGCATCTTGCGGAAGTTCACGAACCGTGCGGCAGGCGTCGGCTTCGAGCGACAGCGCAAGTGTGCTCTGCTGTCCTGCTTCCAGACGCTGGTCGTTTTGCGCCTGCATTGCGCGCAATGCGGGCAGATCGGTGTCGCGCAGGGCGAAAACCTGCGCCTGCGCCACCGGCCCCTCGGCCGCCGCCGGAACCAGAGTAAAAATCTGCTTTTCCGGCGCTGCATCGCCACGCTGCAGCGTCATGATCAGCCGCGTGCCCTTGGGCATCAGCCGCAGCGTCGAAGGTGGGGCAATGGCAACCGCCAGACCGCCGGGGTCGTCATGCGCCGGATTGACCTGTGACAAGGCATAAAGCCCGCGCGGATCGCTGAGCCCGCATCCGGCAAGAAGTAACAGAAATACGATGTGCTTCATTTTCTTTCCTATGGATTTTTTATCGCAATACAATAAAAATAATATCTGTAAAGATGATTCGGAGAGCGCCATGACCTTCCCCCGCCTTGCCTACCTTTTGTCCCGCCTGGCCTATCTCAGCGCCGCCGTTCTGGCGCTGGGGTGGATGTTTCTGGTGGCGCAACCGCTGCTGTTTCCCGGCCTGATCGCACCGGAGATTCCGGCTGAGGCTGCGGGCATGGTGGTGCATCCGCTGGCCTATGCGGCCTCGCGCGCGGTTCTGGTGCTGGTCGTGGCGCCCGCCGTCTGCGCCTTGATCCATGCGGCGCAGTTGATGCACGGCTTTGCCCGCGGCGAGGTGCTGACCGAAACCGCCGCGCGGCATGTGCGGCGCATTGGTGTGGCGATTCTGGTGCGCGCGGCGCTGATGGTGCCGACACAGACGGCGGCGGTCGCGCTGTTGACGATCACCAATCCGGCGGGCAAACGCCTTCTGTCGGTGGGGGTTTCATCCGACCTGCTGGAGGCGGTGGTCTATGGCGGGCTTTTGCTGCTGATCGCCGCGGCGATTCAAACCGGTGCGCGGGCAGCGGCCGAAAATGCGGAGTTTGTCTGATGCAGATCGTCGTTCGGCTGGATGTGATGCTCGCCCGGCGCAAGATGCGTTCACGCGAACTGGCCGAGCGGATCGGAATCACCGAAGCCAACCTGTCACTGCTGAAGGCGGGCAAGGTAAAGGGGGTGCGCTTTGAAACGCTGGCCGCGATTTGCGAGGCGCTTGAATGTCAGCCCGGTGATCTGCTGGAGGCTCTGCCCGAAGGTCAGCGTCCCTGACCCGAGATTTCCTTGCGGGGCGCGGCGCAATCGCCTATATCGCGCGGCATGATCACCGTTTTCGACATGGATGACCGCGCCCGCCTGCGTGAGCGCTTTTACGGCGAAAGCCGCTCTATCCTTGCCCGACTTTGATGTCGGCGCGGGGGTGTAACCGCATCCCCGGCGCCTGCGATGGCCCCTTCGTGGCGCCCTCGCCCTGACTGACCCATTCACAGCCATCGAAAGTGAGAGCCATGTCCGCTCCGAAAACCCTCTATGATAAAATCTGGGACGCCCATGTTGTGTCCGAAGACGCCGACGGCACCAGCCTGCTGTATATCGACCGCCATCTGGTCCACGAAGTGACCAGCCCCCAAGCCTTTGAAGGGCTGCGTCTGGCGGGCCGCCCGGTGCGCGCGCCGGAAAAAACCATCGCCGTGCCGGATCACAACGTGCCGACCACGCTGGACCGTGTCTCGGGCGTGATCGCCAACGAAGAAAGCCGTATTCAGGTCGAGGCGCTGGACAAGAACGCGCGTGACTTTGGCATCAACTACTATCCGGTGTCAGACGTGCGTCAGGGCATCGTGCACATCGTCGGCCCCGAACAGGGCTGGACCTTGCCGGGCATGACGGTGGTTTGCGGCGACAGCCACACCGCCACGCATGGCGCCTTTGGCGCGCTGGCGCATGGCATCGGCACGTCCGAGGTCGAGCATGTTCTGGCGACGCAGACGCTGATCCAGAAGAAATCGAAAAACATGAAGGTGGAAATCACCGGCAAGCTGCGTCCGGGCGTCACCGCCAAGGACATCACGCTGGCCGTGATCGGCGAAACCGGCACCGCAGGCGGCACCGGCTATGTCATCGAATATTGCGGCGAAGCGATCCGTGATCTGTCGATGGAAGGCCGCATGACCGTGTGCAACATGGCCATCGAAGGCGGCGCCCGCGCCGGTCTGATTGCGCCCGACGAGAAAACCTTTGACTACGTCAAGGGCCGCCCGCATGCGCCGAAGGGCGCGCAGTTCGAAGCCGCGCTGATGTGGTGGAAGACGCTGTTCACCGATGAAGGCGCGCAGTTTGACAAGGTCGTCACCCTGAAGGGCGAAGACATTCAGCCGGTCGTGACCTGGGGCACCAGCCCCGAGGACGTGCTGCCGATCACCGCGACCGTGCCTGCGCCCGAAGACTTCAAGGGCGGCAAGGTCGAGGCCGCGAAACGCGCGCTCGATTACATGGGTCTGACCCCGGGCCAGAAACTGACCGACATCCAGATCGACACCGTATTCATCGGGTCGTGCACCAACGGCCGCATCGAAGATCTGCGCGCCGCTGCCGAGATTTTGAAGGGCAAGAAGATCAAGGACGGCATGCGTGCCATGGTCGTGCCCGGGTCGGGTCTGGTCCGCCTGCAGGCCGAGGAAGAGGGCATCGCCCAGATCTTCATCGACGCCGGTTTCGAATGGCGTCTGGCCGGGTGTTCGATGTGCCTTGCGATGAACCCCGATCAGCTGTCCGAGGGCGAGCGTTGCGCCTCGACCTCGAACCGCAACTTCGAAGGGCGCCAAGGCTATAAAGGCCGCACCCACCTGGTCAGCCCCGCGATGGCGGCGGCTGCGGCGATCACCGGTCATCTGACCGATGTTCGTGAAATGATGTAAGGAGCCAACGACAATGGAAAAGTTCACCAAAGTGACGGGCATCGCCGCCCCCATGCCGCTGGTCAACATCGACACCGACATGATCATTCCCAAGGTCTTCCTCAAGACGATCAAACGCTCGGGTCTGGGTGTGAACCTGTTCGACGAGATGCGCTATGACCGGCAGGGCAACGAGATCCCGGATTTCGTGCTGAACAAGCCGCAATACCGCGACACGCAGATCCTGATTGCGGGCGACAACTTCGGCTGTGGTTCCTCGCGTGAGCATGCCCCCTGGGCGCTGGCCGATTTCGGCATCAAGGCGATCATCTCGACCTCGTTCGCGGACATCTTCTTCAACAACTCGTTCAAGAACGGGATGTTGCCGATTGTGCTGCCGCAAGAACAGGTCGATCTGTTGATGCAGGACGCGGAAAAAGGCGCCAACGCGCGGATGACCGTTGATCTGGAAGCGCAAGAGATCACCACCTCGGACGGCACCGTGATCAAGTTTGACGTCGATCCGTTCAAGAAGCATTGCCTGCTGAACGGTCTGGACGATATCGGGCTGACGCTGGAGAAGGTTACCGCCATCGACGCGTTCGAGGCGCAGGCCGCGCAGTCGCGTCCTTGGGTCTGATGCATTAGTGGCGCTAAGCCCCTGATCTACAACATTTAGGGCCGCCCACTGGGCGGCCTTATTTTTGCGCGGAAATTGATGCAATCGCGCACCAGTTCCACCCACAAAACACCCGAATTGATTTCCTAAGGTTAACAGAAGATTGCCAGCAGAGCGGAAAGTGGGCAAAATCATGGCAAGAATGAGGCAGTCCGTCATAATCGGCGGGAACAAACTGGGACAAGGCTCCGGCAACGTATCGGATCCGGCCAAGTTGAAGGATGGGGCAGTGATTGCACGCTTTTCCGGGGCGTTGGTGCGCGCGATTCTGGTCGTGACTGTGATCGCGACTCCGTCGCTGATGTTGCCAAGCCTCAACGCCGATACTGCGCAGATCGTGGCATTGGTCGCCCTGTTCGCCGGGGCACTGACGTTCTTTGAATATGCTGCGATTTATCCCGGGCTGGTCGAGTTCCGTGATGCGCCGCCGTTCAACCGCATTCGCTTTGTCTCGTTGTTCATGACGGTATTCCTGCTGTCCACTGTGGCGTTGGCGGGCGATACACCGACCACGCTGACCCGGTTTGTCGAGGTATTGGGCGCGGCAATGGCGCGGTCGATCGACGTCCCCTATAGCCCGGTGCGCTTGCTGGTGCTGATGCTGCCTGCGGACGCCACGCCCGAACATGTCGCGATGGTGCGCACTGCGGGTGGTCTGGCCTATATGATCTCTTTGATTACGCTGGGATATTTCGTTTTGATCATGCGAATGATCGGTTGGCCGAATGCGCAGGACGGGTTCAACGTATGGGTCAATTTGCCGACCTTCGAACCGACCGCTGGCGCCGATGTGGTTGAACGTCTGCGCAGAGATGCCTGGTTCAATATTGCCTTGGGCTTCCTTTTGCCCTTCCTTATTCCTGCGGCGCTCAAGGCGATTTCACTGGGGTTTGCCCCGGTGACGTTGCAATCACCGCACACCTTGATCTGGACGGTAACGGCATGGGCATTCCTTCCGGCAAGCCTTTTCATGCGCGGGATCGCGATGGGGCGGGTTGCCCGCATGATCGAAGAGAAGCGTCGCCACAGCGTCGCCGTCGATTTCGCGCCTGCCTGAGTGCGGCGCTGGTCTGTGCGGCCATTCCGGCCGGTGCGGACACGCTGCGCATTGCGACATGGACACCCGATCTGACCCGGGCGGGGCCTGGCCTGCTGTGGCGCGACATTGACACCGGGCGCGATCGCCAGATCACGGCGGCGGTGCAGGTGGTCGCCCAGACTAACCCCGATATCCTGCTGCTGACCGGGTTCGACTGGGATTATGAGGGCCGTGCGCTGCGTGCCTTCGAGGCACAGCTGGCCGCAGCGGGCGCGGGTTATCCGCATTTGTTTGCACCGCGCCCCAATACCGGGATGGCGACGGGGCTGGATATGGACGGCAACGGTCGGCGGGGCGAGCCCCGCGATGCGCAAGGCTATGGCCGGTTCAGCGGCGCGGGCGGGATGGCGGTATTGTCGCGCTACCCGTTGCTGTCGGACGAGGCGCGCGATTTTTCCACGATGCTGTGGCGTGATCTGCCCGATGCGCTGAGCGCGGGGGCGGGGCTGTCGCCGCAGGTGGCGGCGGTGCAGCGGCTGTCCACAACGGCGCACTGGGATCTGCCGGTTCTGCTGCCCGATGGTCGGCGCCTGCATCTGTGGGCTTGGGCCGCGACCCCGCCGGTGTTTGACGGGCCCGAAGACCGCAACGGGCGGCGCAACCATGACGAGGCGGCGTTCTGGCTGCGCTACCTTGACGGGCGCCTGCCACAGCGGCCCACGCCCGGGCCTTTTGTGCTGCTGGGGGATGCCAATCTGGACCCGGCGGATGGTGAGGGGCGCCCCGAGGCCCTGCGCGCCTTGCTGGCCCACCCGCGGCTGCAAGACCCAAAGCCCGCAAGCAAAGGTGGCCGCGCCGCCGCCGATCCCGGCCAGCGCGGCGATCCGGGCCTTGATACCGCCGATTATGGCGATCCACCCGGCAATTTGCGGGTCGATTACGTGTTGCCGTCGCGCGACCTGGTGGTGACGGGGGCGGGCGTGGTCTGGCCCGTGACGGAAGCGGCCGACACCGCGACCGCATCGCGCCATCACCTGGTTTGGGTCGATATTACACTGCCGTAGGCGCGCCCGTGCTTGACCCTGCGGCCCCCATTGGATAGGCCCGTCTCAACCCATATTCCGTTGGAGAAATCGCATGGCCAACCCCTCAATCCTTATTCTTCCCGGCGACGGCATCGGCCCCGAAGTCATGGCCGAGGTGACGAAAATCATCAGCTGGTTTGGCGACAAGCGCGGGCTGGTTTTTGACGTCAGCGAAGACCTGGTGGGCGGTGCGGCCTATGACGTGCACGGCGTGCCGCTGGCTGACGAAACCATGGCCAAGGCACAGGCCGCCGACGCGGTGCTGCTGGGCGCCGTGGGCGGGCCGAAATATGACGTTCTGGACTTCTCGGTGAAGCCCGAGCGTGGCCTGCTGCGTCTGCGCAAGGAAATGGATCTGTTCGCCAACCTGCGCCCGGCGCAATGCTTTGATGCGCTGGCTGATTTCTCGTCGCTGAAAAAAGACGTGGTGGCCGGGCTCGACATCATGATCGTGCGCGAACTGACCTCGGGCGTTTACTTCGGTGAACCGCGCGGCATCTTCAACGAAGGCAACGAGCGCGTCGGCATCAACACCCAGCGCTACACCGAAAGCGAGATTGTTCGCGTCGCGCGCGCGGCGTTCGAGCTGGCGAAACGCCGCAACAACAAGGTCTGCTCGATGGAGAAGGCCAACGTCATGGAATCGGGCATTCTGTGGCGCGAAGTCGTGCAGAAAGTGCACGATGAGGAATATCCCGAGGTCGAGCTGTCGCATATGTATGCCGATAACGGCGCGATGCAGCTGGTGCGCTGGCCCAAGCAGTTCGACGTGATCGTCACCGACAACCTGTTCGGCGATATCCTGTCGGATTGCGCCGCGATGCTGACCGGCAGCCTGGGCATGTTGCCCTCGGCCTCGCTTGGCGCGCCGATGGCCAATGGCCGCCCGAAGGCGATGTATGAACCCGTGCATGGCTCGGCCCCCGATATCGCGGGCCAAGGCAAGGCGAACCCGATTGCCTGCATTCTCAGCTTTGCAATGGCGCTGCGCTACAGCTTTGATCAGGGCGACGAGGCGACGCGTCTGGAGCAGGCGATTGAAAAGGTGCTGGCCGATGGCGTGCGCACTGCCGATCTGATGGGCCCCGATGGCGGCACTCCGGTCTCGACTTCGGAAATGGGCGACAAGATCATCGCGGCGCTCGACGCGAGCCTCTGATCTGCACGACGTGCGCAGATCGGGCACAAGGCTTGTGCAACTCTTTGAAACGGCGTGGGGTTTCCCCGCGCCGTTTTCTTTGGGCTTGCGGGGCGCCCCGATGATGCGGTTAGCTGCGCGATGACGGAGGCACATATGTCGCATGCGAATTCGAACATCAAAGGCGCGATCTATGCGCTTCTGGCAATGGCGATCTATGCCTCGCATGATGCCATCATCAAAGGGCTGGGCGAGACCTACTCGCCCGTGCAGATCGTATTCTTCGCCTCGCTGCTCAGCTTTCCGGTGCTGTCCCTGTTCTTGTTGAACGATCACCACGAAGGCAGCCTGCGTCCGGTGCATCCGTGGTGGGTCATTGCGCGCTCGACCGCCACGGTCGCCAGCGGCGTTCTGGCGTTCTTTGCCTTTGTCGAGCTGCCCTTGGCGCAGGTCTATCCGATCCTGTTTGCGACACCGTTATTCATCACCATCATGGCGATCCCGGTTCTGGGCGAAAAGGTCGGTCTGCATCGCTGGGCCGCGGTCTTCCTGGGTTTGGTCGGGGTGTTGATCGTGGTGCGCCCGGGGCAGGCTGCGCTGGGGCTTGGGCATCTGGCTGCGCTGGCTTCGGCGGCATCGGGGGCCTTCGCTGGCGTCGCGGTGCGTAAGATCGGCCACAAAGAGCGGTCGGTCGTGCTGCTGCTGGCACCGCTTCTGGGCAACTTTCTGGCGATGGGGGCCGTGTTGCCTTTCGTGTGGCAGCCGCTGCAACTCGTCGATCTGGGCCTGCTGAGTGTGGTCGCGGGTTTCGGGCTGATCGCATCCTTCCTGATGATCCTGGCCTATCGTGCGGGCGAGGCCGCGATCATCGCGCCGATGCAATATTCGCAGATCCTTTGGGCGGTGTTTTACGGTTGGGTGCTGTTTGGCGAAAAGCTTGACGCGCCGACCGTTCTGGGCGCCGCGTTGGTGATCGTCTCGGGGCTGTATATCGTGTTTCGCGAAAGCCGGACGGATGTGTCGCAAAATACTCCGGTTCTGCGCACCCGTGGCCGGATCGAGATGGCCACCACGCCGCGGTCGTCGCTGTTGCAACGCACGTTGAACCTGAGCGCGCGTTCGCGTGACGGAAAATACAGATAACCCCTTGCAAATGCCGCAGTGACTCGGTAACTCCGCGCTCACGGTCGGAGCGTAGCGCAGCCTGGTAGCGCACCTGCTTCGGGAGCAGGGGGTCGGAGGTTCGAATCCTCTCGCTCCGACCAATTTCCCGATTATGGAATGCCACGATAGTATTCCTTTTTTGCCACTAAGCTTCCTGTGGCAGGCGACACTCCGAACAAGCCAACTTGTCTTGCGCTCCCTCGCTGCCCGACAGTCTGCCGGTCATCGGCAGGTCGCCCAAATCGGACCGGGTGATCTATGCCTTTGGGCATGGCCATCTTGGCCTGACGCAATCGGCGGGTACGGCGGAGCTGATGGCTGCGATTGTGGCGCGGCGTTCGCCGGAAATCTCGCGTGCGGCGTTCGACGCGCGGCGTTTCTGAGCTGCTGACAAGATCTGCCCGAGCTGGCACTCGGGGTTGTTCGGCCCGGTCAGAAACTGGGGGGCGTGCAGGCGCTGACGACCCGGCAGGGCGTTTCGCCGCGCGCACGGAAGCGGTGTGGCAGATGGCTTTCGAAGGCATAGGCATCGCCGGGGCCAAGGATCTTGCGCTGCCCGTCCACCGTGACCTCCAGGCGCCCGGACAGCACAAGGCCCACTTCCTCGCCGGAATGGCTCAGTGGCGTGCGCCCGGTATCGGCCCCGGGTGCGTAGGTTTCATCCAGCATCTGCAACGCCCGCCCGACACCGCCCGCCCCAATCTGACGATACGAGATCCGCCCCTTTCCGATTTCTTTCAGCTCGGATGCCTCGAAGAAAAAGCGCCGTGGCGTCTGTGGTTCATAGGCAAAGAACTCGGCCAGCCCGATCGGCAGCCCGTCAAGGATGCGCTTGAGCGCGCCGATCGTCGGGTTGGTGCGCCCCGATTCAATCAACGAAATCGTCGAATTGGGCAGGCCCACGCGCCGCGCCAACTCGCGTTGCGACAGGTTGCGTTCGCCCCGCAACGCGCGCAGCCGCCCGCCGATATCCACCTCCATGCGCCGCGCCTCCGTTTGGGTGTTTGCGTTGAGTGAACACTGCAAGATTACACGCCTGAAAACAATAGGTTGCAAAATGCATAAAAAGGATTGTTTGAGCCCGCCAAGAGGCGCTCAATTGGCGGGAAAAATAGCCAACAGGAGCCCCCCCATGACCGCAATGTCGAATGATATGCGTCACGTTACCGAAGCCGACCGCGCGCATATCTGGCACCATCTGCTGCAGCACAAGGCGCTGGAAACCAACGATCCCCGGATCATCGTCAAAGGCCAGGGCATGCGGGTCTGGGACCAGAACGGGACTGAGTTTCTGGACGCTGTTTCGGGCGGGGTCTGGACGGTAAACGTCGGCTATGGTCGTGAACGCATCGCCAATGCCGTGCGCGACCAGTTGATCGAGCTGCCCTATTTCGCACAAAGCGTTGGTTCGATCCCCGCGGCGCTGTTCTCCGAGCGGCTGCTTGAAAAGATGCCGGGCATGAGCCGGGTCTATTACGCCAACTCTGGTTCGGAAGCGAACGAGAAGGTGTTCAAGATGGTGCGCCAGATGTCGGCGCGGCTGCATGACGGGCGCAAGTGGAAAATCCTGTATCGCGAACGCGATTATCACGGCGCGACCATCGGCACGCTGGCGGCCTGCGGTCAGGCCGAGCGCGCGATGCAATATGGTCCCTACCCGGACGGGTTTGTTTCGGTGCCGCATTGCCTGGAGTATCGTGCGCAATGGGATGTCGAGGATTACGGCCGTCGCGCGGCGGATGCGATTGAAGAGGTGATCTTGCGCGAAGGCCCGGACACCGTGGGTCTGCTGTGCCTGGAGCCGGTCACGGCAGGCGGTGGCGTCATCGTGCCGCCTGCGGGCTATTGGGATCGCGTGCAGGAAATCTGCCGCAAGTATGACATCTTGCTGCACATCGACGAAGTGGTCTGTGGCATGGGCCGCACTGGCGAGTGGTTTGGCTATCAGAACTACGGCATCAAGCCCGATTTCGTGACCATGGCCAAGGGCGTGGCCTCGGGGTATGCCGCGATTTCGTGCACCGTCACCACCGAGGCCGTGTTCGAGAAGTTCAAGGACGCCTCGGATCGCCTGAGCTATTTCCGCGACATCTCGACCTTCGGCGGCTGCACCGCCGGTCCGGCGGCCGCGTTGGAAAACATGCTGATCATCGAAGAAGAGGATCTGCTGGGAAATACCAAGGCGATGGGCGCGCGGATCATGGCCAATCTTGGGGCGCTGATGGAGAAACACGCGATCATCGGCGATGTGCGTGGCGCGGGTCTTTTTGTGGGCGCGGAACTGGTGACCGACCGCAGCAGCAAAGAGCCGGTGGCCGAAGCGGATGCGCAACGCGTGGTCGCCGAATGCGCGAAACGCGGCGTGATGATCGGGGTGACCAACCGTTCGTTGGTGGGCTTCAACAACACGCTGTGCTTCAGCCCCGCCCTGATCGCAACGGCCGACGACATTGACGAGATCACCGAGGCCGTCGATGGCGCGCTGACGGCGGTCTTTGGCTAAAACGATCACTGCGACGGGGCCTGCCGCAGGTGGTAGGCCCCGTCAGTTTTGTCATGCGCGGGCGCGGCTGCCAGGTTATGCGGTGCCCGGGATCGTGACGTTCCGGCCCATTGCGGCGGCCAGGATCCAATCCCATTCGACGAACAGATGATGATGGCCCATCCCCCGCAGGACGTGCAGCGTGGCGTTCGGGGCATGCCGGGCCAGCAGCTCGGCCCCGGCCAGCGGGTTGTTCACATCGCAATCGCCGTGAAACAGGGTCATCGGCACCGCAATGTCGGCGACGTTGAAATCGTAGGGCTGGGCGTTGATGCGGAATTCCTCGATCACGCCTTCCATGCCTCCCGCGGTGCGCTCGGCCACCATCGCGGCCGCACGTTCGCGCACCAGCGGGCTTTGCAAGATTGCCCGCTCATGGTCGCACACTGCGCGGCTCAGCATCCGGTTGGCAAAAGTATCCACATTCTGAACGACCGAGCGCGCCAAAAACGGGATCAGCAGGTTCAACAGGTTCGGCCAGCGCCGCCCAACGACATTTGTGATCTGAAAGAACATGTCCATGTCGCGCAGATTCTGCGCTGCGTAGGCGGTGTAAGAGACGGAGGACATCGTCAGCCGCTCGACCAGATCGGGCAGTTCATGCGCGATCCCGAGCGCCGCATTCGATCCGTAAGAATAAGATAACAAAGAGATTTTCTGCAGCTTCAGATGGGCGCAAAGCGCCGCGATATCGGCGGCATAGTCGCGCAGAGAGGACAGCGCCCGATAGCTGGAACGAACCCCCCCGGGCCGACATGGTGTGATCAGGCGCAGGCCCAGGTCGGTCAGGTGCCGCCGATACCGCTCGGGGTGGCCCAGCGTGTCGATGGAGTTCCCCGCCAGCGCATCCATGAAGAAAACCGGATAACCGTCTTCTGGCCCCAGCGAGAAATACTCCAGCTGGCGCCCGTCGGGCAATGTCATCAATCGGCGCACAGGCAGGGTGTCTTTGGAGGCCAGCACCGACGCGGGCAACAAGGCCGACGGATCGTTCCACAGCGCGCGGATCAGTGCGGCCTGCGACCGGATTCCGGTTTCGGCGAAAATCGTCTTGAGGTAGCGGCGCGCGGTTTCATAGGTCAACCCGAGCGACGTGGCGGCGGTCCGCAGATCCGGCTCGGTGACAAATGCCTTGAGGAAGCGGCCGTGCGCGGGGCTCAGCCGGTGGCGGTGCGCGAAATGATCGACTGCGGCCGTGTCCTCGATTCGATAGGACAGCAAAACCGTCTCGGCACGGGCAGGAAAGCGGTAAGCCAACGCCAGTTCTTTCGGCAACAGCACATAAACCGTGCCCGCGGCGTCATTTTCGGCCCAGATCTGCATTTCGCCGGACTGCTGCCCCGCGGTGCATTTTTGCGAAAATCCGGCGGGCAATTGCAGTGGGGGGGGGCTGACCTTTGGTCAGTGCAAGCTGCCCGGGCGGGTCGGTGGGGGCGGCTTTGCTTTCGAAAATCGGTCCGCCGGAGCGATCAAACAGCGCCACCTCGAAGGCCAGACCGGCAAGCACCTGGGCCTTGCCGGCGTCGCGTTCCTGCAGCGCCAGCATCTTTTCGGAAATCGCGTAGGCACGTTTGAAATGTGTGTTTATCCGGTCGATCCGTGCCTGCACCTGCGGGTTTTCGGGGGTGCGCTCCAACTGGTCGATCTGATCCATGATGCGCACGATCATTTCCGGCCACAGGCTATTGTCCAGCGCCGTCTCATAGACGAGGTGGACGAGCATATCCTCGTGAACCGGTGCTTGGCCTGGACGATCAGGGATGTTCAGATCTTCGATGGGATTTTCCTTGGCGGCAGCGATGACCATTCAGGGTAAAAACTCGGCGCTTGAATGACAACGCACAATCCGTGCGCATCTCTGGCGCAGGCGCGCCAACTGTGGGCACCATTCTTCTTGACCACTGTGGAAAAGCCATTCTTGTAGGGCTGCTGTAACAGACGCCGGGTAATGTGTTTGCAATCATGGGTTGTGATCGTGGCGTAAACGGATGGAGAAACGGGAAATGGCACCAAAATTTGGCACGAGCGGGTTGCGCGGCCTTGTGGTGGAACTGACGCCAGAGCTGGTGCAGGCTTATACAACGGCATTTCTTGCGTCCTGTCCGATTGGCACCGGGCTTTTCGTGGGGGCCGATTTGCGACCGTCTTCGCCGCGGATCGCGGGCGATGTGATTGCGGCGGCACGGCGTGCGGGGGTTGCGGTCACGGATTGCGGTGCATTGCCAACCCCGGCGCTGGCGCTGGCGGCAATGTCGGCGGGGGCGGCGGCGATCATGGTCACGGGCAGCCATATCCCCGCGGATCGCAACGGGTTGAAATTCTATCTGCCAAGCGGCGAGATTTCGAAGCAGGATGAAATCGCAATCGGCGCGGCCTATGGGGCGGGCGCTGCGCCCGGCGATGGCCCGGAGGGCAGCCTGAGCGCGCGGCCCGAGGCCGCCCAAGCCTATGTCGCACGCTATGCGGATGCCTACGGGGCGCAGGCCCTGGCCGGGCTGCGATTGGGCGTTTACCAGCATTCCTCGGTCGCGCGCGATCTGTTGGTCGCGGTGCTTGCCGCGCTGGGGGCCACGCCGATCCTGCTGGCCCCTTCGGACACGTTTATCCCGGTTGATACCGAGGCCGTGGATGTGCAGACGCGATCAATGTTGGCACAGTGGTGCGTCGACCATCAGCTGGATGCGATCCTCTCGACCGATGGTGATGCCGACCGTCCGATGCTGACCGATGCCACCGGGCAGGTTGTCCCGGGCGATGTGCTGGGGGTGCTGGCGGCACAGGCACTGGGTGCGCAGATCGTTTGCACGCCGGTGTCGTCCAATTCGATGGTGTCGGAAATTCCCGCATTTGATGCGGTGTATCTGACGAAGATCGGATCGCCTTTCGTGATCGCCGCGATGGAGGCCGCCCTGAGCGCACAGCCCGATGCAAAGGTGGTGGGATTCGAGGCGAACGGCGGATTCTTGCTGGGGTTTGCGGCGCAGGGCCCGGTGGGGCCGCTGGCGGCCTTGATGACCCGCGATGCGTTCTTACCGATGCTGGCGCCATTGGTCGCGGCGCGGGCTGCCGGGGTGAGCCTTGCGGAAATGGCCGCCGGGCTGCCCGCGCGGTTCACGGCCTCTGACCGGCTGACTGAAATCCCGACGGAAAGAAGTGCCGCGTTCCTGGCGCGTCTGGATGGGAATGCAGCGGATTGCGCGGCATTTTTGGCGCCGATTGGCACCTTGGCCGCCTGTGATCGCACCGACGGGCTGCGGTTGATGCTGGTGGATGGGCGGGTCGTTCATTTGCGCCCTTCGGGCAATGCCCCCGAGTTTCGGGTCTATACCGAGGCGCAAACGGCGGCTGAGGCTGCCGCGCTTCTGGATGCGGCGCTGACCTTGGTGCGTGCGGCGCTCTAGCCGAAACAAGAATTGCGGCAATGCAGCATTTGTGCGTTTATAGCGGAAGTGGGTTCATGAATTGGGGCTTTGTGACATGATTTATCCGACAATTCTTTGTGGCGGTTCGGGCACGCGGTTGTGGCCCTTGTCTCGCAAAAGCTATCCCAAACAGTTTGCGCAGCTGACGGGCGAAGAAACGCTGTTTCAGGCCTCTGCGCGGCGTCTGTCGGGGGCGATGTTCGCGCCGCCCACCGTGCTGACCAATTCCGATTTTCGCTTTATTGTGACCGAGCAGCTGGCAGGTGCGGGCATCGACCCGGGTGCCGTGCTGATCGAACCCGCAGGGCGTAACACGGCGCCTGCGGTGCTGGCGGCAGCGCTGTATCTGCAGGCGCGCGATCCGCAGGCGGTGTTGTTGGTGGCACCTTCGGACCATGTGATCCCCGATGTGGCCGCGTTCGAGGCGGCGGTGGCGCAGGGCATGACGGCGGTGGCCGCAGGCAATCTGGTGACCTTCGGCATCCGCCCGACGCGGGCCGAAACCGGCTATGGCTATCTGGAACTGACTGCGCCTTCGGACGGATCGGGGGCGCCGATCGACCTGGCACGCTTTGTCGAGAAACCCGATCAGACCCGGGCCGAGGCGATGCTGGCGGCGGGCACCTATCTGTGGAACGCCGGGATTTTCCTGTTCCGTGCCGCCGACATGATTGCTGCGTTCGAGGCGCATGCGCCGGAATTGTTGACGCCGGTCCGGGCGGCAGTGACCGAGGCCGCGACCGATTTGGGCTTTCTGCGTCTGGCACCCGCGCCCTGGGCGCAGGCTGCGGATATCTCGTTGGATTATGCGATCATGGAGCGGGCCGACAATCTGTCGGTGGTGCCCTTCGAGGGAAAATGGTCCGATCTGGGCGGCTGGGACGCGGTCTGGAGCGAGGGCGTGCGCGATGCGGATGGTGTCGGTCTGTCGGGCGCGGCCAGTGCCATTGATTGCGAAGACAGTCTGCTGCGATCAGACAGTGCCGGGGTCGAGCTGGTCGGGATCGGGTTGAAGAACGTGATGGCCATCGCGATGAATGACGCGGTGCTGGTTGCCGACATGAGCCGGGCGCAGGATGTCAAAAAGGCAGTCGAGGCGCTGAAGGCCAAGGGCCGTCTGCAAGCCACGCAATTCCCCAAGGACCATCGGCCCTGGGGCTGGTTCGAAAGCCTGGTGGTTGGCAATCGTTTCCAGGTCAAGCGTATCTATGTGCATCCCGGCGCGGCGCTGAGCCTGCAATCGCATCACCATCGTTCGGAACACTGGATTGTTGTCGAGGGGACCGCCCGGGTCACCATTGATGACAGCGTCAAACTGGTGACAGAAAACCAATCTGTCTATATCCCTTTAGGTGCCGTGCATCGCATGGAGAACCCCGGCAAAGTGCCGATGGTTCTGATCGAGGTGCAAACCGGCAGCTATCTGGGCGAAGATGACATCATCCGCTACGAAGATGTCTATGCCCGCGGGCAAGGGGCCAAAGGATGAAGATCGCAGTGGCAGGGCTTGGCTATGTCGGGCTGTCGAATGCAGTGCTGTTGGCGCAGCATCACAGTGTCGTGGCTGTGGATATCACGCCCGAACGCGTGGCTTTGGTGAATGATGGCAAAAGCCCGATCGTCGATGCCGAGCTGGAGCAGTTTCTGGCCCGCGGTGGGCTGGATCTGCGGGCTACCACCACGCCCGCCGAGGCCTATCAGGGCGCGCAGTTTGTCATCGTGGCCACGCCCACCAATTACGATCCGCAGACCAACTATTTTGACACTTCCAGCGTCGAGGCGGTGATCCGCGATGTGATCGCGATCAATCCCGAGGCGACGGTGGTGATTAAATCCACGATCCCTGTAGGCTATGTCGAGCGGCTGCGCGAAGAGTTGAACACCACGCAAGTAATCTTCAGCCCGGAATTCCTGCGCGAAGGACGCGCGCTTTATGACAACCTGCATCCCTCGCGGATCATCGTTGGCGAACGCAGCAACCGGGCGCAGGCCTTTGCCGATCTGCTGCTGGAAGGTGCGATCAAGAAAGACGTGACGGTGCTGTTGACCGACCCGTCTGAAGCCGAGGCGATCAAGCTGTTTGCCAATACCTATCTGGCGATGCGCGTGGCGTTTTTTAACGAATTGGACAGCTATGCATTGTCGCGCGGGATGGATTCGCGCCAGATCATCGAAGGTGTCAGCCTCGATCCGCGGATTGGTAACCATTACAACAACCCGTCCTTTGGATACGGCGGCTATTGCCTGCCCAAAGACACCAAGCAGCTGTTGGCGAACTATTCCGAAGTGCCGCAAAACCTGATTGCGGCGATCGTCGAAACCAACCGCACCCGCAAGGATTTTCTGGCCGATCAGGTGATCGCGCGCAAACCCCGGGTGGTCGGCGTTTATCGGCTGGTGATGAAGGCGGGGTCTGACAACTTCCGGCATAGCTCGATCCAGGGCATCATGAAGCGGATCAAAGCCAAGGGCATCGAAGTTGTGGTCTATGAGCCCGCGTTGTCCGAGGATGCGTTCTTTGGGTCGCGCGTGATCCGTGATCTGGCCGCGTTCAAGGCCGAGGCCGATGTCATTCTGGCGAACCGGCAGTCAGACGAGCTGTCCGATGTCGGCGATAAAATCTTTACGCGCGATCTGTTCGGCGCGGACTGACCGATACGGAACCTGGCCTCATCGGGTGCGATGCAAAGCAGAGCAAAAGTTTATTAACCTTATTGGGTCAGCCTTCGGGCTGGCGCCCATGCTTCGAATCTTTGAACGGAACGGTGCCTGAACACGATGGCCGCAAGGCCCGACTGAACGAAGGCGAAGATGACAGTTCCGATCCGAGACAGATTTACGATGGCGGCCCCTGCCCGGACGGGGACTGTCGCGCCCTTTGGTACCCCGGACACGGGGCCGCATGTCTTGATCTTGCTTGCGATCCGAAATGGTGCGCGGCATCTGGGTGCACAGCTTGAAAGTATCGCCGCGCAAGACCATCGCCGCTGGAGCCTGCTGGCCAGTGACGACGGGTCCAGCGACGAAAGCCTGCAAATCCTGAACGATTTCGCGCATCGTGGCCATGATGTAACCGTCCTGAAGGGGCCTTGTATCGGGCCTGCCGAAAACTTCATGTCGCTGTTTCGGCGTGCAGGCGCGTTTTTGGCGCCGGACGGCTATATTGCGACCTGCGATCAGGACGACGTTTGGTTTCCCTCGCGGTTGAGCTTAGGCATCGAAAATCTGAACGGCATCGCGCCCGGCCATCCGGCGATGGTGTTTCACACCACGCTGGTGACCGACGAAGCCTTGCAAAACCCCCGGCTGTCGGCACGGCGACCGCGCAAGCCGGGGTTTCGCAATGCGCTGGTGCAAAATATCGCGGCGGGCAACACGATCCTTCTGAATGCGGCGGCGAGCGAGTTGATCTGTGCCGCCGCCTCCGAACCCGAATGCGTCGTCATGCACGATTGGTGGAGCTATCTGATCGTGACCGGAGCCGGCGGCACGGCAATTCACGATGGGCGGCCGGTTCTGTTCTATCGCCAGCACGGCACAAACCAAGTCGGCGCGAATGACGGCCTGCGCGCCAAGCTGCGGCGGGTGTCGATGGTCTTGGAAGGGACATTTCGCGACTGGAACGACATCAACCTGCGGGCACTGATGCGGTCGGCCCATCGTCTGGCACCGGAACACCGGGCCACGCTGGCGCTGTTTGCGGCCGCACGGCGCGGCGGGCTGGGCGGGCGTCTGGCGGCCCTGTGGCGTGCGCGGGTCTATCGACAAACGGCTGTCAGCACCGTCGCGCTATGGGTCGCGGCGGGTATTGGGCGACTTTAGAAACCCTGTCTTGTCACTTTCGTTTCTTTTTTCGTGAAACCGTCTGTCAGTTCTACGTCAGGCCAGACCAGCGGACCTTATACATGATTTCGAAACTCTTCGATCCAGCCCTGATGAAACGGTTTTTCCTTGCCCTGCGTGAAGAGGGGCCGGTCCAGGCGCTACGCAAGGTGCGGACCTATCTGGGTATGGTGCGGCGCGGCGGGGGGCGCAGTTCGGTCATGCCCACGGGGCGCTTGATCAGCACCGATCACCTCTATCTCAATGGCATTTGGCAAGACCTGGCGCGCGGCAACGGGTTTCACATCTCGCAGCCGCCCGCGGTGCTGAACCGGCGGCGCAAGATTGCGCTGATCGGTGATTTGAACCTGCCGCAATGCCGTAAATACCGGATCGAGCAACTCGCCGATTTCTGGCAAGGGCGCGGTGTCGATGTCACCTACGCGCATTATCAAGACGTGCCGCGCTGCGTGAATGCCCTGCAAGATGCGACGCACCTGTTCGAATACCGGTTACAGAATTTTCCCGTCGTGACGATGTATCGCTACGAGGCGCGGCGGCTGCGGTTGCCGATCCTGTATGATCTCGACGACCCGCTGTTTTCGATTTCGGCCTATGAAACCTATGAAAACATGAAGGCGGTAGAGCCTGAACTGAAAGCGCATTTCCTGTCGGAAGCCCCGAAATACCTCGAAGCGATGAACGGGGCCGATATGCTGACGGTCTCGACCCCGGGGATGGTGGAACACACGCGGATGTATTCGTCGCGTCCGGTTCATCTGCGCCGCAATTTCGCCGATGCCGAGACGCTTGAACAGGGGCGCGATGCGCTGACCCGACGCGAAGATGACGGGCTGTTCCGCGCCGTTTTCGCCAGTGGATCGCGCGGCCACGAGGTCGATTTTGCGCTGGTGCAAGAGGCGGTGATCGACTTTCTGGATGCCGACAAAAGTCGGCGCTTGATGATCCTTGGGCATTTCGACGAAGGCCTGCTGCCCAACGCGCTGCAAGACCGGATCGAACGGCACGGGTTTTCGACCTATGGCGCCTATCTGGCAACGCTGGCGCAGGCCGATTGCGCGCTGATGCCGCTGACCGATGATATTTTCAACCGCTGCAAAAGCGCGGTGCGGGTGATTGATGCGGCGTCGGTCCAGGTGCCGTCGATCGTTGGGGCGGTGGGCGATCTGCACAATGTCGTGGTGCCGGGGCAGACCGGGTTTGTGGCGCAAACCCCCTCGGACTGGCGCGATGCACTGGAGGCGCTGGCCCGGGATCGTGGGCTGCGCCGCCAGATCGGACATGCCGCCCGCCGGGATCTGGAGACACGCTGGGGCGCCAATGGCGGCGCGCATATCATCGACCCCGCCGTTCTGGATTGGGTGCATAGATGAGCGAGCGTCATATTCTTCTGAGCAATGTGTTTTTTGCACCCTTCACCTACGGCGGTGCAACGATTGTCGCCGAGCAGGTTGCCCGCGAACTGCGGGCGCAGACCGGCTGGCGGATCAGTGCGATTTCGGCGGCGCAGCGGGGCGATATGGCACCCTATACGATTGCCAAATCCGAGGTGGATGGCATCGCGAATTACATCATCAACCTGCCGCCCGGACGCTATTACAGCGATCTCTATGACAATTCGCGCGTGACCGAAATCATCGCCGGGCTGATGGATGCGCTTGCCCCGGATCTGCTGCATGCGCATTGCGTTCAGGATCTGGGTGCAGGGATGTTCGAGGCGGCACAGGATCGCGGGATTCCGGTGATCCTGAGCGTGCATGATTTCTGGTGGATCTGTGACCGGCAGTTCATGATCCGGCCCAATCAGAAATATTGCGGCCAGCACCCGGTCAAGATCGACGCGTGCCGCAGCTGTGTCGATGATTTCAGCCGTGCCAAGACCCGGTTCAGTCGGCTGGCGCGTCTGGCGCAGATCCCGGCGCGGGTGACCTATCCCAGTCAGTTCGCGCTGGAGCTAAGCGAAGCCTCTGGGTTCGCGACCGGGCGCGGCGTGGTCTGGTCAAATGGCGTGCGTTTGCCGGAGCCGGGTTTTTTCGAGGCGCAGGCCGCGCGGCGCGCCCGCGATCCGCAGGTCAGTTTCGGCTTTGTTGGTGGTCCTTCGCAGATCAAGGGTTGGCCGATCATTCGCAAGGCAATTGGTGCGCTTGACCGTGATGACTTCCGGCTCTTGCTGGTCGACGGGAGCCCGGATGGCAGTTGGTGGCGCGATGTCGATCTTGCAGCACTGCCCGGTGACATCCGCATTCATCCGCGGTTCGAACAAGAGAATATGGACAGCTTCTATAAGGAAATTGACGTCCTTCTGTTCATGTCGCAGTGGAAAGAGACATTCGGTCTGGCAATCCGCGAGGCCTTGGCGCGGGGCATTCGCGTGATCCAGACGGACAGTGGTGGCACGGTTGAACATGGGGCAATGGCATCTGGCCAGGCTATTGACATCGGGGCCCCGGCCTCGGTTCTGGAGGTGCAGCTGCGGGCCGCGCTGAGCCGATCAGACCAAGGTCAGCCGCCGTTGCCGGTTGCGAGCTTTACCGATCAGGCGCGGGCGTTTGCTGTTCTGATCGACGAGCTTCTGGCGCCACGCTGACCCTCAGCGCAGCAGACCCAGCAGATATTCGCCATAATCGTTCTTGGCGAAGATCTGGGCGCGGTTGCGCAAATCTTCGGCGCTGATCCAGTTCTTGCGGAAGGCGATTTCATCCAAACACCCGGTTTGCAGGCCTTGCCGTTCAGTCAGCGTGCGCACGAAATTCCCGGCATCCAGCAGGCTGGCATGCGTGCCGGTGTCGAGCCAGGCATAGCCACGGCCCATCAACTGCACCGAAAGCGCGCCATCATCGAGATACATTTCGAGAAGCGAGGTGATTTCCAACTCGCCGCGGGCCGAAGGCGTGACCTTGCGGGCCCGTGCAGGCGCCGTTCCATCCAGAAAATACAGCCCTGTGACCGCATAATTCGACGGCGGCACAGCAGGTTTTTCGATGATCGACTGGGCACGGCCGTCGGCGTCGAAGGCTACGACGCCATAGCGTTGCGGATCCGCGACGTGATACCCAAAAACCGTGCCGCCATCTGGTTGCGCATCGGCGGCCTGTAGCAGTTCGGGAAGGCCGTGACCGAAAAAGATGTTGTCGCCCAGCACCATCGCCGAAGGGGCCCCGGCCAAAAACTCCTCTGCCAGCAGATACGCCTGCGCCAACCCGTCGGGCGAGGCCTGTGTGATATAGGTCAGCGAAAGGCCCCATTGGTGGCCATCGCCCAGAAGACGAATGAATTGATCTTGATCTTGCGGCGTGGTGATCACGGCAATTTCGCGGATATTCGCCAGCATCAGCACCGAGATCGGGTAATAGATCATCGGCTTGTCATAGAGCGGCAGCAGTTGTTTCGAGATGCCCATCGTCACCGGATAAAGCCGCGTCCCCGAGCCGCCTGCAAGAATGATCCCTTTGCGTTGCATCGTCGTCTTGCTCCTGTGTGCTGGGTTACGGGGCCGCGCGGCAGTCACGCAGAACATCGCGCAACCCCTGCGCCCAATCGGGCCGCGCGATACCGAAAGCCTCGGCAAGGCTGCCGCAATCCATGCGCGAATTCAACGGACGGGTTGCGGGCGTGGGATAGGCGCTGCTGGGAATGCCGGTCACCGCGACCTGCCGTCCCGCTTGCGCAAAGATCGCCTCGGCAAAGGCTTTCCAACTGGTGTTGGGGGCGCCCGCAAAATGGTAGGTGCCCGATTTTTCCGGGGCTTCGCGCAGTTGTGTGGCGATGTTCAGACATGCCGCCGCAATCGCACGCGCCGGGGTTGGGCCGCCGATCTGATCCTCGACGATCGACAGCGCGTCGCGAGTTTCGGACAGTCGCAGCATGGTTTTCACGAAATTATTGCCATGTGCGGAAAACACCCAGCTGGTGCGCAAAATTACATGTGTCCCGCCCGCCGCGCGCACGGCGATTTCGCCTGCCAGTTTTGAACGGCCATAGGTATTTTGTGGTGCCACGCGGTCATCAGGGCGCCAGGGTGCGGTGCCGGTGCCGGCGAAAACGTAATCGGTCGAGAGGTGAACGATGGGCACGCCCAGGGTTGCGGCGGCCTTTGCCATGGCGCCGGGGGCGGTGCCGTTGATTGCGGTGGCCAAAGCGTCTTCGCTTTCGGCCTTGTCCACGGCGGTATAGGCGGCGGCATTGATGACAGCAGCGGGGCGATGCGCCAAAATGGCCGCAGCGCAGGCCCGTGGATCGCACAGATCTGCGTCAGCGCGGCCCAGATAGATCGCTTCGGGGGCAAGTGCGCGCAATTCGGTGGCGACTTGCCCGGTTGTTCCGAAAACAAGAACGCTCATGCGCGGGTGCCCAGTCGTTGCCCCACGCCCCGTCGCGATTGCAGCGCACGCCACCAATCTTCGTTGTCGAGATACCATTGCACAGTTTTCGCCAGCCCCTCTTCGACGGTCATGCTAGGTCGCCAGCCCAGTTCTGTACGAATCCGCGTCGGATCAATGGCATAGCGCGCATCATGGCCGGGTCGATCCGCCACGAAGGTCATCTGATCGGCGTAGCTGCCCTGCAGTTTGGGGCGTTTCTTGTCCAGAACCGCGCAAACTGTCTGAACCAGCTCCAGATTGCTGCGCTCATTCTCGCCGCCGATATTGTAGCTGCGCCCGAGCGCACCCTTTTCCACAACCAAAAGCAACGCATCGGCGTGATCTTCGACAAACAGCCAGTCGCGGATATTGGCCCCGGTGCCATAAATCGGCAGTGGCTTGCCCGCCAGCGCATTCAAAATGACCACCGGAATCAGCTTTTCGGGGAAGTGATAGGGGCCGTAATTATTGGAACAATTCGTCAAAACCACAGGCAGGCCATAAGTCTCGTACCAAGCGCGCACCAGATGGTCCGAACTGGCCTTGGAGGCCGCATAGGGGCTGCGCGGATCATAGGGCGTGTCTTCGGTGAATTTCACGTTTGGGTCATCGGGCAGCGAGCCGAACACCTCATCAGTCGAGATGTGATGGAACCGGAAGCCCGCAGGTTTGCCCTGCTGCATCCAGAAACTGCGTGCGGCCTCCAGCATGTTGTACGTGCCGGTGATATTGGTCTCGATGAAGTCACCGGGGCCGTCGATCGACCGATCCACATGGCTTTCGGCGGCCAGATGCATCACCACATCGGGGCGATGGCTGGCGAAAACCCGGTCCAGCGCCGCACGGTCGCGGATATCGGCCTGCTCAAAACGATAGAGGGGGCTGTCCGCCACCGAGGCCACGTTGCTCAGCGATCCTGCGTAGGTCAGTGCATCCAGATTGACGACATCATGGCCGCGTGCGACGGCCAGCCGCACCACAGCAGAGCCGATGAAGCCTGCGCCGCCCGTAACCAAAATTTTCATCAGGTGCCCCCGTAGATGAACGGGCTGTCGAAATCGGCAAAGGCAGGGGCGGCCGCATCTTTCAACGACAGCACGGGGTCTGCGCCGAAATCGGGCCAGTCGATGCCGCAGCTGTCCCAACGCACAGCGCCGTCACAGTCGGGCGCGTAGTAATCGGAGCATTTATAGATGATTTCGGTATCGGGTTCGAGCGTGACAAAGCCATGCAGAAACCCCGCCGGGATCAGCAGTTGCCGGCCGTTTTCGAAGCTAAGCTCATAGCCGACCCAGCGCCCGAAACCCGGGCTGCCTTTGCGGATATCGACCGCGACGTCGAACAACCGACCGCGGCCGCAGCGTACCAGTTTTGCCTGTGCATGGGGCGGAGACTGAAAATGCAGACCCCGGACGGTTCCCGCGACACGCGACAGCGAATGGTTGTCTTGCACGAAGTCGATATCGATCCCCTGCAATGCCAATGTCCTGCGGCTCCAGCTTTCGGAGAAAAAGCCCCGGTCATCGCCAAAACGTGCCGGTTCCAGAAGGAGCACCCCCTCCAGCTCGGTTTTTGTGACTTGCACGTTCAAACCTCCGCAAAAACCCTTGAGCATGGTTACCAGCTCAATCTTGAGTTGTCACTGAGGGATTGGCCGCAGTCCCGCCAAAGCCCAGGATTTATCATTAAAATCCAATACAATGGCGGGTGAGGTAGGGTTATCTGCCAATCGTGGACAGGGTGAAGACATGGTTCGTGCCCAGCCGGTTCTCGATGTAAAACCGGGGGGTGCCTGTGCCAGTGTCGATCGACAGGTTGACCCCACCCGACGCACCGGTGGTGCCATTCAGAGGGCCTGTGTAGTAGCTGACCGAGCCAGAGGGCTGCGCAAAAAGCGTAGTGAAATTGTTGGCGCCGGACAGGGGGCCAGTGACCGAGAGCAGCGCGAAATGACCGCCGACATCGGCCGAAATCCACAGCAGGATTCGTGCGGGGTCGGACCAAGGGATGTCGAACGCATGAACCCCGTTGTCGGCGATCAGCACATCCTCGAAATAGCTCTGCCCCGACGGGATCTGCACCGCGCCGCTGCTCCCTTCGACGCGGATCGCTTCGTGATAGGTGTTGCCATCTGCGCTGACCTTGATCGCGAAATCATCACTGCCGGTGGTGCCGAATTCCGCGCGCCCCGACCAGTTGGTCTGGAACAACAGGCTTGCGGTATCCCCGGGGCCGAACTTGTTGATCTTGAGTTGGTGACCCGCGCCCTGATGGGTCAACAGCACCGCATCCGAGGCCACAGCCAGCCTGTTCGTGGAATCCGCCATGGTGGCGATGCCCAGACTGTCGAGATTTTGCAGCACCACGGCATCGACCCAGGCCGAGCCGTTGAAGCGCAGCGCCCGCCCGTCGGCGGCGACATCGGCGCGCCACCCCTGACGCGGGATGACATAGCTCCAGCTCAGGCCATCAAAAACCGCGATCTGGCCATCCAACCCGGCCCAGATCCCGCCTGCGCCCGCGCCCACCAGATGGCACTCACCTGCACCGGGCGTCGCGGGGGCGCTGGTCAGGGTGCTGCTTTGCACCGCCAGTTGGGTCACCGCATCCAGCACTTTCAGGGCCTCGTTATGGGTGACATGTTTTTGGGCCTGCGACGGCTGGATATAGGGCAGGGACAAACGCGGGGTGGTGTCTGTCATCATCGACCTCTTTCTGACATCTATGTGCTGATCTGGGCGTCACCCTGCGCGCAATCCCTCAAGAATATTGATAACGACCGCCCGCCGCGTCGCGCGTTTCCGCAACACCCGTGTGTTTTCCTCAAACTGTTGGCGAAAGTCCCAGTTTCGCCCAAATCCCAACGGAAACTCCAGCGACCCCGCTGTGTAGCCTGCCCGTGGTGAGTGGGAAAATCAGGTGGAAGATGACACGTGCGCAGATTGCGGGCGTCGGTCACCTTATTGGGGCAGAAATCTCTGCGCTGGCAGGCATAACCGACTTGGAAATTATCGAGCGAAACGGGCAGTTTGCGCTCGTGACGATCACGCGTGGCGGCGGCGCGCTGAGTGCCTACGACATCGGCATGGCTGGCCCGGCGACCTTGCTGGAATCCTTCGCGATCTCGCTTGATCAGATCGGGATCGAGCAACCCAATATCGAATTTCTGTCCTGCAGTTGGGGAAGTTACATCCTGATGCCGGGGCTGGAAGCCTCGAGCCTTCTGTCCGTCACATCAACCGGGGCGATGGACGACAGTTATCTGGGGTCTCGGCGCTTGATCACGGTCAACGGCGCGGATCCGGGTGATCTGGCCGATCTGGTGTTATTCAATTCGGGCAGTCACGGGATTGCCGCGTTGCGGTCAGGCGGGCTTATGCTGGCGGATGCCAGTGTGAAAAACCAGCTGACGATGACCTCACTGCCGATGACTCCGGCCTTGGCCGATGCCACCCTGACTGCGGTCGAAACCCGGTTGATCGGCGCCACTCAGGTCACGGTTGCGGCCTTCGGCGCTGAAAACGCGCTCTGTGTGATCCGATCCGATATCAGTGGTTATGTAATTGATCAGACCAACTATTTCGGCTCTGCGGCAGAGGGGTGGTTTTCGAAACCCTCGGACCTTGCGCTGACCGTGGTCGGGGGGCAGGGTTATGTGATTCTGGCGGCTAGCGGCACCGGATCGCTCAGCGTTTTCGCGCTGCAAAACGATGGCACACTGGTGTTAAGCGACCATGTTCTGGACGATGCGAACACCGCGTTTGCCAAGGTTTCGGTTCTGGAACTGGTTGAGCTGAACGGTCACAGCTATCTGATCGCAGCCGGGGCGGATGCGGGGTTCTCGGTTTTGGAGCTGCTGCCCAACGGCCAGTTGCAGCTCGTGGACACGATCACCACGAGTTCGGAAATGCCGCTTTGGGGGATCACTGACATCGAGGCCGTGGCCGATGGCGGGGCACTTCGACTTTGGGTGTCGATGCAATCTGCGCCCTATTTGTCGGAATATCGGGTCGATCTGAACACTCCGGGCCTGCAACTGATCGCGGTCGCGTCGGGCAGCACCCTGATGGGCGGCAGCGGCGATGACAATCTGACCGGCAGGGCCGGCAATGATAGCCTGAATGGTGGTGCG
>JAQTYE010000140.1 GCA_028749255.1 Paracoccaceae bacterium | reverse complement strand
TGGCGTGGTCTCCTCGGTCTCGTCGCCGCGCACCGCGCCGCTGATCAACTGATACCCCAGCAGGTCTGGGATGTCATGCGGGCTGCGGATCAAGGGTCGGGTCTGTGTGCGCAACGGGGGGAGCCACGCCGCTTCGGGGGGGGATGCGGCTTCTGCCTCGGCCAATGTGACAGGGGCAAAGCGCAGCACGGTGCCCGGCGCGGCCTGCGCGACAATCCCTTGATCCGCGGGGATCACCGTGCCGATCCGGGGATAGCCGCCGACCGTCTGACATTCGCACAGCAACACCACCGGCAGTCCGGCGCCGGTCATCTGAATATCCCCGGGCACGATCAGATCCGACACCAGACCGGGCGGCGCCGCAGCGGCAAAGGGCGCACCGGGGGCGGCCATCGCCACTCCCTGACGGTTGCTGCGCCCGACGGTGAAGGGGCTGGCGAAAAACCGCGCCCGGATGTTCGGTGCGAACAGCGCGGTCTGCGGTCCGTCGATCACCCGCACCGTGCCGCCCTGAAACCGCGTGGCCGCAGGCAGCGCCAGCAAGGCGGCATCCGGCGCGGGATCGGGGCCAAGGGGCAGGTGCGCGCCGGTTTCCAGCCGTGCGCCGATCCCTGCGGCCAGATGCGCCGAGCAAGCCCCCAGGATTTCGGGCGTGGCAATCCCGCCCGCGAAACTGAGGTAGCCATAGCTGCCCGCCTCGACCGCGCCGATGTCCAGCACCGCGCCCGGCATTAGCAGATGCGCGGCCTGCCAGCGCAGCGGCGCCCGATCAAGCGTGGCGCGCATCGGCGCCCCGGTCAACGCGATCCGGGTCGGGACGTTGACCCTAAACCGCCCGCCAAATCCGGCCAGCTCCAGCCCGGCGCGGGGGGCAGGCTGGCCCAGCAGGGCGGCGGCTTCGAACATTGCGCGCCGATCGGCCGCGCCCCCCAGCGACAACCCCGCGGCCAGATGCCCGGGGCGGCCCAGATCCTGCACGGTGACCCCGGGTCCGATGGCCAGCAGATCCAGAACCGGGGTCATTGCGTGACCTCCATCCGGGCGCCGCCCATCGGGTCATTTGCAGCCAAGAGCGCGGTCAGCTCGGCCTGCGTGACAGGCACGAAGCGCAGCGCATCGCCCGCCGCAAGAGGCAGCGGCACGGCGCCATGCGGTTGGAACGGGCGAAAGGCGGTGCGCGCCAGCCAGCGCCAGCCGGTGGGCGAGGCATTGGCAAACAGCACCAGCTGCCGGATCGCGGTGACGATGGCGCCCGCGGGCACCTGCGGGGTCAGCGCGCTTTGGCGCGGCAGATCCCACACCTCCGGCAGCAGGCCCAGATAGGGCTGGCCGGGGGCAAACCCGAGCGCCAGCACCTGCAGCGGGGCCGCGCAGATCTCGTCGCGCAGTGCGGTCTCGGACCGGCCCATGCGGTGTGACAACTCTACCAGTTGCGGGCCATGCGTGCCGCCAAACGCCGCCGGGATCTGCCAGAGGCGGCGCGACCGGGGCGGGGTGGTTTCGGCGGGCCGCGCCAGTCGCGCACGCAGCGCGGTGATCACCTCTGCGCGGGTTACCGCGCCCCGGTCAAATCGCACCGCAACCGACACCAGCGCCGAGGCGACCTCGGTCTGGCCGGGCAGTGGATCGGCTGTCAGATGCGCCGCCAGATTCAGCGCGGCACGATTGGCGGCCCCGTCAAACTGTTGCGCGAAACGCACCAACACCCCGTCGAGCCCGAGCGGGCACAGATCGGGTCGTGTGACGGGCGGGGGGGCAGGCAGGCTCATCGCGCCATCAAAGCCGCAAATGCCGCACGCTTCAACCGGCGTCGAGCGGAATGACATCCACCGCCTGATGGCTTTCATGCCCGCCAGACGAACGCAGCACACCCCGCACCGGCGCCACATCGGAATAGTCGCGCCCAACGGCCACGGTGACATAATCGACACCTGCGGGTTGGTCATTTGTCGGATCGAACTCGATCCAGCCGTTTTCCGGCCCGACCCAGGCGCGCACCCAGGCATGCATCGCGTCGGCGCCTTCCAGCCGGGGTTGTCCCGGCGGCGGGAAGGTGCGCAAGAACCCCGAAACATAGCCTGCCGGCACGCCGATCCCGCGCAGCCCCGCGATCATGATATGGGTGAAATCCTGACACACGCCATGGCGGGCGGCAAAGGCCTCTTGCGGGGTCGTGTCCACCGTCGTGGCGTCGGGGTCGAACTTCATCTGTTCATAAAGCGCACGTCCCAGCGCCTCGACGGCCTGCAACGCAGTGATGTCGGGGCGCATCAGGTCGCGGGTAAAGGCGGTAATCTCGGGGTTGGGGGCGATCCGTGGCGAAGCCCCCAGAAAATGATGCGGCGCATCGGGGGCCAGCGAATGCACATCGGCCACATCGGCAGCCAGCCGTTCCAGCGGTGGGGACAAGTCCAGGACGGGGGGTGTCACCTGCCGCTCGACCCTTGCCCGCAAGCTCAGCGAGACCGCCTCGATCGGCGCGTGCCAGGCGACCGAGGTTGTCGGATTGCCAAAGAAATCAAGGTAATCGCGCCGCTCGTCCGGGCGCGGATCGGAATTCAAGTGCCGCGCGCTGACCCGCTGCACACCCGGAATATTCAGGGGCATCAGCCGCAAAAGGTTGCGCGTGTGATCCGAGGGCGCGGCATAGGTGTAGTCGATGGTCAGCTTGATGTCGTAAATCATCGACCCCCCCTAGCGCAAATAAGCCGTCGCCAGCAGATCTGAGACCACCGAAATCTGGGTGCGAATCTCGATCAGCCGCTCGGTCGTGATATCGGACGGGTTGGCGACAGAGAGCGCGCTTTCCAGCGGCACCAGCGCCCGCGACAGGGCCGACAGGCGCCCGTTTTCCAGTGCATTGGGCAGCGCGCCCGCCAGCCTGCGCAGCGATTGCACCTGAAACAGGATCGCGCGCGGGTTGTCGGCATCCAGTGCCAGCAGGTCGATGACCGTATCGCGCGAGGTTTCCACCCGGTAACGGCGTTGATGGGTGATGACGCTGTCGGCCACCTCGACCGCCAGATCCAGCGATCCGGTCGGCGCGGCGGGGTCGGCAAAGGTCGCCAAAAGTGCCGCCAGCGCATCGGCACGCTCCAGGGCGCGGCCAAAGCTCAGGAAGCGCCAGCCCGAAAACCGATACATGTTTTCATGCACAAGGCCGGAAAACCCGGTGATCTTGCGCACCAGAACCGACATCGCGCGGGCCGCATCATCGCCGGGCGTGGCGGTCCTGGTCATGCCCCGGGCGGTGCGTGCCAGATCCCCCAGCGCCGCCCAGCCATCGGTCGAGAACCGGTCGCGCACCTTGCCTGCACAGCTGCGCGCGGCCTCGATCCGTTCCAGCAGGGCGTCGGGAACCGGTTGATCCAGATCGTAGCCATAGGCCTCCAGAAACTCGGTCAAGCTGCGCAGGCGCGGATCTGCGGGGTTGTCGGTCGCGGCCAGCCGCAGGTGATAGGCGCGGATCAGGCGGATCGCGTCTTCGGTGCGCTCGACATAGCGGCCCAGCCAGAACAGGTTGTCGGCCGAACGTGCGGGCAGGGTGCCTGGGCTGGCACGGCGGAAATCGCCGCTCCGCGTCAGTGCCAGCGTTTCTTGCGGCACCGGGCGGTCCGACACGATCCACACATCCGCGACCGATCCGCCGCGTTGCATCGCCAGCGCCGTCGCATCGCCCGCCCGCCCGATCCGCGCATAGCCACCCTTCATGAAGGTCCAGCCCTGCGGCGTGCGGGCGGCAAAAACCCGCACCGTCATCGGGCGCGGCAGCACCCGGCCCTCGCTCAGATCCGCGTCGGGGTCGAGCACCCAAGCGGGCGTAGTGGACAGCGTCACGGCCTCTTGGCCGACCAGCTGCGGCCCTTCGGCCTGCAACCATTCCGCGATACTGTCGCGGGCCGACCCGCGGAAGGTGCCCCCCAGCGCCGTGGTCGCGCCCAGATCAAAGGGCAGATCGCAGGCATAGGCCGAGCCGATCATCATGCGTGCGGCATTGTCCTGAACATAGGCGCGCTCGGTCGCACCGCCGCACCACCAGGTCGCGATATTGGGCAGTGTCAGTTTTTCGCCGGTCAGCACCTGCGCGATTTTCGGCAGAAAAGCCAGCATCGCGCGGGTTTCCAGAATGCCGGACCCCAGCGCGTTCACCAGACTCAGATTGCCCTGCCGCACCGCTTCCATCAGGCCTGGCGTGCCGATCTGACTGCGGGAATCCAGTTCCAGCGGGTCGGCGAAGGCGGCGTCAATCCGGCGCCACAGCACGCCCAGCGGCTGCGGCCCTTCAATCGTGCGCACCATCGCCTGACCGTTTTCGACCAGCAGATCCTCGCCTTCCAGCAGCATCAGGCCAAGGTAGCGGGCAATATAGGTGTGTTCGTAATAGCTGTCATTATGCGGCCCGGGCGTCAGGATGCCTGCCATCCGTTCCCGCCCGCCAGAGCCTTGTGCCAGCCCTTCCATCGCGGTGCGGAAAGCGCCGAAAAACCCCGCGAGACGGTGAATATGCGCGCGCGGAAACCGTTCGGGGAAAATCCGGCCGGTGGCCATCCGGTTTTCCAGCGCGAACCCCGCCCCCGAGGGCGCCTGTGTGCGATCCCCCAGCACCAGCCAGGACCCATCGGGGGACCGGCCGATCTCAAACCCGACAAAATGCAGGTAATGCCCGCCGCGCGGCGGGACGCCCACCATCGGGCGCAGCCATTGCCGCGACCCCGCGACCAGTTCGGCGGGCAAATGCCCGTCGCTGACCAGACGACCGGGGCCATACAGATCGGCCATAACCGCCTCGAGCAGGTCGGCGCGCTGTGCCAGCCCCGCGCAGATCTGATCCCATTCGGTTTCGTGCAAGATCACCGGAATATGGCTCAGCGGCCATTCGCGTTCTTGCAGCGGATCATTGGTATATTGCCGATAAAACACGCCGGCATCGCGCAAATATTGATTGCCGCGCTCGAATCGCGCGGCAATTTCGGGCGGGCTCAATCGCGCGAACCGATCGACAAAGCGTTGCCAGACCGGACGCATCTGACCCTGCGCGTTGAACAATTCATCCGAAACACCGGGTTTTACCCGGTAATCGGCGAAAAGATCCGCTCCGTCTACGGGCTGCGCTGCCTTGGCCATGGTGTTCCTGTCATTTCCCTTAGACCAGCCCTATCGGACGGCGCAGGTCAAGCGTCAACGGGAATGCAGGGTGCGGCATCTCCGTTGCAGGTGTGTAAACGCCCGGACTGTGGCCGATACCTTCGAACCGGGCCAAGCGCCGCGCCTCGGCTTCGTTGCCGTTGATCGGGAAGGTGTCATAGCTGCGCCCGCCCGGATGCGCGACGTGGTAGACACAGCCCGCCAGCGCCCGGCCCGTCCAGTCATCATAGATGTCGAAGGTCAGCGGCGCATTGACCGGCAGCACCGGATGCAGCGCCTCGGGCGGTTGCCACGCCTTGAAGCGCACGCCCGCGACCGACACGCCAGAGGTTTGCGTGCGTGCCAGCGGCACGGGGCGGCGGTTACACATCACGCGGTAGCGGTCCTGATGCAGCGTGGTCAGCTTCACCTGCAACCGCTCGACCGAGCTGTCGGTGTAGCGCACCGTGCCACCGATCGCGCCGGTCTCGCCCAGCACATGCCACGGCTCCAGCGCCTGGCGGATTTCCAGATGCACGCCCTCGGCCTCGATCTGGCCACAGAACGGGAAGCGGAATTCGGCCTGCGCCTCAAACCAGACCGGGTCCAGATCGAACCCGTGGCTACGCAGATCGGCCAGCAGCGACAGCAGGTCTTCCCACAGGAAATGCGGCAGCATGAAGCGGTCGTGCAGCACCGTGCCCCAGCGCACCGGACGCCCGGTGACAGGCGCGTTCCAGCAGCGCGCAATGATCGCACGCAGCAGCACCTGTTGCGCCAGGCTCATCCGCGGATGCGGTGGCATTTCAAAGCCGCGGAATTCGACCAGCCCCAGTCGCCCGGTCGGCCCGTCGGGGGAATACAGCTTGTCGATGCAGATTTCCGCGCGGGGGGTGTTGCCGGTGACATCGGTCAGCATGTTGCGCAGCAGCCGGTCCACCAGCCAGGCGGGCGGCAGGTTGCCCCCCGCGACCGGATCGCCGATCTGCGACAGCGCGATTTCCAGCTCATAAAGCGTGTCGTGGCGGGCCTCGTCGATCCGCGGCGCCTGGCTGGTCGGGCCGATGAACAGGCCAGAGAACAGATAGCTGAGCGCGGGGTGGCGCTGCCAGATCAGGATCAGCGATTTCAGCAGATCGGGGCGGCGCAGGAACGGGCTGTCATTGGGCGTGGCGCCGCCGACAACGACGTGGTTGCCGCCGCCCGTGCCGGTGTGGCGCCCGTCGATCATGAACTTGTCGGCGCCCAGACGCGAATTGCGCGCCTCTTCATAGATCGCTTCGGTGGTGGCGACGCATTCATCCCAGCTGTGCGCGGGGTGGATGTTGACCTCGATCACGCCCGGATCGGGGGCCACGCGGATCACGTTCAGGCGCGGGTCATGCGGCGGCGAATAGCCTTCGATATGGATCGGCAGGTTCAGCTCGGCCGCGGTCACCTCGGCGGCGGCCAGCAGTTCGAGGTAATCTTCCAGCGTCTCGCAGGGCGGCATGAACAGGTTCAGACGCCCCTCGCGCGGCTCGATCGCGATGGCGGTGCGCACCTCGCCGCTGGTCGGGTCCACGCCCTGCGGATTGACAGTCTGACGATCTGCCTCTTCCTCTTCGCTGCGGGTGACCTTTTGGTCGCGGCCCTCGGACACGGCGGGCAGGATCGCCTTGCGTTCGGCGGCCTCCTGCGCGTCACGGGCGGCCTCTTCAGCGGCGAATCTGTCGATTTCTTCTTGCACCTTCCGGCGACGCTGAAGGATTTCGGCGTGGAAATCGGGCAGCGGGCCCACCGGCACGGTCGGATCGGCGGGATAGGTATAGGGATAGGACGAGGGCGGGATATAGGGCAGGGCGCCCAGAGGCAGGCGAAATCCCACCGGGCTGTCGCCGGGCACCAGGAACAGATGCCCGCGCCGCGGTTTCCAGATTTCGGACCGCCAGCGGGTGCCCCCCGCACGGGCCTGCCAGCGCTGGATCGGCAACACAAAGCCCGACGGTTCCGTCAGCCCACGGCTGAACACCCGGGCATAGCGGGCGCGGTCCTCGGGGTTTTTCAGTTTGGAGTTTTCGGGTGTCACGTTCGGCGGCAGTTGTGCCTCTTTCAGGATCCATTCGCCGGGGTCTTCATAGGCAGGCTGGGCATAATCGCCCGCCAGCCCCAGATGGGTGGCGAATGTGCTCAGGAAGGTGCCGGCCTCGGCTGCGCCAACCGGTCGCGGGTCATTTTCGCGCGCCACCAGATCGGGGTTTTTCCACACCGGCTGGCCGTCATGGCGCCAATACAGCGAGAAGGTCCAGCGCGGCAGGCTTTCACCCGGATACCATTTCCCCTGCCCGTAATGCAAAAATCCGCCCGGCGCGAAGCGGCTGCGCAGACGGCGGATCAGTGTATCGGCCAGCGCGCGCTTTTGCGGCCCGACGGCGGCGGTGTTCCACTCGGCGCTTTCAAAATCGTCGATACTGACGAAGGTCGGCTCGCCGCCCATGGTCAGGCGTACGTCGCCCGCAGCCAGGCTTTCATCGACCTTGCGTCCCAACGCATTCAGCCGGTCCCAGGAGTCATCGGAAAACGGTTTGGTGATCCGCGGATGTTCGGCCACGCGTTTGACCGACATGTCGAATTCGAAACTGACTTCGGGCGTCCCGACCGAGGCATAGCCCCCCGCGATCGGGGCGGCGTTGCGGTAATGCGGGGTGGCGGCCAGCGGAATATGGCTTTCGCCGGTCAGCAACCCCGAGGTCGGGTCGAGCCCGATCCAGCCCGCGCCGGGCAGGAACACTTCGCACCAGGCGTGCAGGTCGGTGAAATCATGATCGGTCCCCGAAGGACCATCCAGCGATTTCAGATCAGGCTCCAGCTGGATCAGATAGCCCGAGACAAACCGCGCGGCAAAGCCCAGATGACGCAGCACCTGCACCAGCAGCCAGCTTGAATCGCGGCACGATCCGAATTTCTTGTCCAGCGTTTCGTCGGGGGTTTGTACGCCCGGCTCCATGCGGATCGTGTAATTCACCTCATTGGCGATCCGCGCGTTCAGACCGACCAGAAAATCCACCGTCCGCTTTTCGCTGAAATCAATCGAGCCGATGAATTGCGCCAGGGCCGGGCCTTCGGGTTCGGGCGTGCGATAGATCACCAGATCGTCGCGCAGGTCTTCGGGGTAGTCAAAGGGCCACTCTTCGGCCAGTTCCTCGACGAAAAAGTCGAACGGGTTATAGACGGTCATGTCCGCGACCAGATCGACCTCGATCTTGAACTCGGTCACCGGCTCGGGGAAGACGAAGCGCGCCAGCCAGTTGCCATAAGGATCTTGCTGGTGGTTCACGAAATGCCCGCCGGGCGTGACCTTGAGCGAATGCGAAATCACCCGGGTGCGCGAATGTGGCGCCGGTCGCAGGCGAATGATCTGCGGTCCCAGCGTGACGGGTCGGTCATAGGTGTAATGCGTAAGGTGATGGATAGATGCGTAGATCGCCATTGCGCGTGGCCTTCCTGATGCTTTGTCTCAAGCTTAGGCGGGCGCGCCCGCCGCTTCATCCGCAAACAGACGTCGCGCCGGGAAAGCGGGTAATTTTTCGGGCGGACGCCTATAAATTGGGCGATAGGGCGCGGTGCGCGCAGGCGGCGGCGGGCAGCAGAACAGTGTCCAAGGCGTGCCAAGGGTCTGGACGCGATCTGGAACCGGGGAGGTGATGGGCTGATTTCGCCCGCCAGTGTCGTAAAATATGCTGTGTTGTAAATGCGTTAGCGGTCGATGCTGTCGCAAATGTCCCTGCCATTAGTCGCCGCCGCCGCCAAGCGCCACCGACATGAAGCGGCGAAAAATTTCGGCGGCGGGTTTCAGTGGCTGACCGCGCAGCCAGGCCAGGCCGACATCCATGCTGGGCACTTCGTCGGCGACGGGGCGCGCCTCAAGCCGCTGCCCTTCAAGCGACCATGGCCGATAGACCATGTCCGACAGGATCGTCACCCCCATGCCCCCTGCCACCATTGAACGCACCGCCTCGACCGAGCTGGTCGAAAAGATCACATTGGGCTGCACGCCGACCCGATCCCAATACCGCCCGGCGGTGCGGTTGGCCTCGTCCACGGTCAGCATGACATAGGGTTCGCGGGCGATATCGCGCAGGCTGACGCGTTCGGCTGCGCAAAACGGGTGATCGCTTGGCATCCACAACCGTCGCTGCGAGCGCACCAATACCTCATGCGCCAGATCGGTGTGGTTGCCGATGTTGGACACCAGCATCACCGCCAGATCGTAATCCCCCCCGATCACCCCGGCCTCGACTGCGGCGCGCGGCACCTCGTGAAGTTCCAGCGTGATGCGCGGATAGGCGCGACGGAAGCGCGCGAAATGGCGCGGCATGAAATACCCCGCGACGGTGTAGGTCGTGGCCAGCCGCAGATGGCCGCTTTCCTTGCGTTCGGTGCCCAGCGGGCTGCGCACCGCATCCTCGACCGCAGCCAGAATCCCGCGCGCATGGTTCAGGAATCGCGCACCCTCGATGGTCAGCGTGACCCCACCATGGCCGCGTTCGAACAGCCGGACGTTCAATTGCGCTTCCAAAGATTGCACAGCCGCTGTCACTGCTGACTGAGAAATGTTCATTTCCATAGCAGCGTGACTGACCTGCCCAGTTTCGGCTGCGGCGACGAAATATCGAATTTGCTTTAAAGTCAGTGACATGGGGCGTGTCTTCCTGATGTATCTGTTTTCCAGATATTATTATGTAAAATTTAGAATTTCACAATGACCCAGCTTTCGACTCACGTTTTGAAACAGGGAATTTTGGAGAATGCAGATGCGCGTGACACTGAATTGCGACATGGGGGAGGGCTTCGGCCTGTACCGGATGGGGGATGATCAGGGCATGATGCCGCTGATCGACGTGGCCAATGTCGCATGCGGTTTTCACGGC
>JAQTYE010000139.1 GCA_028749255.1 Paracoccaceae bacterium | reverse complement strand
AGTCCAGAACGCGCCCGCGCCAATCGCGCCCGGCATCAGATCCGACCCGTCAAAGCGGAAAGTGGTGGCGTTCAGCAAGATCTCGCCCATTTTTTTCAGCGTCACGTCGCCATACAGATCGGTATCGACCGCCTTGTAGGGCGTCACGAATCCGGTCTGCGCCATCCAGACCTCATGCGCGATCGGGCTTTCCAGAAACTGGATGAAAGCATCGCCTGCCGGGTTGTCCGTCAACTTGGCAAACATCGTGCCCGCGCCCAGCACCGGTTGGCCCAGATCTTTGCTGGCATAGGCCGGGAAATAGAAGAAATCGGCATCCTGCCCGATCACCGTGCCCTCGGGGAAGAACGAGGGGATGAAGCTGGCCTGATGGTGCAGGTAGCATTGCGGCGGGCTGGTAAACAGACCCTTCGGGCTGTCGCGGAAATCGGTCGAGGCCACCGCCCCTGCCCCCCCCGAGACGAATTTGTCATTGCGCGCGAACCATCCGAAATCCTCGATCGCGGCCACGACTTTCGGGTCGTCGAATTTCAGCGTGTTGGCGACCCAGGCGTCGTAATCGGCAGGCGTGTTGAGCCGCAGCATCAAGTCCTCGACCCAGTCGGTCGCGGGCCAGCCGGTCGCGCCCCCCGACCCCAGCCCGATGCACCACGGCGTGCCGCCATCGGCCACGATCTGCTCGGTCAAAGCCTTCAGATCCTCCATCGTCTGCGGCACCTCATAGCCCGCATCCTCGAAATTTTCCGGCACATACCAGACCAGCGATTTCACATCGGCCTTGAAGGGGAAGGCATATTGGTGATGCGCGCCATGGGGCCCGGCGTAATTGCCATACGCCGCCCAGCTGTCACCGGCGGCGTAGTTTTCCTTGATCCAGTCCTCGACGCCAGCGGCCAGCGGTTTCAGGTGGCCTTTTTTCGCCAGATCGGCGGCCAGACCAGGCTGCGGAAACACCGCGACATCGGGCGGGCTGCCTGCCTCCGCATCAATCACGATCTGCTGCTCGAAACTGTCCGAGCCGGAATATTGCACATCGACCCCGGTCGCGGCCTCGAAATAGGCCAGAACGCTTTCGACCAGATCCTTGTCGGCCGACAGCCACGGCCCCAGAATGGTCAGCTTTTGCCCCTTCAGATCCAGCGACTTCAGCGCCTCATAGGAGGCCCAGTCAAAGCGGGCATCCTCGCCCGGGGCGAATTTCAGATCCTGCGCCCCGGCCGCCCCTGCGATCAGGGCCAGCGTCGCGACAGAGAGATAAAGGGTTTTGGTCATGCAGTCCTCCCGAGACTGGGGCAATGCCCATGTGGTCAGATCCGGCGCGGCGCGAGCAATCAATCTCGACTCGCGATCAAAGCGCTTTGGATGGCAAAGAGTCCCGCATCACGGCACAAAAGTCAACCGGCGCGAATGCCGCATTTGCACAGTATTTCCATGGCTTACCTCGCAAGTGCAGCATTTCAAGTTTCCCTCAGGGCGTGATTGACGCCCGACAAAGGCAGAGTTAACGTCAAACGGATTCAAAGCGCTTTGAATTCTGTTTCGAGGGCCGCGCCATGACTCTGAAAGATCTTGCCACGCTTCTGGGCCTGTCGCCCACCACTGTCAGCCGGGCGCTGAACGGTTATCCAGAGGTCAACGAGGCGACCCGCAAACGCGTCGTCGAGGCCGCGAAACGGCACAACTACCGCCCCAATACGCAGGCCAAACGGCTGGCCACTGGGCGGGCGATGGCGATTGGCCATGTGATCCCGATTTCGACCCAGCATGAAATCGTGAACCCGGTGTTCGCCGATTTTCTGGCCGGCGCAGGCGAGGTCTACGCCCGGGCAGGCTATGACATGGTGCTGACGATCGTGCCCGATGATGATGAAGAACGCGCCTATCGCGAAATCCGGTCCAAGGGCAACGTTGACGGCATCATCGTGCACGCGCCGAAAATCCATGACACGCGGATCGCCTTGCTGACCGATCTGGGCCTGCCGTTTGTGGTGCACGGCCGGGCCTCGGGGGTGCGTGCGCCCTATTCCTGGGTCGATGTCAACAACACCCGCGCCTTTGAACGCGCCACCAATTTCCTGCTGGATCTGGGGCATCGGCGGATTGCACTGATCAACGGGATCGAGGGGATGGATTTCGCGCTGCGCCGCAGGCGGGGGTTCGAACGTGCGCTGTCCGCGCGCGGGCTGGTGGCCGATCCCGCGTTGATGGTCTCGGGCGAGATGACCGAGGCGCAGGGCTATGCCGCGGCGCGCATGATGCGCGGGCTTGCCGACCCGCCGAGCGCCTATCTGGCGGCCTCGCTGTTGTCGGCGATGGGGGTGCGGCGCGGGCTGGAAGAAGCCGGGCTGGTGCTGGGACGCGATGTCTCGGTACTGACCCACGATGATGAACTGGGCTATCTGAAAAACGGCGCGCAAGAGCCGATTTTCACCGCCACCCGATCCTCGGTCCGCGAAGCCGGGCGGCGCTGTGCGGCGATGCTGTTGCGCAAGGTGGCAGCGGGCGACCAAAGCCCCGAAACCGATCTGCTGGAGGCGGTTCTGGTGGTCGGGCAATCTACCGGCCCGCATCGCGCGTTGCAGAAAACAGGATGAACATGCTGCCAAAACGGTCTGATTTTCCTAAGGACTTTCAATTTGGCGCCGCGACTTCGGCGTATCAAATCGAGGGGCATCAGTTCGGCGGTGCCGGGCTGACCCATTGGGATACCTTTGCCGCGACGCCCGGCAATGTGGTGCGTGCCGAAGATGGCGCGCGCGCCTGCGATCATTTCCACCGCTGGCCTCAGGATCTGGACCTGATGGCGGCGGCCGGGTTCGATACCTACCGCTTTTCGACATCCTGGGCGCGGGTGATGCCCGAGGGGCGCGGTGCGGTGAATGCCGAAGGTCTGGATTTCTACGACCGGCTGATTGACGGGATGCTGGCACGCGGTCTGAAACCGGCGCTGACACTGTATCACTGGGAATTGCCCGCGCCCTTGGCCGATCTGGGTGGCTGGCGCAACCGCGACATCGCCGATTGGTTTGCCGATTATGTGCAGGTGGTCACGGCGCGGCTGGGCGACCGGGTCTGGTCGGCCGCGCCGATCAATGAACCCTGGTGCGTCGGCTGGCTGTCGCATTTTCTGGGACAACACGCCCCGGGGCTGCGCGACATCCGCGCCACGGCACACGCGATGCACCACGTCCTGCTGGCACATGGCCGCGCGATTCAGGTGATGCGCGACGCGGGCATGGGCAATCTGGGGGCGGTGTGCAATTTCGAATACGCCCATCCCGCCGATGACAGCCCCGAAGCCGCCCAGGCCGCCGCCCGCTATGACGCCTATTACAATCAGTTTTTCGTCTCGGGCCTGTTCAAGGGGGAATACCCGGTCGAGGTGCTGGAAGGCTTTGCCCCGCATCTGCCCAAAGGCTGGCAAGACGATTTTGCAACAATCCGCGCGCCGATTGATTGGCTCGGGTTGAATTACTATACCTGCAAGCGGATCGCCCCGGCCCCGGGCCCCTGGCCCGCGCTGGCCGAAGTGCCCGGGCCCCTGCCGAAAACCGCGATGGGATGGGAGATCTACCCCGAGGGGCTGCATCATTTCCTGACCTGGCTGGCGCGCGACTATACCGGCACGCTGCCGCTGTATGTCACCGAAAACGGGATGGCCGCGCCTGATGTGCTGCGCGCAGGCGCTGTGGACGACACCGACCGCATCGCTTATTTCCGCGCCCATCTGGACCAATGCCTGCGCGCCATTGCACAGGGCGTGCCGTTGCAAGGCTATATGGCGTGGTCGCTTCTGGACAATTACGAATGGGCACTGGGCTATGAAAAGCGCTTTGGTCTGGTGCATGTCGATTTTGAAACCTTGCAGCGCACCCCGAAGGCATCCTATCACGCTTGGGCGCAGGCATTGAAAGGCTGACATGATCGACCCGACCCCCGACCGCTATATGCTGGTTGCCGATATTGGCGGCACCAATACGCGTGTGGCCCTGGCCGAGGGGGGGCAGCTGTTGCCCGACACGATCCGTCGCTATGCCAATGCCGGGCGGCCCGCGCTATATCCGATCCTGGCCGAGTATATGCAGACCGAGGGGATCACCGATCTGGCGGGGGCCTGTGTCGCTGCTGCGGGTCCGGTGCGCGATGGGGTGGCCACGATGACCAACCTGTCGTGGGTGATCGAGGATCACGCCGTGGCCGCGGTAACCGGCGCGAAAACCGTGGCGGTGCTGAATGATCTGCAGGCGCAGGGCCATGCGCTGGGGTATCTCGCGCCCGGCATGGTGCGCGAAATCCTGTCCGGCACGACAGTTGCAGGCCCCGGTGCCAGCCGTCTGGTGGTGGGCGTCGGCACCGGGTTCAACGCGGCCCCGGTGCACGAAGCCCCCGGCGGGCGCGTGGTGCCCCCGGCCGAAAGTGGCCATGTCACCCTGCCCTGCATCACCGAAAGCGATTTTGCGCTGAAGCGCTATCTCGAAGCCAAGCATGTCTTTGCTTCGGTTGAACATGTCGTCTCGGGGCGCGGGATCGAACGGGTCTATGCCTATCTGGCGGGCCATGAAGAGGCGATCACCCCCGGCCATGAAATCATCGCGGCGCTGGAAAAGGGCGATCGGGTGGCGCGACAGGCAGGGCTGCTGTTCGTGGAAATGCTGGGCCGGGTCACCGGCGATCTGGCGCTGACCCACCTGCCCTTCGGCGGGATCTATCTGATCGGTGGGGCGGCGCGCGGCTTCGTGCCGTGGTTCGAGGAATTCGGCTTCGCCACCGCGTTCCACGCCAAGGGGCGTTTCTCGGATCTTATGACGGAGTTTTCCATCTTCGTGGTCGAGGACGACTATGCCGCGCTGACCGGCTGCGCCGCCTATCTGCAAAATCTGCGCACACCGCGATAAAAGTTTTCGCGTCAAGCCAATCTTAACCGCTGACGGGTAAGCCTCTTTCATCCAGGAATGAAAGGGGAACAAGGTGCGCCTTTCTCAAATCACCATTTTCGGGGGCGCTGCATGACCGTGCTTGCGCTCGCCCCCCGGCTCGATCTGTCGCATGTGGCCGAACTGGCCGAAATCCTGCGCGGGCAAACAGGCGGTGATCTCGTGCTCGATGCGGGCGCGGTGTCGCATCTGGGCGGGCTTGGCCTGCAACTTCTGGCCGCGGCCGCCAAGACCTGGCGCGCCCAGGGCCATTCACTGACCATTCACCCACGCTCCGCCGCCTTCGACGAGGCGCTTGATACCTTTGGTGTCGGGCTTGCGGATCTGCAATCCGAGGAGGCCGCATGAGCCTGACAGTCCTGGCGGTAGATGACAGCCGCACGATCCGCGACATGCTCAAGCTGGCCCTGACAGAAGCGGGGATCACCCTGCATCTGGCCGAGGACGGCGTGCATGGGCTGGAGGTGCTCGAAGGTATTCAGCCTGACGCGATCATCTCCGACATCAACATGCCGCGGCTTGACGGCTTCGGCTTCATCGAGGCGGTGCGCGGCCAGGACAAGCACCGCGCCACACCGATTCTGGTGCTGACCACTGAATCCGCTCCTGAATTGAAAGCGCGCGCCCGTGCGGCGGGAGCGACGGGCTGGATCGTTAAACCTTTCGATCCGCCGAAACTGGTCAAGGCACTGCAAATGGTCGCTGGCTGAGGGAGGACACAATGGCAACGGACCCGATGGCAGAAATCCGGGCCAGCTTTTTCGTGGAATGCGAAGAGCTGCTCGAAAGCCTGCAAGATGCACTCGGCGAGATGGACGAGGGCCAGCATGACAACGAGACGATCAACGTCGTCTTTCGGGCGGTCCATTCCATCAAGGGCGGCGCCGGGGCCTTTGGTCTCGACGCGCTGGTGGCGTTTGCCCATCGCTATGAAACCGTCCTCGATGAACTGCGCTCGGGCCGGATGGAGGTCAGCCCCGAAGCGATGAAACTGTTCTTCCATGCCGCCGACCTGCTGCAAGACCATGTCCGCGCCGCCCGGGATGCAGGCCCCACACCTGACGGTGCCGAAGACTGTCTGATCGCGCTGGAGGCCCTGATCGGCGGCGGTGCCGGCCCCGCCCCGGTCGAAGAAGAGGTCAGTGACTTTCAGCCAATGGGGCTGAGCCTTGATTTCGGCGCCCCCGAGGATGATCTGGTGGAGGCCGCCCCGGAACCGCCGGTCTGGCAGATATGCTTCACGCCGAGCCCTGCACTCTACGCCTCGGGCAATGAACCGCTACACCTGCTGCGCGCATTGCAGGCCCTTGGCACCGCCGAGGTCCGCTGCATGCTGGACGATCTGGGTGATCTCGACACGCTCACGCCCGAGGACTCGGCCCTCAGCTGGACAATCCTGCTGACCGGCGATCTGTCCGAGGCAGAAATTCGCGAGGTGTTCGATTTTGTCGAAGACGTCAGCACGCTCGACATTACCCAAGTCACGGCTGACCGCGCCCCGGCAGAGGAGTTCGGCATGGATGTTGATCAGGGCTTCGGCGTTCCTTCGGGGGCCGTCGACGTGCCCACGGCAGCCCCCCCGAAAGACATCGCCCCCGCCGTGGCGGTGCCCGCGCTCCCCGGCCCGCAATCCCCACCCGCAGCAAGCGCCGCGAAAGACACTGCCGCCCCGACAGAAGCGTCAGCCACGGTGCGCGTCGATCTTGACCGGATCGACAGGCTAGTCAATCTGGTCGGCGAGTTGGTGATCAATCAGGCGATGCTGGCCCAATCCGTCGCCGAGGCGGGATTGCCCCCCAACTCTGCCGTGATGACCGGGCTCGAAGCCTTCATGATGCTGACCCGCGACATTCAGGACAGCGTGATGATGATTCGTGCGCAGCCGGTCAAACCGCTGTTCCAACGCATGGCCCGGATTGTACGCGAGGCCTCGGCCGCCGTCGGCAAAGAGGTGCGCCTGCGGACCGAAGGTGAAGCGACCGAGGTCGACAAAACCGTGATCGAGCGGCTGGCAGACCCCTTGACACATATGATCCGCAACGCGGTCGATCATGGCCTTGAAACCCCGGACAAGCGCGTCGCCGCTGGCAAAAGCAGCGAAGGTGTCATTACCCTTTCGGCACAGCACCGCTCGGGCCGGGTGGTGATCGAAGTCAGCGATGATGGTGCGGGCATCAACCGCCCGAAAGTACGGGAAATCGCCATTGCAAAAGGGCTGATCCCTGCTGATGCCCTCCTCAGCGACAGCGATATTGACAATCTTCTGTTCTTGCCCGGGTTTTCGACCGCCACACAGGTCTCGGCCTTGTCGGGACGCGGTGTCGGCATGGATGTTGTACGTTCGGCCATTCAATCGCTGGGGGGGCGGATCACAATCCACTCCGAGCCTGGCAAAGGGACCCGTTTTTCGATATCACTGCCGCTGACCTTGGCCGTTCTCGACGGAATGGTGGTGAATGTCGCGGGTGAAACGCTCGTCGTCCCCCTGTCATCAATCCTTGAAACCGCAACCCTGGCAGAGGGTGACATTCGTGCTTTGGGTCCGGAAACCAACGTCATCCATGTGCGCGGCACCTTCGTGCCGCTCTATGATCTGGGCGCCGAACTGGGCTACCGACACCCAAAATCCTCCTACGATGGCGGGATTGTGCTGTTGACCGCCCTGGAAAACGGTGCGCGCAGCGCTCTTGTCGTCGACGCGATCATGGAACAACGCCAAGTCGTCATCAAAGGGCTGCAACGCAGCTACGGCCATATCCCGGGTGTCGCCGCCGCAACAATTCTGGGCGACGGCCAGATCGCCCTGATCCTTGACCCCGCCGACCTTGTTCAAAATGCCTCCGGCCGCACGCGCGCCGCCGAACTCGCACTTGCAGGATGAAAGCCATGACCGCAGATCACACCTCCCAAAGTACGTCCGAAGTCGAGCTTCTCTCGTTCCGTTTGGCCGAAGAAGAATACAGCGTCGACATCATGTCAGTACGCGAAATCCGCGGCTGGACCCGCGCCACTCCTCTGCCGCATGCCCCGGCGCATGTGCGTGGCGTGATAAACCTGCGCGGCACCGTCTTGCCTGTGGTGGATCTCTCGGTGCGCCTCGGCATGCCCCCGGTTGAAGGTGATGCCCGCAACGTGATTATCGTTGTCCAAGTCGGCAGCCAGACGGCGGGCCTGCTGGTGGATGCTGTGTCCGACATTCTGGCGCTACCGCGCAGCGAATTGCAGACCCCGCCCGAACTGGCCGCCGATACCGCACATAGCTTCATCGAAGCGCTGACCATTGTCGAAGGCCGCATGATTCGCGTGCTTGATCTGACAGCCGTTCTTCCTGACGACTCTGCCGAGGCCGCATGACCCACGCATTTGTTCCTCCTTCCGGGCAAGCCAAACTCAGCGAATCCAACCTGCGGGCCATCGCCGCAATCTTGCATGAACATGCGGGAATCGTCATCGCAGCGGGCAAAGGTTCTATGGTCCAGTCACGCTTGGCCAAACGGCTTCGTGCCCTCGGATTGCCGGATTATGAAAGCTATATCAGCCTATTAACATCAGAAGATGGACGGGCGGAACGACGCGAAATGATTTCCGCGCTCACCACGAATGTCACGCATTTCTTTCGCGAAAACCATCATTTCGAGACCCTGCGTACAACAGCTCTCCCTCCCCTTTTGGCGCGCGCGCGCGCAGGGGGGCGCGTCCGGATATGGTCGGCAGGTTCGTCGAACGGGCAGGAAGCCTATTCGATTGCGATGGTTCTGTCTGAATTGGCCAGCGATTTGACCCGGCTCGACATCCGCATTTTGGCGACTGACATCGACCCCGTCATGATTGCGCGCGGATGTGACGGGATCTATGAAGACGCCGCAGTGGAAGCCGTGCCCCAAGTGCTGCGCCGCAAGTATTTCGAACCCACCGCAGAGGGTCAGCGCGTCATTAAACCGCTACGCGATTGCGTCAGTTTTCGAGAACTCAACCTGCACGATCCCTGGCCGATGAAAGGTCAATTCGACATTATCTTCTGCCGAAACGTCGTGATCTATTTCGACCCAGAAGCGCAACAACGCCTTTGGCAGCGCCTTGAAAATGCGCTGAACCCCGGTGGATGGCTGTTTGTCGGCCATTCCGAGCGCGTGACACTGGACGGCACAAGTGCCCTCAAGACCGCCGGCATCACCACATACCGCCTGCCCGATGCGGGCCCGAAAGACGGAGGCTCACAATGGCATTGAGAGACCAACTCAGAATCATGGTGGTGGATGACATGTCCACCAGCCGCGGGTTGATCACCCAGGCACTGGATGCAATGGGCATCCGGCAGGTCGGTTACGCGACGGATGGGCCCGGCGCCCTGCAAATACTGGAAAAAACGCCGGTTCATCTGGTGATTTCAGACTACAACATGCCCGGAATGGACGGCCTGCAATTGCTCCATGCGTTGCGCAGCGCCCCCAAAACAAAGGGCCTCGGCTTCATCTTGATTACCGGTCGGGCTGACAAGGAGATCATCGACACCGGGCGAAAGCTCGGGATGAACAACTTTCTTAAAAAACCCTTCACCCCCCAAGAACTCAGGGCCTGTATCGAAGCCGTTGTGGGGCGTCTATGATCGTCATGTCCAGTCAGGAAACCGTCCCGCTGACACGGCGCGATTTGCCGCTGGATGCTTTGGCGGCGCGCATCGGTGACGAGTTGGATACGCTGGCACGGCTCTCTTCGGACGTGCAGCGCGCCTTGTCGATGTGCCACTTCGCCGATCATACGGACCCCAAGGCCATTCGTGGCCTGCAGGGGATCGACCGTATTACTCAGGCGCTTGAAGATCTGGGCCGCTTGATGGCCGCAGTATCAGGGGAAATGCCCAAGGATGTGAAACTGCACGCGGTGCCGATCCTGTCGCGGCTGCGACTGCATGAGCTGATTACCAATCTGGACCCGGAACAGGAGAAAATCACGCCAGATCAGGGCTCAGACGGCGATATCCAATGGTTCTGATACACTGCCAGACATCACTTCGGCGGCCGACGTCCACAATCGCCTTCAAGATGGGACAGTTTTCATAGGCTCGGCTTTTTTGGTCGGCTTGGCAGGGCGCCCCGCTGCCACAAACCGATGATGCGTCGATCAGGCCGGAAGTCCGCCACATCACCATCGGACGCGGCCCCGACAGGGCATGTGGGCATCCCCGACCAGATCGCAACCAATACGACCAGTGCGAGCGCTTTGTG
>JAQTYE010000138.1 GCA_028749255.1 Paracoccaceae bacterium | reverse complement strand
GAGGCGGATGGGGCCTGGGTCAAACGCGATGAAGGCTGGCAGGGCCGGGCGGCGGCGATTGAGGCGGACGCGTTCGATCTGATGGCGCGCGCGGCGCTGCGCAAGGGGCAGGGCCTGCCGTTCTCGGGGGTGCAGATCGACACCGGGCGGCAGTATCGTGCGCTGGTCGAGTTCCGCGCGGCGGGGGCGATGAAGCTGTCGTCCATCGAAGGCCGCAGGGGCGGCTCGGGGGTATCGCGAAATCGGGGGAGCAGACAGGACACCCGTGAGGGGAGGTGAACAAACTCACCGGCGTATTTGGAGAAAAAAGCCCATGGAGGATTGGGGTTGGAAAGGGACAGGGGGGGTGTGAAAGACCCGCCCCCGCCGCCAGTCGCGCCGATGAATGGCCAGGGGAAGGGCGATGTGCCGTCGCCCGCGTTCCTGTCGGACGAGGGGCGTGCGGTCTGGGATCGGCAGATGAAACGCTTTTCCCGAATCGCTTGCCCTGACACCGCGGGCCATCAGGTAGATGTCCGGCTGGCGCATCTCTCTGGGCAGCCCGGCCCGGCGGGGAGGGGGGCGGTCAGCCCCGCTTGGCGGCGAAGGGCGCGCGATATTGCGACTGGCGTTCCAGCATCCAGCCCGGGTATTCGGCGGGCAACTGCGTCACCGCGTGCAGCGCGGCCAGATCCTCGGCCGAGAGGGTGACCTCGGTCGAACGGATGTTGTCTTGCAGCTGTTCGATCCGCTTGGCGCCCACGATCACGCTGGTCAACACCGGCTGGTGCAGCAGCCAGGCGAGTGCCACCTGCGCCACGCTGCAGCCCTTGGACGACGCAATCTCGCGCATCACGGCAATCGCGGCGTCGCCGCGCTGCAGATCGACCGGCGGGAAATCGAAACTCGCCCGGCGGCCCGCGTTCGTGGTGCTGCCCTCGCTGTATTTGCCCGACAGGAAGCCCCCGGCCAGCGGGCTCCAGACCATCAAACCCAGCCCCTCGGCCTGCAGCATCGGCACGATCTCGCGCTCAAGGTCGCGACCGGCCAGCGTGTAATAGGCCTGCAGCGACAGGATCGGCGCCAGCTTGCGCGCCTCGGTGATGCCGAGTGCCTTGACGATCTGCCAAGCGGCCCAGTTCGACAGGCCGATGTAGCGCACATGGCCTTGCCGCACGAGGGTATCGAGCGCCTCAAGCGTCTCCGTGATCGGGGTCACCGGGTCGAAGCCGTGGATCTGGTAGAGGTCGATGTGATCCATCTGCAACCGTTGCAGGCTGGCCTTGGCCTGCGCAATGATATGCGCGCGTGAGGCACCGCGCGCATTCGGGCCGTCGCCCATCGGGCCCAGAACCTTGGTCGCGATCACCACATCGTCGCGCGCGATGCCAAGGTTGCGGATCGCCTGACCCAGGATCCGCTCGCTTTCGCCGCCCGCATAGACATTGGCGGTGTCAATGAAATTGATCCCGGCGTCGAGGGCGGCCTTGACCAGCGTGTCGGCTTCGTCCTGACGCAGCTGGCCGATCTGACCCCACATGCCGTCCGATCCGCCGAAGGTCATCGTGCCGAGGCAGAGTTCGGAAACCAGAAGGCCGCTTGGGCCGAGAGTGCGATAGCGCATGAGCTGTTCCTTTGTGTCGTGAGGAGGACCGGGGACAAAACGCTCCCCGTGTCAGGGCAAGATAGGGCCATCCCGTCCATATCCGCGACGCCGATCCTCGCAAATCTTTGCCCGATCCTCTCATTCGGTCTGTTTTGGGCTGCCAGCCGCCTGTGCCGGGCGTAGAGTGCACGGCATGGAAACCGATGACCTCGCCCCGCTGAAAGACCTGATCGCCCGCCAATGGCAGGCATATGGCCGGGAAGCCCCGATTGACGGGCTGCTTCTGACCTCGGTCACGGCGCCGAGCGGGCCGATCCATGCCGTCTATCGCCCATCGCTTTGCGTCGTGGTGCAGGGCGCCAAGACCAGCATGCTGGGCGATCGCGCCTATCGCTATGATGCGGGCAAATGCCTGATCGCGTCGATGGAGGTGCCGATCCGGGCCGAGATCACGCGCGCCACGCCCGCGCTGCCCTATCTGGCCTTCAGCCTTGCGCTTGACCCCGCGACCATATCCGATCTGCTGCTGGAGCCGGGAAGTGCGGGCGATGCCCCGGCTGCGGCTGCGCTGGCGGTCCATGGCTTCGGGGCCGAGCTGGTCGATCCGCTGTGCCGGTTGCTGGCGCTGTGCGACCGACCGCGCGACATTGCGATCCTTGCGCCGTTGATCCGGCGGGAAATCACCTGGCTGCTGCTCAATGGGCCGATGGGACCGGCGTTGCGCCAGATCGGGCTTGCGGGCAGCCATATGGCGCGGATCGGCCGGGCCATCGCCTGCATCCGCGAGGGTTTCGCCGATCAGCTGAGCGTGCGGCAGCTTGCAGATGTTGCCGGGATGAGCCCGGCGACCTTCCATCGCCATTTCAAGGCCGTCACCGCGATGACGCCGGTGCAGTACCAAAAGCAGCTGCGCCTGCAGGAGGCGCGCCGCCTGCTGCTGGCCGATGATGCCGATGTCGCCCGGATCGGCTATGCCATCGGCTATGAAAGCCCCTCGCAGTTCAGCCGGGAATATCGCCGCCTGTTCGGCGCGCCGCCGGGCCGCGACGGCCAGCAGATCCGCCAGATCCTGGCGCCGCAGCTGGACGTCTGAGCGGGGGCTGGCGCGGCATTAGGCCCAATGCGGACGTTGAAGTTGGCGGTCCGTGCCGCGATGCGGTGTCACCGAACCGGCCATGCGTGCATCGTGCAGCAATTTCGACGCTCGCCCTGCCGCTTGTCACAGGTCAATGAACTTGCCGCGTGAAGCATGTCTATTCGCGCCGACAGGGAATGAGGCGCAGGGTCGAGAACACTATGACCGCAAGACGAAAGCTCCTTTATTTGGCACTGGCCATTGTCGCGGCGCTCATGCTCGCCCTGGGGGGAGTCGTGATCCGGCAGGCATCGAAGGTCGGCGAGATCTTCGCGGCCAACGAGACGCTCAAGAGCGAGGGCTACGACCTCTCGGCATTCGAATTCGAACTTTTGAGCGCGATCTATTTCATTGATCACGGGCAATATCTGCACGGCCTGCGCCGTCTCGATGCGATCCACGACAAATATGTCGACCGGCAGGGGCTGGTGAAGATCCCCGATTTTGCGAGCCCCGAAGAGAGGCTGGAATTCTATCTCGACCGGCAGAACCCCAAAACCGGCGCCTTCTATCCCAACGGCTCGGACCCGCTCTTCGCCTATGTCGGGGTGACTGCGAACATGATCAATTTCATCGAAGTGCTGTCGCAGAACGCGGGCAGACCCTTCGCGCTGAAATATCCGCTGCGCTTCCTCGACGACATTTCGACGCCCGACAAGGTGACGGCGATGCTGGACGACGTTTCCCGCGTCGGCTGGATCGGTGCGCGCTTCAAGCCGCCCTTTGTCAGCGCCATCGAGTTGAACGACCTGATCGGGCAGGACGAGCATCTGGGCATCTACGGCTTCACCGACGAGTGGAAACACGCCTTCTACCAGTGGTTCTACGACAATCAGAACCCCGACACCGGCCTGTGGGGTGCCCGCGACCGGGCATCCGGCGCAATGCTCGGCGGTGGCGATGTCGGCGACAGCGGCAAGATCATCAAGATGTTCGTCGACAATGAAGGCAACGACCTTCGTCCCGATGAATTCCCGCTGCGCCATGTCGATCGGATATTCGCGACGTCGATGGACCAGTTGGCTGATCCCATGCCGGCCCGCCCCGACGCGCAACACCGCTGGATCCTCGACCGGGACCGCGGCTTCCGCTTCCTGACCCGCTATCTGTGGCCCCGTCTCTCCGCCGATGACCGGCAGCAGGCGCGGGCGCTGATGGAGACTTTTGTCCGCGTCCGTTTCGAGCGCTATTTCGTAGCTTCGGACGGCGCGTTCAGCCTTTACCCCGATGCCGACCATGCCGATCTGGACGGCACCGGCGAGGCGATCGGGATGGCCGATTACACCGGCGCGCTCGCGCCTGAAAAACAAGCGCGCCTCTGGGGCGCGCCAGCGGAGACGGTCATTGATCTCGGCAGGCAGGTCGTCCCGTTCTTGGCGCCGCGCGATCTTGATCTCATCGCGCATCAGAAGGCCGTCAATTCGCTGCGATTTTACCGCGCCGATCCCGGCGGAGATTTCGTCGGCACTGCGGCCGCCATCCTCTATCCGAGCGAAACGCCCGTTCTTGATCTTGTCGACCTTGTGCCCCGGCTGACGCACTGGCTGGAGACCACGCCGCAATCCATGGGCAACTGGGTCAACCGGGACGCAACGCTTGCGAAGCTGTCGGATGCCGGCATCGCCACGGCACCCGTTATCCGGGAAAGTCCGCTGGACGAGATCGCACGCCTGCTGAAGGAAAACGGCGAACTCTTCGTGGTCGGGTTCGACACGCTGCAGGTGCCCCGATTCCGCATTGTCTTCGAGGCGATTTAGCGGTCAGACTTGCGCCGCGAAGCATGGCCCCGTAGGCCGCCACCCCGCCGCCCCGGCCGCCCGTTCCCCGGCAACGCCTTGCCAAGGCGCAGGCTTTCAGCAATCTTGCACGCGATTACGCAGATTTCTGCCAGATATGACTTCGGAGGCTTCACCATGATCATTTCGCGCCGCGCGGCCCTTTTGGGCGCTGTCGCCGTTTCGCTTTGCAAGCCCGCTCTGGCGCAGGATGCCAGCTGGCCGAGCCAGCCGCAGCATGTCTTCGTGGGCTTCCCCGCGGGCTCTTCGCCCGACCTTCTGGCACGGATCGTGACCGAGCCGCTGGCCGAAAAGCTGGGCCAGCCCATCGTGATCGAGAACAAGCCCGGTGCGGGCGGCGTGATCGGCGTCCAGCAGATGCTCAACGCGCAGGATCAGAAGAATACCTTCGCCACCACGATCAACGGCCCGTTGACGACGGCGCCGCGCCTGACGCCGAACCTTGGCTATGACGTCGCCAAGGATATTGCGCCGGTTGCGCTGATCGCGACCTCGCCGCTGGTGCTTGTCGTCGCCGCCGATTTCCCCGCCGACGATCTTGCGGGCTTCGTCGCCGCCGCTGGCAAGGAACCTGAGGCGCTCGCCTATGGGTCGGTCGGCAAGGGCTCGGGCGCGCATCTAACGGCAGAGCTGTTCTCTGATCGCGCAGGTGTCGAGATGCTGCACATCCCCTTCACCTCCTATGCCGAGGTCACGACCGCGATCATCGGCCACGAGATCGACTGCGGTTTCATGGCACCATCGGCTGCGATGCAATATGCCGAGGTCGGCAAGTTGAAGATCCTCGGGATCACCTCGGAGAAACCCTTCGCGCAGGCCCCCGGCGTGCCGGTCATGGCGGGGCAGGCGGGGTTGCCAGATGACTTCCGCGCCGAACTGTGGAACGCCTTCCTCGCCCCGGCCAGCACCGATCCGGTGGTCATCACCACGCTCAACACCGAGATCAACGCGATCCTCGCCGATGCGACGGTGCAACAGCGGCTGCTGGACATGGGCTGGCAGGCGGCGGGCGGCTCGCCCGAGGATCTGAAGCAGCGCATCGCTGAGGACACCGCGGTCTGGGGGGCCGTGCTCGACCGGATCGACGCGAAAAACTGACCGATGAAGCGCGACATTCCTGATCTGGCGGGTGGCGTCCTTCTGGCCGCCATCGGTCTTTTCGTCACCTTCTATGCGGTGGGTCATTACGAGATCGGTTCGCTGCGCCGGATGGGGCCTGGGTTCTTTCCGGCGTTCCTTGGTGGCGTGCTGGCGGCTCTGGGGGTGATGATCGCGCTGCCCGCGCTCGGACGGCAGGGCGAGGCGATCCGCATCGCGTGGAAAGAGTGCCTCGCGGTGCTGGCCGCGCTCCTTGTCTTCGCCGCCGGGCTGAACCAGGTCGGGCTGGTGCTGGTGACGCTGGCCAGCGTGCTGATTGCAACACTCGCGGCCCCCGACTGCCGGATCGGCTGGAGGATCGCGCTTGCGGTGATCGTCACTATCCTGTCGGTCGCGGTGTTCTCCTTCGGGTTGAAAATGACTGTCCCGCTCTGGCCGGGACGATGAGAGGCGTTTGACGATGAGCGGTTGGGACGGGTTCCTGCACGGGTTGAGCCTCGCGGCACAACCTGACGTGCTGATCTATTGCGTGTTCGGCGTGCTGCTGGGCACCTTTGTCGGCGTGCTGCCGGGCATCGGGGCGATGGCGACGATCTCGCTCTTGCTGCCGATCACCTATTACCTGTCGCCCGAGGCCGCGCTGGTGATGCTGGCGGGGGTCTATTACGGCTCGCAATATGGTGGCGCGGTGGCCTCGATCCTGCTGCGCCTGCCCGGCACGCCGCAATCGGCCGTGACCACGCTCGACGGCTATCCGCTGGCGCAACAGGGCCGCGCGGGTGTGGCGCTGTTCACCTCCATGATCTCGAGCTTTTCCGGATCGATGATAGGGATCTTCGTGCTGATCGTGCTGTCGGGGGCGCTGGCGCGGGCGGCGATCGCCTTCGGTGCGGCGGAATATGCCGCGATGATGATCCTCGGCCTCGTTGCGGCCTCGACGGTGGGCGCGAAACACCCGGCCAAGGGGCTGGCAATGGTGGTTCTGGGGCTGATCCTGGGCTGCGTCGGCACGGATGTGAATTCCGGGGTGCAACGGTTCACCTTCGGCCAGACCGAGCTGATGGACGGCGTCAACCTCGTGGCGCTGGCGATGGGCCTGTTCGGCGTGGCCGAGGTGATCGCCAATATCCGCGTCGCCGAGCGCACCGGCGTGCCGCCCCGCGTCGCACTGCGCGAGCTGCTGCCCAGCCGGAGTGAGCTGCGCCGGATCCCCTTTCCAGCCCTGCGCGGCGCCAGCCTTGGCAGCTTCTTCGGCGCGCTGCCCGGCACCGGCTCGACGATTTCGTCCTTTCTCGCCTATGCCGTGGAGCGCCGGGTCTCTCGCCATCCCGAGCAGTTCGGCACCGGCGCGATCGAAGGGGTCGCGGGGCCCGAGGCGGCCAACAATGCCGCCGCGATCAGTGCCTTCGTGCCCACGCTCGCCCTTGGCATTCCGGGCGATCCGATCATGGCGCTGATGCTGGGCGCGCTGGTCATTCACGGTGTGCAGCCCGGCCCGCTGATGCTGGAGGCGCGCCCCGACATGTTCTGGGGCCTGATCGCGAGTTTCGGGATCGGCAACGTGCTACTCTTGATCCTGAATCTGCCGCTGATCGGGATCTGGGTGTCGATGCTGCGCATCCCGTTCCGCTGGCTCTATCCCGCGATCCTGATTTTCGTCTGCCTCGGCGTCTATTCGGTGCGCGGGTCGAGCTTTGACATGTTTGCCGTCGCGTTGATCGGCCTCATCGGTTACGCGCTCTCGTTCGCCCGGTTCAATCCTGCGCTGTTGCTGCTGGGCTTTGTTCTGGGCCCACTGATCGAGACCAATCTGCGCCGTGCCCTGCTGATCGCACGCGGCGATCCGATGGTCTTCCTGCAGCGCCCGATCGCCGCGGCCTTCATGGTCGTGGCCGCAGGGTTGATCGTGATGTCACTGGTGCAGGTGATCCGGCGTCAATCGAACAGAGCGGTTTAGACGTCGCCCGCACACTTGGCCCACGTCGTCTTTGCGAACTTGCGTTTCCATGCGTGGCGCGAGTGCTTGCTTGCTCCGAGCCGCACAGATCACCGACCGGGTGAGGTGATTCTTACCGCGCCGTGACCGGAATTAGCCATTTTACGCCGCTATCTGATGAAAAATTATGCAAACGGCTCAAAAATGTAAGGCCAGATAGCCGAAGCCGGAACGGTGGCGCCATTTGGTCTTGTGGTCAGGCATCCGCGCTGCGAAACCTTTAGGCACATCGGAACATCCCGAACGGCAATCACGCCTCGCTTTGACACTCCGCTTTTGCGCTATGTCAGCGAGGCGTTTTGCGTTTTGGCTCCGAGGAAACCGATGGGGTGGAGATGAAGAAACAGATCGAACTTGGCCTGCTGTATTCCCGCTCGGGGAGCTATTCGCTGATCTCCGAAGCGTGCCGGATCGGTGCGCTGAGTGCGATTGCCGAGATCAACGCCATCCCCGATTTCCCGCTGAGCCTGATCCCGGTCGAGCGCGACCCGCAGGGCAATATCGACGCCTATGGCCCGCTTTGCGAGGAAATCCTGCGCGATAGCAGTGCCCAGCACGTCGTCGGCTGCGTCACCTCGTGGAGCCGCAAGGAGGTAATTCCGACGCTGGAGAAATTCGGCGGCACGCTCTGGTATGCCGTGCCTTACGAGGGGTTCGAGGCGTCCGATCACATCGTCTACAGCCATGCCTGCCCGAACCAGCATCTGCTGCCGCTGCTGGGCTGGGCCTTTGCGCGGCTTGGGCGTCGGGGCTTTCTGACCGGGTCGAATTACATCTGGGGCTGGGAGATGAACCGGCTCGCGCGGGATGTGATTTCAAGCGCGGGGGGCGAGGTGCTGGGCGAGCGCTACCTGCGGCTCGGTTCGCTGGAGATCGACCGGATGATCGACGAAATTCGCGCGACGCGCCCCGATTTCGTGCTCAACAACCTGATCGGGCCGTCGCAATACGCCTTCCTCGAAGCCTATCACCGCCTCGGTCAGGAAGATCCGCATTTCCGCCCCCAGACCTGTCCCATCCTGTCGTGCAATCTGACCGAATGCGAACTGCCGGCGATCCATCCTGCGGCCGCTGAGGGGCTGGTCGCGGCGGGACCCTATTTCCGGGGGGCGTCAGGCTGGCCCGAAGCCACGAGCCGGACGTTTGGCTCGTCGCATGAAGCTGCCGCCTGGTCCTCTGTTTGCCGGTTGGCCCGGCTGCTCTCGGGGCATGAGGGGGCGCCGGATCAAAGCCTCGCGCAGCTTTTGGCCGAGGCGCCTGCGGGCAACGAGGGCATTGATCTGGCGACCCACCACACCAAGCTGCCCGTGCTGATCGCGCAGGTCGAAAACGGCGCCTTCGCGGTGCGGGAAAGCTTTGCGCCGGTGGCGGGCGATCCCTATCTTGCACATGGCCGCGAGGCGATCGCGCCCGGGGCGCCGCGCCTGAGGGTGGTGTCATGAAGCGCAAGATCCGCATCCCGAACCTTGGTGGCGCGCACGCCTATATCCTGCACCGCCCGCACCCGACGGTGCAGGCGCTCGACCGGCAGTTGCGCGCGATCGGCCTGAAGGTCGCTCCTTGCTGGCCGGAGCTGCCCGCAGAGGCGCTCTCGGGCGATTTCATCTTCTTCGACGCCGATCAGGGCTATGACGAGCAATTCCCTTGGAGCCCGGGCCAGAGCCCGATGCCGATGATCGCGTTGATCGGCTCGGAGGCGCCGGGGCGGATCGAATGGTCGCTTGAGGCGGGCGCTCATGCGCAGCTTCTCAAGCCGGTGGGCGATGGCGGGGTTTACTCGGCGCTGCTGATTGCGCGTCTCGCGTTTGAAGCGCGCCAATTGCTCTCGGCGGAGATCGCGGATCTGCGCCGCAGACTTGATGAACGCCAGACGGTGGTGCGCGCCGTCACGCTGCTGGCCGCGCGCGGCAAGAGCGAGGCCGAGGCCTATGACCAACTGCGTCAGATGGCGATGGCCTGGCGCGTCAGTTTCGAGGATGCCGCGCGCCGCATCGTCGCCAACCACGCGGAACAAGGGGGCCACGATGACCGACGCGACCTTGGCTGAGGGACCGACCCTCCCACAAGGCGCATTGCGCCGTTTGCTGCGGCGCAAGCTCGCGATCCTGGGGATGGCGATCATCGCGATGGTGACGCTCGGTGCGATCTTCGCGCCCTGGATCGCGCCTTTTGCGCCGCAAGAGCAGATGTTCGACGGGCTGACACTGGAAGGCGCGCCGATGCCGCCGGGCGAGAAATTCTGGCTCGGCACCGACCTTCTGGGGCGCGACCTGTTTTCGCGTATCCTTTATGGCGCGCGGACCTCGCTGATCATCGGTGTCGTGGCGAACGGTCTGGCGCTGGTCATCGGCACGTTGGTCGGTGTGGCCGCGGGTTATTTCCGTGGCTGGATCGGTGCGGTGCTGATGCGATTTACCGACCTGATGATGGCTTTCCCGGCGCTGTTGCTGGCGATCTGTCTTGCCGCGATCTTTACGCCTTCTCTGTGGATCGTCGCGATGGTGATCGCGCTGGTGAACTGGGTGCAGACGGCGCGGGTGGTGTATACCGAGACCTCGGCGCTGGCCGAGCGTGAATTCGTCGCCGCCGAGAAGACGCTGGGGGC
>JAQTYE010000137.1 GCA_028749255.1 Paracoccaceae bacterium | reverse complement strand
CGGCGCGTTGCAACAGGCGCAGCACCTCGGGTTCGACCCGGCGAAAAATCCCGCGCGCCCGGTCCGAGCGCAGACAGGGATAACTGCGCCACCCATCGACGATAAGCTGCGCGCCTTCGGACAGATCGGGCGCTTCGACGGTTTCGCCCGGAGCGAAAAACGCGCCGGTCAGCGCCTCGACCCGTTCCAGCCGCCCCAGCAGGCGCGCGCGCCAGGCCTGCACATCGCCCTCCCCCATCATCGCCGCGATCCGCGCCAACCCGTCAGGAGCGGCGGGCAAGCGGTGGGTCTGCGCGTCGTTGACCATCTGCACGCGATGCTCAATCTCACGGTGATCGCGGTAATGGCTGATCAGCTCGGCCGCCACATCGCGATCAACCCAGCCCTTGGTTGCCAACCGCGACAGCCCCCCCACCGTGGTGCGGTCGCGCAACTCTGGGTCGCGCCCGCCCGCGATCAACTGCCGGGTCTGGGTGAAGAATTCGATCTCGCGGATGCCGCCCTGCCCCAGTTTCATATCGTGCCCGGGCAAGGTGATCGGGCCGTTCAGCCCCTTGTGGTCGCGAATCCGCAACCGCATGTCATGGGCATCCTGAATCGCCGCGAAATCCAGATGCTTGCGCCAGACGAACGGGGTCAGCGCGGTCAGGAACCGCTGCCCCGCCGCCAGATCGCCGGCGCAGGGACGTGCCTTGATATAGGCGGCGCGTTCCCAGGTCCGGCCCTCGGCCTCGTAATACTGTTCCGCCGCCGCCATCGAAATGCAGACCGGCGTGACGCTGGCATCCGGGCGCAGCCGCAAATCGGTGCGGAAGACATAGCCCTCGGCGGTGATGTCCGACAGCAGCGCCGCCATCTTGCGGGTGACACGGATGAATGACGCGCGCGCCTCCATCTGATCGTCGGGAGCAAAACGGGTTTCGTCGAACAGACAGATCAGGTCGATGTCCGAACTGTAGTTCAGCTCGCCCGCGCCCATTTTGCCCATCGCCAACGCAACCATGCCGCCCGCGATCTGCGCGTCGTCGGGCGTGGCACCGGGCAGCTTGCCGCGCCGGATTTCCTCGGCCACCAGCCGTTTCAACGCCAGATCAACCGACAGATCCCCCAATTGCGTCAGCGCGCCGGTCACGGTTTCCAGCGGCCAGACGCCGCCCAGATCGGCCAGACCCGCCAACAGCGCGACCCGACGCTTGGCACGGCGCAGTTCAGGGCCAAGCACATCCAGCGCCACATCGGACAGGCGCATGAATTCCGCCTCAAGCGCGGCTTCGGGCGCGCCGCACAGCGCAGGTGCAATCCAGTCCGCCTCGCGGGTCAGCAGGCCGGACAGATACGGCGAACAGCCCCCCGTGCCCGCAATCAGCGCCCGCAATTCGGGGGCAAGATCGGAAAAGGGGCGCACAGCATCCGCGCCCCTTTCCGGCTCGAAAGGAATGGGACAGCGGGTCAGGCGAGATGCGAATGTCATGGCGCCACACTACCGCGCCGCCCGGCCCGGTCAATGGGATTTGCCCCAATCCGTGGCCGCGCCGGATCGGACCCCTCGATGATGTAAAAAAGTTTTACATCCCCCTTGTGCGCGGCGGAACCCACCCCATCTCTCGTAATGTAAAAGGAATTCACATAGACACCGGAGGTTCCCATGTCTGCCTACGCCTATACTGCCCCCGAAGCCGCCGCCCGTCCCGGCTGGATCACCCGCACGCTCAACTGGCTTGATGAACGTGGGCCGATTTCCTGGATCGTGGTGATGGTCGGCTCGTTCATCTTCGCCGGTCCGCTGGGTCTGCTGGTTCTGGGCTTCATCCTGATCACCGGCCGCTTCGGCAAAGGCTGCCGTCGTGCCCGCGAGGCCAGCCGGATGTGCGGCCCGCGCCTGCACTTCCACGCCCGCCGCGCCACCGGCAACGCCGCGTTCGACACCTACAAGGCCGACACGCTGGCCCGTCTGGAACGTGAGCAAGACGATTTCGAGGCCTTCCTGGCCCGCCTGCGCGAAGCCCGCGACAAGGCCGAATTCGACCAGTATATGGACGAGCGCGCCCATGCCGCCGCAGCCCCGGCGCCGGAACACGGCACCCCCGAAGGCGAGGCCCCGCGCGGCAGCTACTAAGGCGCCTCCAACCGCTTCGTGCGCTCCTTTTCCGGGCCCGGCTTGAAAAAGCCGGGCCCGCGGCTATTTCGCTCCTAGGAAACGCTTGGCGCAAGCCGTCGAAGTTGTTAGCCTTTAGCTCAACCGCCCACATTCTCAGCGATCATGCGCCATTCCCTTCCGCTCGCCCCGCAGTTCTACGTGACCGCGCCGCAGCCCTGTCCTTATCTGGACGGGCGCGCCGAGCGAAAGCTGTTTACTGCGTTGCAGGGCGAGGGCGCGGAAAAGCTGAACAATGCCTTGTCACGACAGGGGTTTCGCCGGTCGCAAAACGTGCTTTATCGCCCGTCTTGCGCCGATTGCACCGCCTGCCTGTCGGCGCGCATCCGGGTCGCCGATTTTACCACATCACGGACTCAGCGCCGGGTTCTGAAACGCAATGCGGACCTGAAACGCACCGCCACCAGCCCCTGGGCCACCGAAGAACAATTCGCGCTGTTCCGCCGTTACCTGGACCATCGCCACGCCGATGGTGGCATGGCGGACATGGATATTTTCGAATTCGCCGCGATGATCGAGGAAACCCCGGTCAAGTCGCGGGTGGTCGAATATCGCGAAACTGCGGCCAGCCCGGGGTCGGTGCGGGCGCTGACGGCAGTGTGCCTGACCGATGTGCTCGATGACGGGCTGAGCATGGTCTACAGCTTTTATGACCCTGACCGGATCGACGATTCGCTGGGCACCTTCCTGATCCTCGATCATGTCGAGATCGCGCGCCGCGCAAACCTGCCCTATGTCTATCTGGGCTATTGGGTGCCCGGTTCGCGCAAGATGGGTTACAAGGCCAATTTCGCCGCGCTCGAAATTTTCAAGGGCGGTCGCTGGCAGGACATCGGCAACCCCGAAGATCATTGCAGCGAAACCCACCCCTTATCGGTCGATCCGATCGCCGAGCAGGTGGCACGCATCGCCCTGCCCGATACCCGCGAGGGCTGAACCGCCCACCCCGCGGGCACCCCGCCTTCTGTGCCATTTGAACGGGCAGTATCGCCCATGCCTGCGGCAGTTACGCACAGTGCGGCGATTTTCGGCCTAAGTCCCTGCAAAACACACTGGAAAACTGACCAGATCGCAGGGATTCTGGCGCGCTTCATCTGGACAGCCCCGGACCAAACTGCCAGTTTCCGGGCAGCGCCGCAGGCATGCCCCGCGCCGTGCCGATATTCAGAACATCCGGGAGGAAACCTATGGATCGCCGTTCATTCCTGACCAAAGCCGCCATCGGCGGTGCCGCTGCCAGCCTGGCCGCCCCTGCCCTTGCGCAAGACCTGCCCGAGGTGACCTGGCGCCTGACCTCGTCTTTCCCGAAATCGCTCGACACGATTTATGGTGGCGCCGAGGTTCTGGCCAAGCGCGTCGAAGAAGCCACGGGTGGCAAGTTCAAGATTCAGGTCTTTGCGGGCGGCGAACTCGTTCCCGGCCTGCAAGCTGCCGATGCTGCAGCCGCGGGTACGGTCGAAGCCTGCCACACGGTCGGCTATTACTATTGGGGCAAAAACCCGGCCTGGGCCGTTGCGGCGGCGGTGCCGTTCTCGCTCTCGGCGCGCGGCATCAACGCGTGGCATTACCATGGCGGCGGCATTGATCTGTATAACGAATTCCTTGCGACCCAGGGCCTTGTCGGCTTCCCGGGCGGGAACACCGGCGTGCAGATGGGTGGTTGGTTCCGCAAGGAAATCAACACCGTCGAAGACCTGAAAGGTCTGAAGATGCGGGTTGGCGGCTTTGCTGGCAAAGTGATGGAAAAACTCGGCCTGGTGCCGCAGCAGATCGCCGGTGGCGACATCTATCCGGCGCTGGAAAAAGGCACCATCGACGCGACCGAATGGGTCGGCCCCTATGACGATGAAAAGCTCGGCTTCTACAAGGTCGCGCCCTATTACTACTACCCCGGCTGGTGGGAAGGTGGCCCGACGGTCCACTTCATGTTCAACAAGGCCGCCTATGAGGCCCTGCCCGCCGCCTATCAGTCGTTGCTGCGCTCGATCTGTCAGGGTGTCGATGCCGACATGCTGCAGAAATACGACTACCTGAACCCGAAGGCGCTGAAATCGCTGGTCGCCAACGGCGCGCAACTGCGCCCGTTCAGCCCGGAGATCCTGCAGGCCTGCTTCACCGCAGCCAACGAGGTCTATGCCGAGCTGGAAGCCACGAACCCCGAATTCGCGAAATTGTGGCAGTCGATCAAGGAATTCCGCGCCGAGAACTATCTGTGGACTCAGGTCGCGGAATATAACTACGACACGTTCATGATGATCCAGCAGCGCAACGGCGCGCTCTGATCGCCCAAAATCCGGGCCTGTGCCGCGTCTTTTGGCACAGGCCACCTCATTTGACCCCCGGGGCGCAGATCGCGATCCGGGGGTTCATTTTTTCGATACCGGCATTGCAAAAACCGCACAACTAACGCTTTACAGGCGATTTCGGTCAAGTAAAGTGACCACCGAACCCAGTTCCGGGGAGGAACCGCTGCGCGGACCGGAAGTGAACGGTTTTAAAAACAATGGGAGGAATACCAATGGATCGTCGTTCTTTCATCCGCAAGGGTGCGCTTGGGGGGGCCGCAGCAGCGGCCGTGGCAACGGTCGCCGCACCGGCCATGGCCGAAGATCTGCCCGAAATCACCTGGCGGATGACCTCGTCTTTCCCCAAATCGCTCGACACGATCTATGGCGCGGCCGAGACAATGGCCAACTACGTCTCGAAGATGACTGGCGGAAAGTTCAAGATCCAGGTTTTTGCCGCGGGTGAAATCGTTCCCGGTCTGCAGGCGATGGATGCGGTGTCCAATGGCACCGTCGAGGCCTGCCACACCGCATCCTATTACTACTGGGGCAAAGACGCGACCTTCGCCCTTGGCACTGCGGTGCCCTTCGGCCTGAACGCCCGTCAGCAGAACGCCTGGTTCTATTATGGCGGCGGCAATGACCTGCTGAACGAATTTTATAACACCCAAGGCATCCATGGCCTGCCCTGCGGCAATACCGGCGCGCAGATGGGGGGCTGGTTCCGCAAGGAAATCAACACCGTCGCCGATATGAAGGGCGTGAAAATGCGGATCGGCGGCTTCGGCGGCAAGGTCATGGAGAAGCTCGGCGTGGTGCCGCAGCAGATCGCCGGTGGCGACATCTATCCGGCGCTGGAAAAAGGCACCATCGACGCGACCGAATGGGTCGGCCCCTATGACGATGAAAAGCTCGGCTTCTACAAGGTCGCGCCCTATTACTACTATCCCGGCTGGTGGGAAGGTGGCGCCTGTCTGCACGCCTTCTTCAACAAAGAGAAATGGGCCGCACTGCCCGAGGCCTATCAGATTGCATTGACGGCGGCCTGTCAGGCGGCCAACTCGGATATGCTGGCGGCTTATGACTATAAAAACCCCGCCGCACTGAAGACCCTGATGGCAAATGGTGCCCAGCTGCGTCCGTTCTCGGCCGAGGTTCTGACCGCGTGCTACAACGCCGCGCAAGAGGTCTATGCCGAGATCAACGCCTCGAACGCGGCCTTCAAGAAGATCTACGAAAGTCAGCTGGCCTATAAGCGGGATGCCTATGTCTGGGCGCAGCTGTCCGAGTATAACTTCGACACTTTCATGATGATCCAGCAACGAAACGGCGCGCTCTAACCCGGTCACGGGGCCTGGCACCATCGTGAAGATCTTGAAAGCCCCGGTCAGCCCGGGGCTTTTTCATGGGGGTGACGGGAAATTCAGCACAGCAGCTAACGATTGCTTCACCCCTTGGGCCTAGGTTGAGCCGGTCTAACCAAGGATTCCCGGCCATGCTGTCGAAGCTGTATAAAATCCCTGCCCGTATCTATGCGATTGTGGCGATCGCGGCGATTTCCCTGACCATCTTGTCGGAAGTGATGTTGAATTCGGCGGTCACCAACGCCTACGACATGCGCCAACGCCACCTGAACGACGTGACCGACACCGCGGTCAGCCTGCTGACCGAGCTGCAAAAAGAGGTGGAGGCAGGTGCTCGAACTCTGGCAGACGCGCAGGCAGAGGGGCAGCGGGTTCTGGGCGCATTGCGGTTCGACACTGCGGGCTATTTCTATGCTTTTGACAAGGATATCACGATCCTCGTGCACCCGACCATGCCGCAATGGGTTGGCACCGACCAATCCGCCTATTCTGATTTCTACGGCACCCATGTCTTTGAAGAGATGCAAAAAATTGTCGAAGCCGACGGCAAGGGCAGCCTGACCTACTATTTCAAGAAACCCGACGCGCAAGAGGCAGAGAAGAAGATCGGCTATGTCGAACTGTTTCCCGCCTGGGGCTGGACTGTCGGCACCGGCTCCTATGTCTCGGATATTGACGCAGCGCTTGCCAAACTGCGGATGGCCGCCAATATCACGCTCGCCATCAGTGTTTTGGTGTTGCTGGGAATTTCGACACTGCTGGCCCGCAGCGTGACGATTCCTTTCTCGGCAATTTGCGCCCGGATGAATTCGATGACCGCAGGCGACACCGCGACGGATGTGCCCTACACCACCACCAAAAGCGACATCGGTGACATGGCCCGCGCGCTTGATCAGTTTCGCATAGCGCTGCTCGAGAAAGATGCGCTTGAACATGCCCGTTCAGAGAAGGACGCTGAACTGAAGCGCGCCCAAGACGAGGCGCGCAAGCGCGAAGAGGATATGAAGGCGCGCGATGTCGCCGCGTTGGAAGAACGCCGCCGCCAAGAAGAAGTGCAGCGCAGCGAACGCGATGCCCTACGCGCCCAGGCCGAGGCGGAACGCGAAGCCCAAATGCGAGAACAGGAAAAAGTCGTCAGCACACTGGCGCGCAATCTCAAGGCGATGTCGCATGGCGATTTGACCGTCGCAATCCACGACCGCTTCCCGCCGTCATATGAACAGCTGCGCCTCGACTTCAACGCCGCAATCGAAAAGTTCTCGGAACTGGCGGCGTCGATCATTTCCAGCGCGGACATGATTGAAGCGGAGACCGGCAGCCTGAGCGGTGCCTCGCACGAATTGGGTCGGCGCACAGAAACCCAAGCGGCCTCGCTCGAGGAAACTGCCGCCGCAATGAACCAGATGGCAGCCTCGGTCGACAGCTCTGCCGCAGGTGCGCGTAATGCCGCCAAAGCGGTGGAAAAGACCCGCGACACCACCACCGCCGGGCGCGACATCGTCAAGCAGACCGTCCTTGCGATGCATGACATCGCACAAAGCTCAGTGAAGATTTCACGGATCACCAGTGTGATCGACGATATCGCCTTCCAAACCAACTTGCTTGCGCTCAATGCCGGGGTCGAAGCGGCACGGGCGGGCGAAACCGGGCGTGGCTTTGCAGTCGTCGCCTCCGAAGTCCGGGCGCTGGCGCAGCGCTCCTCCGAGGCGGCCCGCGAAATCGCCGAACTGATCAGCACCTCCGAACACCAGGTGAAATCAGGAGTCGATCTGGCGTCACAATCGGATTCTGCGTTGGGAAATATCGGGGATCTGGTGTCAGAACTGGACACGCTGGTCAAAACTATCGCCGCCTCGGCCGCCGAACAATCCGTCGGGATTTCTGAAGTGACCACCGCCGTGAACCAACTGGATCAGGTGACGCAGCAGAACGCGGCGATGTTCGAAGAAAACTCTGCGGCCGTGCAGGGGCTGATGACCCAAGCCATGTCACTCAAGGAAATCAGCTCGGTCTTCACCATTGAAGCGACTGACGATCATACCCGCCTGGCATCCTGATCTGAGGCGAGCGGAAAACTCCCGCCCCTGCCCCGGCTTCGGCACGGCAGGGGCGCCCCCAGAACAGATCGCGCCCGCTTACCCCGGCAGCGCCTGCACAAGTTCGGTAAAATGCGCCCCACGCTTTTCAAAATTCGGGTATTGGTCAAAACTTGCAGCGGCAGGCGCCAGCAGAACGGTATCTCCCGGCTCGGCATCTCGTGCGGCAGCGGCAACTGCGGCCTCCATCGTTTCGCAAATTTCATGCGCGATCCCCAGTTCCAGCGCAAAATCACGCCCGGAATGGCCAATGAAATACGCTTTTTTCACCGAAACGCAGAAAGGCTTAAGTCCGCCAACCCCGCCTTCTTTGCCCAAGCCACCCGCGATCCAGCGAATATTACCGAAAGCCTGCAAAGCTTTGGCCGCGCTATCGACATTGGTGGCCTTGCTGTCATTGACGAAACGCACCCCCGCTTTCTCGGCCACGGTCTGGCTGCGATGCGGCAGACCCGCGAAGGAATGGAACGCCTCTTCGATGAGGCGCGGGCCGATCCCGAGCGCGCGGGTGGCCGCATAGGCGGCACAGGCATTTTGGTGGTTATGCGCCCCCGGAAGCCCCGTGACCTCACGCAGGTCGATCGAGGCAACCTGCCGACCCTTGCGCCACTCAGCCAGAAACCCCTTGCGGGCAAAGACCGACCAACCAAATTCCCCCAGCTTTTGCGCACTGGACACGCGGATCACCCGATCATCCTCGGGACCGGTCGCGATCTGATTGGCCAGATAGACACCCTCCGCTTCATCCACGCCGATCACCGCACGATCCGGCCCTCCTTCGGCGAACAGCCGCCGCTTGGCCGCGAAATAACCGCCCATGCCACCGTGGCGATCCAGATGATCGGGCGAAAGATTTGTAAATACCGCGATATCGGGGGTCAGAGCGCGGGCCAGATCAGTCTGATACGAGCTGAGCTCAAGTACCACCACCTCGCCATCCTGCGCGGGTTCGATATCGAGCACCCCGCGCCCGATATTCCCAGCCATTTGCGTCGGTCGCCCGGCATGTTCCAGAATATGATGGATCAGCGCCGTCGTGGTGGATTTGCCGTTCGATCCGGTCACGCAGATCGTACGCGGCGCGACATCGAAACTGTCCCAATCCGCGGTGGCCCAACTGCGAAAGAACAGCCCGATGTCGTTATCAACCGGCACCCCCGCCGCCATCGCTCGCGCAATCAGTTTGTTCGGCATCGGATACAAATGCGGAATGCCGGGCGAGGTGATCAGTGCGGCGACACCGTCCCAGGCATCGGCGCGGGTCAGATCGTGGCAGGTGAACCCAGCGACCTCGGCGCGCGCGCGGCCTTCGGGACTGTCGTCCCAGCACAGCGGTTCGGCACCGCCCACCCGCAACGCGGCGGCCGTCGCCAGGCCAGACCGCCCCAGCCCCAGAACCGCGACCTTGCAGCCTTCATACCCCAGAACCGGAATCATCGCACACCCCCAGCGTTAGTCGCGGGGGCCTGCCCCCGCACCCCCGGGATATTTGAACCAAGGCGAAGGGGGAAGAGGCAAGTGGCCTCAGCCGCGCGTCACAAGCACCGCGATCTGTGCGGCATGTTCGTCCAGCGCCGAAACCCCTTTGGGGGACAATGCATAAAGGCCCCGCGCCGGGTGATCGAACCAGCCGTAATGATCAGCGCGCATCAGGGTGGCCGCGCGGGCGACGCCCGTCGCGCGGGCCAGATCGGCGGGTTTGCCGGGGCCGTTTTGGGCCAGATGATGGGCCAGCCGCAGCGCATCCTGCCGATAGGCGGTCATCTTGATCTGGCCGGTGATACCGCCGAGGTTCGGATCGCCCACCCGGCGTTCAAATTCGCGCAGCAGTCGGGCCGCGCGTTTGACATTGCGGCGCGGGGCATAAGGCCCAGGATCAAGATGGGCCTCGACCGTGGACCTGCCCGGATCGACCGCCAGCAACCCCAGCCCAAGGCGTCGGCACAGCCGCATAATATCGGTGTAACGCAGTTTCCAGCCACGATCAGACGAGACCGGCACCGCCAGATAGACGTGTTCGAACAGGGTCTGGCGCGCCGCGCCTTGCAGCACCAGCGCCAGTGAAAACGTCAGTTTCAGTTCGATCACAACCGGCGGTTCATCGCCGCGCCGGGCGAACACATCGCAATCGCCGATCTCGGCCTTGACCGTATACCCCTGCGCTTCGAGATAGGCTTTGACGGGCAGGTAAAGATCGGCCTCGCGCATCGGTTTCAGCGGATTTTCAGCGTGGCCAGCCCGATCAACGCCAGGATCAGCGAGATGATCCAGAAGCGAATGACGATCTGCGGTTCGGCCCAGCCTTTCTTTTCGAAATGGTGAT
>JAQTYE010000136.1 GCA_028749255.1 Paracoccaceae bacterium | reverse complement strand
GTGCTGCGCGCGGGGCCTGCGGGGTGGCCGGTGGCCGCCGATCCTGTGCATGATTACGACGGGCCAGGGGCTGCGCGGCTGGCGGCTTTGGCAGGGCGGCTGTCTGCGGCGCCGGTGCCGGTGGTGGCGGTGTTGTCGGGGCGGATTGCCGGGGGCGCACTGGCGCTGTCTCAGGCGGCCGGGCTGCGGATGGCCTTGGCGGATACGGTCTTTTCGGCCCCCGAATTTGCGCTGGGTCTGATCCCGGCGGCGGGCGGTCTGGTGCGTTTGGCGCGGCGTGCGGGGGCGGCGCAGGCGCTGACCTATGTCACCTCGGGGCATGACTGGGACGCGCAGGCGGCAATGGCGCTGGGTCTGTGCGATGCGGTGGCCTCGGCGGGGGCGATTGAATCGGCGGCGGTGTCGGTCGCGTTGCAGGTGGCCGAGCAAGGGGGCGAGATGCCTTTTGCCCCGCGCGATGGTTCGGCCGCAGCGCCGCAACGGTCGCTTGGCGAGCTGGCCGCAGTGCGCGCGGGGCTTGTGAACGGCGCGATGGCCCCTGTGGCGCAGCGGGCGGCCGAAGTCGCCGAAGCCGCGCTGCTGCTGCCCCTGCCCGAGGCCCTCGACTTCGAGGCGGTGGCACTTGATGATCTGCGAGAGGCCGAATTGGCCCAGGCGCTGCACCATGTGGCCAGGGCCGAGCGGGCCGCCGCGCAGGCGGGCTTCCCGCTGGCCCCCGAGGTCGATCTGCATAAAATTGCGTTGTGGAACCAATCTGACAAGCTGGCGCTTGCCCTGCTGGAACAGGGGCGCGCCGTGGTCATGGGGGCCAGCGACCCGGCGGCGCTGGAGCCTGCGTTTTCGCGCATCGCCCATGCGCAAGAGGCCGCCGTGCAGGCCGGAACCCTGGACCCGGAGACCCGCGAGGCCGATTGGGCGCGGCTTGGCGCGGCGCTGGATCCGGCGGGCTTGGGCGGTGCCGATCTGTTGTTGGCCGCACCGCAGGCCGATGAATTGCCGGCGCTTCAGGCATTGGGGCTGCCTTTGGTATTGGCTGGCTTTGCCCCGGCGCGGGCGCAGGATCTGCGGCTTGATCGGCTGCCGGGGGTCATCGCCCTCAGCACGGGTGGGGCCGAGGCCGCACCACTTCTGGCCCCGGTGGCGGCGCTACTGCGCACCACCGGCGATCTGGTCATCCAGGCCGCACCGGGACTGGGCGCGCGGCTGCGCGCGGCGTTTTGGGCCGCTGCAGAACGTGCGGTTCTGGCGGGCGCGGCGCCCGATGCGGTCGATGCCGCGCTGCGTGACTTCGGTTTTCCCGAGCCGCCTTTCGTGCAGGCCGACCGCGTAGGCATAGAAACGGTTTTGGCGCAGATCGCGGCGGCGGGCCGGGCACCGGGCGCGTTTTTCACCTTCCTGCAGCTGGAAGGCCAGACCGGGCGGGCCGCCGGGCGCGGCGTCTATCTTTATGCGGGCCACGCGCCGCAACCCGCGCCGGGCCTGTCGGACATTCTGGCCGCGCTGCGGTCCGAGGCGGGGATCACGCCGCAACGTCTGCCTGCGCGCGAAATCGTGGCACGGGTTCTGGCGGAACTGGCGGGCGAGGGGGCGCAGGCGCTGCAACGTGGGCAGGTGCATCGCGCGGGCGATCTGGATCTGCTGGCGCTGCGGGCGTTGGGGTTTCCGCGTGTCCATGGCGGGCCGCTGTTTCAGGCCGACCGTGCAGGGCTGTTGGCGACGCGCAAACGGCTGCGCGCGCTGGTGGCCGAAGGCGCCCCGGCGCCGGTCACGCTATGGGATGTGTTGATCCGCAACGGGCGGAAATTCGGCGATCTTGACGACTGACGGGCCGGGCCTCAGCCCAGCATCACCCCCGCCACGACCATCATCAACCCGATGACCGAGGTGAACAGCGCGCCCAGATTGATCACGACCACGCGTTGCAGCCGCGCGCGCAGACCGGCATCGTCCAGTCCGGCGCGTTTGGCCTTGGCAATTGCCAGAATGCACCACACGATACCGGCCAATCCTGCCATCGACACCGCCGCCCCGGTCCAGATCAAATAGTCCATGCGCCCCTCCGTTTGTCTCGGCCACGGCCTAGCCTGCACGGCGCGGGCTGGCAAGGGGCAAGGGCCCCGGCGGGTTCCGCCGGGCGCACGCCCCAAGTCCCTTGAAGCGCGGGCGCGGGCGGGCTAGTCAGGGCCAACCCGAAGCGCAGGCTTTCAGACAGGAGTTTCCGATGCCCAGTGATGCCGCCTATAATGTTGCCGCCGATGAACTGCGCCAGTTCATCGAGCAGTTCGAACATCTGGAAGCCGAGAAAAAAGACATCGCCGAGCAGCAAAAGGACATCATGTCCGAAGCCAAGGCCCGCGGCTATGACACCAAGGTTCTGAAAAAAATCATCGCGATGCGCAAACGCGACAAGAACGATCTGGCCGAGGAAGAGGCCATTCTGGACATCTACAAAGCCGCGCTGGGAATGATCTGACCCCAGCCTTCGCGTCGTCCAGAGTTGCCAAAGGCCCCCGAGGGGGCCTTTTCGCATGGTGGCCCGCTGTGCCTGCGGCCGTCAGGGCGCCAGAAACTCGACCCCCGGCATCGCGGCGATTTCGGCCACGTCGGCGTCGTAGGCTGCGGTGATTTCGGCGACCAGATCGTCGGTCCAGCCGGGCAGGGGGATTTCAACCTCGACCGCATCGGGCAGCACGAACTTGTCCAGAAACGCGCTGACGATCTTGCGTCGCTGGGTGGCCGATTGCGGCGGATGGCTGCGCAGATAGCTGCGCAACCGCGCCAGACCTTCCTCGCTCATGATCGTTGCCAACAGCGCGTCGTCACCGACCAGCTGCGCCGAGGCGGGCAACCCGGCCAGACTGCGCAAGATTTCGGGCCACAGCATCGGCAGATCTTCGTTGCACCACAACACCACGCGACTGCCCCCAGCGGCCTCGACCATTGCGCGCACCACTGGCGCCCAGCGAAGATCGCGCGGGTCGCGGCCCGACATCATCTCATCATAGCTCATTTTCGGCAGACGTGCCTTGAGCGCGGGCAGCAATGTCGCGGGGTTGATCAGCGCCATGTGAAATTCGCTTTGCGCGTCGGGGAACAGGTTCACCAACGGCCCCAGCTTCGCGGGCACCATGGTGTAGAACCCGGCATCCGTCACCACCCGACCGGGCACGCACAGAAAAAACTCGTGGCTGAACACCAGACGCCGCGGCAGGTCATCAGCGCCGCAGGCCTGCAAGATTCGCGCCTGCGTCTCGGCATCGGCCGGGCCGCCCTTCAATTTCATCAGGGTTTCGCGCAACACCGGGCGATACTGGTTCGCGCCGGGCACGGCCACGCGCGCCTGCGCCAGCGTCGCACGGTTTTCCGCCAGCGTACGGATCAGCCGCTCTTCGTCGGTCGAATGGGCGCCAAGGTGATATACGACCTGCATATTTTTATCCTGCTCTCTGGGGCGCAGACTACAGGGGCTTTTCTGGACAGGCAAACCTGTTTCGGTGTAAGCCCGGCCACATGGTAACCGATCAGAAGACTCAGGTAATCGCGCCCGGCCCGGGCCTTCCCCCAAACCCCGTAGCGCGCGGGCGGACGGCCGCGTCTGGCGGCCTGGGCTTGCGTCAGGCGGGTTCGGGGGTGTGGTCGGCGGGGGCCGTTGCGATCGCCGCGCTGATCGTGGCGCCGATTGTGGCGGTGATCTGGGTCGCGTTGAACCCGACCGAAAATATATGGCCGCATCTGCTGGCCACGACGCTGCCGCGCTACATGGCCAATACCGCGATCCTGGCGGGGGGCGTGGGGGTTCTGGCGGCGGCGGTGGGGGCGGGTGCGGCCTGGCTGATCGTGATGTATCGGTTTCCGGGCTCTGGGTGGCTGGAATGGCTGCTGCTGTTGCCGATGGCAATTCCGGCCTATGTCGGGGCCTATGCGCTGGTTGATTTTCTGGATTACAGCGGCCCGGTGCAGACCGCCCTGCGCGAGGCCTTCGGCTGGGCTTCGGCGCGGGACTACTGGTTCCCGCAGGTGCGTTCGCGCAGCGCGGCGATCATCGTGCTGGCCTCGGCGCTGTATCCCTATGTCTATCTGATGACCCGCTCGGCGTTTCGCGAACAATCGGGCGGCAGTTACGAGGTCGCCCGCGCGCTTGGTGCGGGGCCCTTGGGGCTGTTTTGGCGCGTCGGCTTGCCGCTGGCGCGTCCGGCAATCGCCGCCGGGGCCGCGATTGCAATGATGGAGACGGTGGCCGATTTCGGCGTGGTCGATTATTTCGGCGTGCAGACCCTGACGACAGGAATTTTCACGACCTGGCTGGAGGCCGGGAATGCCGGGGGCGCCGCGCAGATCGCCGTGGTCATTCTGGCGGTGATCTTTGTGCTGTTTGCGCTGGAGAAAACCAGCCGCCGCAATTCGCGCTATTACCAATCCGCGCGTCAGCCGCGCCCGATCCTGCGCACGCAGTTGACGGGGGTGTCGGCCTGGCTGGCAACGGCGCTCTGCACCTTGCCTTTCGCGGTCGGGTTTGTGCTGCCGGTGGCGGTGATCAGCCGCTACGCGCTGGCCAATCCCGAGGCGTGGTTCGGTCCCGGTCTGGGGCGCGCGTTCCTGCATACGCTCAGCGTGGGTGGGATCGCGGCAATTCTGACGGTGACGGCGGCGCTGTTCATGGTTTACGGCGTGCGGATGACGGGGCGGCGGCTGCCGCGGCTGGTGCTGCCGTTCACCACGCTGGGCTATGCGGCGCCGGGGGCGGTGCTGGCGGTGGGCATCCTGATTCCGCTGGCGGCGCTGGATCATCGTTTGGCTGATGCGATCTGGGCGGTGACCGGCTACGACCCCGGGCTGATGCTGACCGGCACGGCGGCGGCCATCGTTCTGGCCTATGTGGTGCGGTTCTTCGCGATTGCCCAAGGTGCCGCCGACAGCGCGTTTGGCCGGGTGTCGCCCAGCCTGCCGATGGCGGCACGTTCGCTTGGGCGCACGGCCGGGGGGGCGCTGCGCGAGGTCTATCTGCCGCTGATGCGCGGCTCTGTCGGATCGGCGCTGCTGCTGGTCTTTGTTGAATGCGTCAAGGAATTGCCAACCACGATGCTGCTGCGGCCGTTCAACTATGACACGCTGGCGACCCGGGTGCATGAAAAGGCAAGCCTTGAAAACCTGGGCGATGCGGCCCCTGCTGCCCTGTTGGTGATGGCGGTGGGCCTGCTGGCGACACTGGTTCTGGCCCGCGCAAATTTGGAAAAGCGCCGTTGAATGGCAATCTTGCGCGCGCGCGCGTAGGGCTGTATTGCAGGCCGGTATGCCGGTGTAGCTCAGATGGTAGAGCTGCGATTTTGTAAGTCGAGGGTCGGGGGTTCGAGTCCCTCCACCGGCACCAGCCCCTTGGGGCATTATGCGGGGGATGGTCATGGCGGGCAGTGCGACGGATCTGGCGGGCCGCCTTGGTGGCATCCTTGATCTGGGCGGCCCGGCGATGTGGGCCATCGGGTTGCTGTCGGTTCTGACACTGGCGCTGATCTTCTGGAAATTGTGGGATTTGCTGCGCGCCGGTGCCTGGTCGGGCGGGGCGCATTCGGCTGCCGCGATCACCGCCTGGCAGGCGGGCGACCGCGCGGCCGCTTTGGCCGAACTGGACGGGCGGCAGTCGTTGCGTGCGCGGCTGGCGCGGGCGGCGATGGGCGCGTTGGACGACGCCACGCTGGATCGTGCAGCGGCCGAGGCCGAAACTGCCCGTGTTGCGCGCGCGCTTTTGGCGCGGGCCCGGGCCGGGTTGCGCGGATTGGAGCTGGCGGTGGCGATTGGCCCGTTGCTGGGTCTGCTGGGCACCGTCACCGGCATGATCGCGGCCTTTCAGGCGCTGCAAGAGGCGGGCGCACGCGCGGATCCCGCGACATTGGCGGGCGGCATCTGGGAGGCCTTGCTGACGACCGCCGCAGGCATGGCGGTGGCAATTCCGGCGCAGGTTGCGCTGACCTGGTTTGAATCGGTGGTGGACCGGCTGCGTCACGACATGGAAGACGCCGCCACCCAGATTTTTGCCCGCGCCCCGCACCAGGCCCCGGCAAAGGTCGCGCCCGCCCGCGCGGCGGCGGAATAATGTTCTCCTTCGGCGCGGCCCGGGTGCGCAGGCGCCCTTCGCTGACGCCGATGATCGACGTGGTGTTTCTGCTGCTGGTGTTCTTCATGCTGGCCTCGCGCTTCGGTCACGAGGCCGAGCAACCGTTGGCCCTGGCCGCGGCGCCGGGCGGGCAGTGGCAAGGTCCGCCGCGCCTGATTGATCTGGAAGACGGCGGGCTGCGGTTGAACGGTGTGGCGGTGCCGTCGGCTGATCTGCTGGCACAGCTGGCGCCACTGATGGCCACCCCCACGGACCCGGTGATCTTGCGCGCGCGCGGTGGCACGGTGCAGGATCTGGTCACCCTGAGCGAGACATTGCGCGATGCGGGGATCACCCAGCTGGTGGTGGTGCCGTGATGCAATTTTCCGACCCGCCGCGCAAAGCTGCCTCTGAAAACCTGTTGCCGATGATCAACGTGGTGTTTTTGCTGCTGATTTTCTTTCTGATTGCGGCCACGCTGGCGGCCCCTGAACCCTTTGCTGTGACCCCGCCGACCGCCAGAACCGGCGCCGAACCGGGCGAGGGCGCGGTCATTTATCTGGGCGCCGACGGGGCGCTGGGGTTCGAAGGTGCGCGCGATGGGGCAATCTGGCCCGCGCTGATCGCCTGGCGCGCGGACTGTGGCGCCGAATGCCCGGTGTTGCGTCTGCGGGCCGATGCCGGGGCCCGCGCGCCTGATCTGGCGGCCCTGATGGCGCAGCTGGCCGAGCTGGGCTTTGCCCGAGTCGCGCTCGTGGCGGAGCGGACCTGATGCGGCGCGGGCTGGCCTTCGGCGGATGCGTCCTGCTGGCGGTAGCGTTGCATCTGGGCGTTTTGGCACTTTGGGGCGAACAGCCCGGCGGGGCCGAGGCGGCGGGCGCAGGCGGCGCCGAACTGATCACGCTGGCGGGGTCTGACGGCGCGCTCGAGGCGCTGATCGCCGAATGGGAACGCCCCCCCGAGTTGACATCCGAGGCCCCGGACACCCCGGCCGATCCGGTGCCCGAACCGATTGCCGATCTGCCGCCCGAGATCATCCCCGACACACCGCCGCCAACCGCGGCGCTGAGCCTGCCGCAAGCCCCGGCCTTGCCCGATGCGCCGATGGTGCCACAGGCCGCGCCCGCGCCGCCCAAACAGCCAAAGCCACCGAAACCTGAAACCCCGCCCGCGCCGAAAAAGCCGAAAGCCCCCCAGGCCCAGGCGCAGGCCGCGCAGCAGGCGGCCGGGGCGGGCGGCGCGACAGCAGGGCAGAACGGACAGGCCAAGGCCGCCACGCTCAGCCCCGGGCGCGAGCGCGATCTGCGCGCGGAATGGGGCGCGGCGATCCGCGCCCGGATCGAGCGGCGGAAATCCTATCCAGCGGCGGCGGGTTCGGCGCGGGGGCGGGTGATCGTGCAGCTGACGGTGACCGCCGCAGGCGCATTGCGCCGGGTGTCGGTGCTGCAAAGCTCGGGCGTTCCCGCCCTTGATGCGGCGGCGTTGCAAGCCGTGCGCGCGGCGGGCCGGTTCCCGGTGGCCCCCAAGGAATTGGGTGCGGGTAATTACAGATTCTCTTTGCCGATGAGTTTCGCGCGCTAAGGCCCAGCTGCGGGCGGGCCTGTCAGGGGCGCGCGGTGATGCGGCTGCCATCCGCGATCAGGCTGCCCGGGTAGGCCACTACCCGGTCGCCCTCGGTCAGACCCGACACCACCTCGGCCACCTGCGCATTGCTGTGCCCGATCTCGACCGGCACCAGCACCGCGCGGCCCGCGCGTTCGGTATAAACCGCCCAGCCCGCAGCCTGCCGGAACAGCGCCGATTGCGGCACCTGCAACACGGCGTCGCCGCCCCAGGTGACGATGCGGACATAGGTGCGAAACCGGTCGCCAAGCCCCACGCGCGCCTCTGCCGGGGTCACGATATCCAGCCGCAGTTTCACCCGTTGCTCTTCGATCCCCAGCGCGGAGACCTTGGTCACGGCGGCAGGCTCGATCCGGGTCACGCGGGCGTCCAGCACGCCGTCGCCCCCCCCAGCGTTCGATATGCGCGGGCGCCCCAAGTGCCACCTTGACCGCATCCGATGACAAAAGATCAACTTCGATTTCAAGGTCTTGCACGTCGCCAATCGTCAAAAGCGGTGCCCCCGCCTGCACCAACCGGGCCGAGCGGTCCTCGATCGTCAGCACGGTGCCGCTGGCGGGCGCGGTGATTGCCACGCAGCAACTGGCGGCGTGGATGTCGGCGCCGGGGTCTTCGGGGGCGACCAGCTGCGCCTGCGCCTTGGCCAGCGTGGCGCGGTTCAGATCCAATTCAGACCGCGCGGCATTCAGCGCGGCCTCGGCGCTTTGGCGGGCCTGCAGCGCGGCCTCCAGCGTGCGCGAGGGCACGATTCCGCGCGCGGCCAGTTCCTGATTGCGGTCGTATTCGCCGCGCGCATAGACCAGATCGGCCTCGGCGCGGGTGATATTGGCCTCGGCCAGCCGCACGGCGGCCTGGGTTTCGGTCACGGTCGCCTCGGCCTGCGCACGGGCGCGGGCGTCCAGAAACGCGGGTTCGGCGGGGTGGATTTCGGCCACAACCGTTTGCCCCCGGATCACTGCATCGCCGACCTCGACGGGGCTGCGCACGGTGGTTCCGGTGATTGGCGCGGTGACCAGATAGGGGGCGCGCACCCGGGTCATGCCCTCGGCCTCGACGGTGGTTTCCATCGGCGCGCGGGTGATCGTGACCAGATCCACCAGTTCGGCGCGCGGCCACAGCGCCCAGCCGCCAAGCGCCAGCAGCGCGATCACCGAGAGTGCGGGAAAGAGCCATCTTTTCATCGGGTTGAACCTTTCCTAACCGCGCGCCTTCAGCGCCTGAACAATGTCGATCCGATCCAGCCGGCGCCGCACCAGCAGCGCCGCGGCCAGCGCCGTGCCTGCCACAATCACACTGGCATAGGCGAAGGTGCGGCGGTCCACCACCAGGGGCAAGGCCACCACATCGGTGGAAAATCCCTGCACCACCAAGGCTGCAAAGCCATAGCCTGCAGCCCAGCCCAAGGGCAGCGCGGCCAGCGTCAATAGCATCAATTCGCCGACCAGAACATAACCGACCTCGGCGCGCCGGAACCCGAGAACCCGCAGGGACGCCAGCTCGTGCGCGCGTTCCGACAGCTGAATGCGCGCCGCATTATAGACCACGCCCATCGTGATCAGCATTCCCAGTGCGCTATAGATCACCGCCGAAATCGCCAGGTTTTCGTTGATCGTGGCCGTGAACTGATTTCGGGTCCGGGCCCAGTCGGTCAGCCCGGCGATTGCGGGCGTGGCCTTCACAGCGGTGTTCAACGCGTCCATCTGTGTCGGATCGACGCGCAGGTTGATCCGGTTGACCTGTGGCGCCTGACGCATCAGCGCGGCCAGTGCGGGGGCGGCGATATGCGCCTCTTGCCCCAGTGTTTGACGGATTGTGGCGGTCAGCGGAATGTCCCAGGTCTCGCGTGGGGGGCTCAGGCCCTCGACCCGCAGCATATCGCCCGGACGCAGCCCCAGCTTGCGTGCCAGCCCTTCGGGCAGCACCAGCCCGTAATCGGGCAGGCTGACCGCGTGACCCTGATCGTCGATCAGCCGCGACAGGGTGACCTGCGCGGGGTGGGCGGTCAAAGTGGTCAGCTCGGCGCGCGATCCGTTGTGTAGCCGCACCGGCAGGCTCAGCGCGCCCTCAGCCACGATCACCCCGGGCAGGGCGCGCGCATCGGCCACGGCGCGGTCGTTTTCCGGTTGCGCCAGCATCAGCGTCACGTTCTGGCGATTTGCCTTGGTGAAAATCTCGTCCACCATCAGCGCCATCGCGTCATAGGTGAAAAACGACGCGATCAGCACCGCGACCGAGGCGGTGACCCCGAACAGCGTGACCGCTGCGCGCCCCGGCCAGCGGGTGATCGAGCGCAAGATCATCATCGTCGTCTGCCGCAGCCCCAGCCGCGCGCCGATCACATCGGCCCAGCCGCGCCGGAACAGCGGCGGCGCGGGCGGTTGCATCGCGACCGCAGGCGGCAGCCGGACGGACCGCGCCACCGCGCGCCCCGCGCCGCTGGCCACGGGCACCAGCGCCAGCAGGGCCGAGACCGCGAAGGGCCAGCTGGAGGGCGCATAGATCAGCCAGGGCAGGCGAAAGAACTGCGTATACATCCGGGTCATCGCCGCGCCCAGGTACCACCCCGCGACCCA
>JAQTYE010000135.1 GCA_028749255.1 Paracoccaceae bacterium | reverse complement strand
GGGCCAGAACATGCCCGGTCATCGAAATACTCAAAATCGGCGCCGCCAGCGCCGTCACCACAGACTTGAACACCCAAGATTGTTGCATCTGCATGACCTCTGCATCAGTTGTCGCATGATCTAAACGGCTGGCAGACCTATTGCCAAAGTGAACGATGACATCTCGTAATCTCCGCGTGGTAGAGTTGCGATTATGTCGCGCGCTCAACGCAACTGGCCGCCTCAAAGAGGCGGCCAGCACATGCACATGCATCACAGTCTCAGCCGTGGGCGGCCAGAATGGCCTGACGCACCTCTTCGGCATCTTTCGCCAAAGTAACCGCGTCGTCCCCCGTCACCGGGGTGCCAAGGATCTTGGTCACCGCGATAACGGTATCAACCGACACCGGGACTGTCTTGTCCGAGGCCGTGCCCAAGAAGACGGCAAGCAAGTCTGCGTTCGGGGTCGTCACCCCTTGGTCCGCAAGTACCGACATGCCATCCAGCGCATCTTTCAACAGCCCAAGGTTTTGCAGCGGCGAGTCGAAGAAGGACAGCGTGTCCCAATTCGCCGAGATGTCCGCAATCATGTCATCCAGCGACTGATTGTAGAAACTGATCATCTCGGGCGTTGCCGATGCCAGCGCCTCGGCCAGCGCCCGATCAAGAACCTGATCCGGCGCACGGGCGACGCTCAGACGCCCCAGTTCAACCTCGGGGATGCCTTCCTGTGCCCAGTTCGGCTTGCCTTTGTCACCACTGCTGGCCGACGGACCGCCTGCTTGCGGACCCTTGCCATCGGAATCAGGCCCCGGCCCACCTTGGCCGCTCCCCTGACCCTGCTTGCCTTGGCCAGATTGCGCACCTTGCGAACCCTGACCCTGACCGCCCTGATGGCCCTCGGCCCCGTCGTGATTGCCGTCTTCACCTTCACCCTCTGCCCAGGCGGCAGAGACCATGCTCAACGAGTTATGCGGCGCGACACTTGCCGCAGCACCCAAAACCAACGCCAAAACCGACACTGTCGTCAGTGCCCGAAGCGCAACTTTTCCAACTTTGTTTCCCATGACGCTCTCCTTAATCCCTGTGGGAAGATTAACAGACCACCACTGAACTATTCTTGACCTAGCGCAAATTTCACGCTTCGCGAATATTATCCATGAAGATGTGAGCAGGCCTGTGAAACATTATTGCGCAACTGACGGCAATATCGGGCGTTCAAGGGCAAAGGGGCACCAAATGCAACGCGCCGCCCGAAGGCGGCGCGAAATACGACTCGGCTGCACACGCAGCAAAATGACCGGGGCCTACGCGGGGCGTTCAGCCCCAGGTCGGATGGAACCGATCCGCCGGGCTCAGCGTGAAGATCTCGCAACCGTCTGCGGTGACCCCCACTGAATGCTCGAACTGCGCGCTCAGCGACTTGTCGCGCGTCACCGCGGTCCAGTCATCGGCCAGCACCTTGGTTTCGGGGCGGCCAAGGTTCACCATCGGCTCGATGGTGAAAAGCATACCCTCTTCCAGCACCGCGCCAGAGCCCTTGCGCCCGTAATGCAGCACGTTCGGCGGGGCGTGGAACACCCGGCCCAGACCGTGGCCGCAGAAATCGCGCACAACGCTCATCCGGTGACCTTCGACGAATTGCTGGATCGCATGGCCGATGTCACCAAAGGTATTCCCCGGACGCACCTGCTCGATCCCGACCATCAGCGAGTCATGGGTGACCTGGATCAACCGCTCGGCCTTGCGCGACAGGTTGCCCGCCACATACATCCGCGAGGTATCGCCGTACCAGCCATCCAGAATGACGGTCACGTCGATATTCAGGATGTCGCCATCCTTCAACACCTTGCTGCCCGGAATGCCGTGGCACACGACATGGTTCACCGAAATGCACGAAGCGTGCTTGTAGCCGCGATAACCGATGGTCGCCGATTTCGCGCCCAGCTCGGTCACCCGGTTGCGGATAAAATCATCCAGCACTTCGGTCGTGACCCCCGGTTCAACCAATGGCGCGACCTCGTCCAGAATGCGTGCAGCCACATGCCCGGCGGCCTGCATCCCCTCGAAATCGGCGGCCTCATAAATGCGGATACCATCCTTGGTCACACGGCCCCGGTTCTCTTCCACGCGCTCTCTCCTGCTAACATGGGCCCTTAGATAGTCACAAATCCGCGGCTTGGCCAGAGCCGGGCTTCCCCGTACACGCAGCCCGGCTTATACCTTGGCGCAAAGGAGGCCCCCGATGCCCAATCCGACCGCAGCAATTCTGATTATCGGCGATGAAATCCTGACCGGGCGCACCCGTGAAGGCAATGCCCATCATCTGGCGGGCGAACTGGTCAAGGTCGGCATCGACCTGCGGCAGATCCGCGTGATCCCCGACGATCACGCCACCATCGTAGGGGCGGTGCGCGAGCTGTCGGCAAGCCACGATCAGCTGTTCACCAGCGGCGGCATCGGACCGACGCATGACGACATTACCGCCGATGCCGTGGCCGATGCCTTTGGCCGCACGATTGACGTGCGCGACGATGCCCGCGCCATCCTGGCCGCGCATTACGCCGCGCGCGGGGTCGAATTCACCGCATCACGGATGCGCATGGCCCGGATCCCCGAAGGTGCCCGTCTGATCGACAATCCGGTGTCTGGCGCACCGGGGTTTTCGGTCGGCAACTGCCATGTGATGGCGGGCGTGCCGAATATCTTTCAGGCGATGGTCGCGGGGCTGTTGCCCGGGTTGACCGGCGGCGCGCCGCTGATCAGCCGCACCTGGCAGGTGATGGTGGCCGAGGCTGCGATTGCCGATGATCTGCGCGCGCTGGCCGGGCAGTTCCCCGACCTTAGCTTCGGGTCGTATCCCTTCGTGCAAGACGGCGCCTATGGCACCAATCTGGTGGTGCGCGGCACCGATCCCGCGCAGGTCGCGGCTGGCCACACCACCCTGCAAGCCGCCTTTCCGGAGGGCAAATGACCGACCCGATTTTTGAGGTGATCGACACCACGTGGCCCGCATTCAGCACCCGGCTGGCGGGCGGTTTTTTGGTGCGCGAGGGACGCGGCGCCGGATCGCGCGTCAGCTGTGCCAGCCTTGAGGTGCCCCTGGACGAGGCCGATCTGGACATTGCCATCACCGCCCATCGCGCGCTGGACCAACAGCCGAAGTTCATGCTGCGCCCGGGCGAGGACGCGCTGGATGCCGAACTGGCCGCCCGCGGGTTCGAGGTGTTCGATCCGGTGGTGATCTATGACGCCGCCGTGCCCGACCTGCTGGGAACGGTGCCCCCTGTCACCGCATTCGCGCATTGGCCGCCGTTGCAGATCGCCCGTGATCTGTGGACCGATTGTGGCATTGGGGCCGGGCGGCAAGCGGTGATGGACCGCGCGCCGGCGCCAAAATGCTGCGTGCTGGGCCGCAAAGAGGACCGTGCGGCGGGCGCGGCATTCGTGGGCATCCACAATGGTGTCGCGATGCTGCACGCCTTGGCCGTGCTGCCCGAGATGCGCCGCAAAGGCCTGGCCCGGGCGATGATGTTCGAGGCCGCCCGTTGGGCCCATGAAAACGGTGCTGCGCGGATGGCGCTTGTGGTGACGCGCGCCAATGCCGGGGCAAATGCGCTGTATCAGGCGTTGGGAATGCGGGCCAGCGGTCACTATCACTACCGCCGCGAGGCACAGCGATGAGGCAACGCGCCGCGATTGCCACATTGGCCTTGGCGCTCGCCACTTCCGTACAGGCGGCACCGCCCGAATTGACCCTGCCGCAAGGGGCCGGGCTGAGCGCGCATGCCACCAACCCCGCCACCAGCTATGACCTGTTGACCGGGCCGTGGCATGCGGGCGGCGGAGAGCATCGCGCGCTGGAAGGGGCGCGCGCCGATACCGCCTGGCGGCTGCGTGCCAACCAGATGACAACCCTGCAAATTCTGGCCGATCTGCGCGAACAGATTGTCGCGGCGGGCTATCTGCCGCTCTATGCATGCGAAACCGACGATTGCGGCGGCTTCGATTTTCGTTATGCGCTTGATCTGCTGCCCGAGCCGGAAATGCATGTCGATCTGGGCGATTTCCGGTATCTTGCCGCCAGCCGCGGAGCCGAGTTTCTGGCACTGACTGTCAGCCGTTCGTCGGAATCGGGGTTCGTGCATCTGACCACCCTGACCGCACAGGCGATCGCCACCGCGCAACCTTCAAACCCGCTGCAATCCAGCACCCCCACCCCGGCGCCGGGACCGACCACAGGGCTGGCGGCGCGGCTGGACAGCAGTGGTGCGGCCGTGCTGGAAGATCTGATTTTCGAAAGCGGCAAGGTCGAACTTGAACCGGCCGAGTTCGACTCGTTGCGCGCGCTGGCCGATTACCTGTCCACCCGCCCCGAAACCCGCATCGCGTTGGTCGGTCACACCGATACTGACGGCGGTCTGGCGGGCAATATCGCGATTTCGCAAAAACGCGCGGCGGCAGTGCGGGCGCGGCTGATCGCGGATTACGGTGTGACGCCCGCACAGGTCACGGCAGAAGGGGCGGGCTGGCTTGCACCGCGCGCCTCCAACCAGACACCTGAGGGGCGTGCGAAAAACAGACGGGTCGAGGTGATTATCACCTCGACCCAAGGTTAGCGGCCCCGACGGAGAGGCCCGCTGGGAGGGATACTTACCAGTTGTCAGGCCCTTTATCGGCGAAGGTCTGGGCCAGAAAATCAATGAATGCGCGCACTTTGGGCTGGGTAAACCGCCCCGGCGGATAGACGGCATAGATCCCCAACGTCTCCATCGGCAGATCGGGGATTGCCTCTTCCACCAACCCCTGTTTCATCGCATCGGCATACAGAAAGCTCGGCAGATAAGCGATGCCCAGCCCGGCAATCGCGGCATGCAGCAGCGACTGACCATCGTTCACCGTCAACCACCCGGCCGAGCGCACCTGACGCCGTTCGCCCGAAGGCGCCGTGATCTTCCAGACATTGCCCGCCGACTGGTTCGAATAATGCAGCAGCTTGTGCTCGTTCAGGTCGTCGATTTTCAGCGGGCGCCCGTATTTCTGGAAATAGTTGGGCGAGGCGATCATCCGGCGCGAGGTCTCGGTCAGCTTGCGGGCCCGCAGTGTGCTGTCTTCCAGCTCGCCCACACGGATCGCCATGTCGAAACCTTCGGAAATCAATTCGACATAGCGGTTGTTCAGCACCATGTTGACGTTGATTTCGGGAAACTCTTGCAAGAAATCCCCCAGCACCGGCGACAATAGGTTGACCCCGAAATCGGTGGCCACCGAAATTCGCAACAGCCCCGAAGGCGCCACCTGCATCGAGGTCACCAGCGCGTCGGCCTCGCCCGCATCATTCAAAACGCGGCGCGCGCGGTCGTAATAGGCCAGCCCGATTTCAGTCGGCGATACCCGCCGTGTGGTGCGGTTCAGCAGGCGTGCCCCCAGACGCGCCTCCAGCGCCGAGACATGTTTCGAAACGGCGGATTTGGAGATCCCCATCTTTTTCGCGGCATCGGTGAAGCCCCCCTGATCCACGACGGTGGCAAAGGCTTCCATTTCGGTAAGGCGATCCATTGTACACCCTTCGGGAACATTGCTTCTTTGACCGATGTATCAACACCAAATCGGGCGCAAATGGGGCCGGGGGGGGACAATACCGGGGAATTCACGCGGTTGGCGTGGGGCGAGAAACGATTGTTGCGCGCCCGGAAATAGCATTCACTGCGCATAAGGCGGTGCAATATCCTGCGCTCAAGTCCGGCAATGACGCCGCGTTTGGCGTGACATACGTTGCCGTGCGCGTCACCGTGACGGCCAGCCAAGGGAGGACACCATGAGCCATTATCCGCATCTGCTCGCCCCGCTTGATCTGGGGCATGTCGTGTTGAAAAACCGCGTGCTCATGGGGTCGATGCATACCAATCTGGAAGAAACCGGCGACTGGAACCGGGTCGCCGAATTCTATGCCACGCGCGCACGCGGCGGTGTTGGCCTGATGGTCACCGGCGGCATGGCGCCAAACCGTGAAGGCGGCGTGTTTCCGGGGGCCGCGGGCCTGTTCACCGCGCAAGACATCGCCAATCACCGGATGATCACCGACCGCGTGCATGATGCGGGCGGGCGCATCGCGATGCAGATCCTGCACGCCGGACGTTATGCCTATGGGCCCGAATGCGTCTCGGCCTCGGCCATCAAATCGCCGATATCGCCCTTTCCCCCGCGCGAACTGGACGAAGACGGCATCGAAAAGCAGATCGCCGACATCGTCACCGCCGCCGTGCGGGCGCGCGAGGCAGGCTATGACGGGGTCGAGGTGATGGGCTCCGAGGGGTATTTCCTGAACCAGTTTCTGGTGCGCCACACCAACAAACGCGATGATCGCTGGGGCGGTGCCTATGAAAACCGCATGCGCCTCCCGGTCGAGGTGGTGCGCCGCGTGCGCGCGGCGGTCGGGCACGATTTCATCGTGATCTACCGGATTTCGCTGATTGATCTGGTGCCCGATGGGTCAACCTGGGACGAGGTGGTCACGCTGGCGCGCGCGATCGAGGCGGCAGGGGCGTCGATCCTGAACACCGGCATCGGCTGGCACGAGGCGCGCATTCCGACCATCGCCACCTCGGTGCCCCGTGCGGCCTTTACCTGGCTGACCGCGCGGCTGCGCCCCGAAGTGGGCATTCCCGTCATTACCTCGAACCGGATCAACACGCCCGAGGTCGCCGAAGACATCCTGGCGCAGGGCCAGGCCGATATGGTCAGCCTGGCCCGGCCCTTCCTGGCTGACCCGGATTTCGTGGCCAAGGCGGCGGCGGGTCGCGCCGATGAAATCGCCCCCTGCATCGCCTGCAATCAGGCCTGTCTCGACCACACCTTCTCGGGCAAGATCTCGACCTGTCTGGTCAACCCGCGCGCCGCATTTGAAACCGAGCTGGTGCTGACCGCCACCCCCGCGCCCAAGGCGATTGCCGTGGTCGGCGCGGGCCCGGCAGGGATGAGCGCGGCGATCACCGCCGCCGGTCGCGGCCATGCCGTGACCCTGTTTGATCGTGCGCCCGAGGTCGGCGGCCAGTTGCGACTGGCGCGGCAAGTCCCCGGCAAAGAGGAATTCCACGGGCTGACCACCTGGTTTGCCACCATGCTGGACCGCGCGGGCGTCACCCTGCGGCTGAACACCGACGCCACCCCCGAGGCGCTGGCCGGGTTCGACGAAGTGATCATCGCGACCGGCGTCACCCCCCGTGATCCGGGCATCCCGGGGCAAGACCGGGCCGTCAGCTATATCGACATTCTGAACGGCTCCGTCACGGCGGGCCCGCGCGTGGCAGTGGTCGGCGCAGGCGGCATCGGCTTTGACGTGTCGGAATTCCTGACCGTCAGTGACAGCCCGACCCTGCATCCCGAAGACTGGATGCGCGAATGGGGCGTGGGCGATCCGGCACAGACCCCCGGCGGCCTGGCGCGTCCTCAGCCCGAAGCACCCGCACGCCAGGTCACGCTGTTGCAACGCAAGCCGGAAAAACCGGGGCGGCGACTGGGTAAAACCACCGGCTGGATCCACCGCGCAGCGTTGCAGGCGAAGGGCGTCAAAATGATTGGTGGGGTGAATTACGAACGCATCGACGCCGAAGGCCTGCATGTCAGTTTTGGCGAAGCGCGCGAAAACCCGACGTTGATTGCCGCCGATACCGTGGTGCTGTGCGCAGGTCAGCTGTCGGATCGCGGGTTGGCCGACCAGTTGATCGCGGCGGGGCGCACGCCGCATGTGATCGGCGGCGCCGATGTCGCGGGCGAACTGGACGCGAAACGCGCGATTGACCAGGGCACCCGTCTGGGCGCCGCGCTGTAATCGGGTTTCAAGAAAGTCGGCGGGGTTAACCCCCCGCCGGATCTTAGGCCTCGGCCTTGGCCTCGGTTTCGACGCAATGGCGCCGGAATGCCTTTTTCAGCAGATCGAGTTCGGCGCGCAGCAGATCAACTTCGGCGCGGATGTCATCCTCCAGCGGGACGCCGGTGACGATGGTGAAGCGGCCCAGAACCTCGGCCGAGGGGACGCTGCGCAGCAAAAACGTCTGCACACCGTCCGACAGGGTTTCGACCGGAATCGGCAGGCTCAACCGCCATTTCCCCGGATTTTGCGCCGAAACCTCCAGCCCAGGCAGCACCTGTTCCAGATGCACGACCTCCAGCTTGGGTTCGACGGCCGATGCCACCAGCCCTTCCCAGCGGCCCGCCCGAATTCGCGACGTTTCCAGCATCACACTCTCCTCAGATCTCGGCGCGCGGATGGCGCGCAAACGTCAGATCGCGCAGCAAAACCTGGTTCATCTGCGGCCCCTCAAAGATCAGATCGACCCAAACCTTTTCCAGCCGCTTTTCGTTCATCTTGGTATAGGCCAGATCGAATTCGACAAATGTTTCGCCCTTGTACAGCGGCAATTCACGCACCAACTGCTCGGTATTGGGGCCGTGTTTGAGGTTCAGCCGACAAAAGATTTCCAGCGGCTTTTCCAGCTCTACCTGCAGCTCCAGCCGGATCAGATGGGTCAGCCGCAGCCCCTGCACCGCCGCCTCGGGCAAATCCAGCACCAGCGACAGAAACGAGCCGTCAAAGCGGAACACATCCATCCGCAGCCCGAATGGCGCGCCATCGGTGGCCCGGGTATTGCGGATCTGGCGCAGTGTCAGCTCGGACGTCTGACAATCATGAAACAGTGTTATTTCACGGCCCATCTTGGCCTGACTTTGCACCGACGCCAGCCCCTGTGGCACCACCGGGCCCCGCCACAATTCGGGCCGCCAGGCCCAATCGCACCCCAGCGGGCGCGGCACCGTATCAGCGCCGATCATCGGCACTGCGAGGCGGCTTTCAGCCACAAACAGCACCCGATCCACCTCGCGCCGAATTTCACGCGCATCAGAGCGCAACAAATCCAGATCGCCCAAATCCAGTTTCTCGGCCAATCGCGCGGCACGCGACCAGCGCGACAACGCCCGCCGCTGCACCAGCCGATCAAGAAAAGAATTCTGCATCTTCGTCATCGAACCCAGACCACCCCGGCAATCGTAATCACTATGGAAACAGTACCCTGTTATCGTTTCGTTTCTGCTAAAGCGAAAGAGGCGGGAAGCGATTTCTTTTCAGAGTCTTGCTCAACAGCCCGGAATTTTGGCGCTGATCGCCGGGGGGCGGGTCAATTGGCTGCACGGATGGCGCTGGCGAAACCTTTCAACAGCGCGATCTGTGTAGAATCGTCCAGCGGCACCGCCTGCAGCGGCATCACCGACAGCGCCGTGACATGCCCGCCGAACTGCCCGATGGCCCGCCAATACCGCGCCGCCACGGGCACCGATTGCGGCGCAGAGCGGTCATTGATCTTCAACAACAGCAGATCGCCGGTATGGGTGACCTTCTCGATGGTCACATCCCGCGCCTGCCCCGAGCGGGCCAGCGCGGCGCGCCCCGGTTCAGACCGAAAGAATGCCTCCATCCCCGCAAACCGCGCGGCCATCGGTCCGGCGCTTTGCGGACCCAGCGTCGCGCTCAGCAATGCACGGTAGGCCGGGCGCGGCGCGTTCGGGTCGCGTGAAATCGCGGCGCAAGTGCCAAACAGCACAAAGGCGCCCTCGGCGGTATCACGGGTTGCAGTAGGATCCACGCAATACCCCCGCGGTGCGGCCAGGGTCAGGGCCCCGCCCGCCACGGTGATCCGGTTCGACGCAGGCACACCGCCCGGCGGCACACAGGCGCTCAGCGCGGCCAGCAGGCCAAGCCCGGCAAGGATACGGCGAAGATAGGATGCAACTGGCATGTGATCGTCCTCAACAACGTGTCGCAGGGATACCGTCCCGGCGTCGATGCGACAACCCTTTAGACCGAAGCAGCCGGGCGCAGGGCAAGTGTCCGCGCACAGGCCCCGTGGTCGTCGGGGTCGTGACTGACCAGCAGCGCGGGGATCCCGGCGGCCCGCAGATGGCCCAACACAAAGGCGCGCAGGTCCGCCCGCAGCGCGGGATCAAGCGCGGCAAAGGGCTCGTCCAGCAGCAGGGCCTGGGGCGCTGCCAGCAGCGCACGCATCAGGGCCACCCGTGCCCGCTGCCCCCCCGATAGGCTGGCCGGATCACGCGCCTGCATCCCGGGCAGGCCCGCGTGATCAAGCGCCTGCGCCACCGCTGCCTGCCGCGCCGCGCGCCCGCGCAGATCCGGTGGCAGGGCCAGCGCCAGATTGTCCCCCACCGACAGATGCGCAAACAGGCCTGCACGCTGAAACATCACGCCCACACCGCGCCGCTCGGCGGGCACAATCCGCAGGTCGCGCCCGTTCAAGGTGATCT
>JAQTYE010000001.1 GCA_028749255.1 Paracoccaceae bacterium | reverse complement strand
GTGGCCGAGTGGCGCTTGGTGATCGTTCCGGCCTGATCGACGCGCACGAAGAAGAACGGAATGCCCTTGGCGCCGGGGCGTTGCAGGGTCGACAGCCGATGCGCGACCTGTTCGAACGAGGCACCGAAAATATCGGCCAGCCGCTCCAGATCGTGGCGGGTGTCTTGTGCGGCATCCAGAAAGGTGCGGTAGGGCATCAGCGCGGCCCCCGCGAAATAGTTTGCCAGCCCTATCTTGGCGATCGCACGCGCGGTCTCGGATTGAAACCGCGCGAGGTCGAGCGTGGCCTCCAGAAGTTCGTTCTGGGTGATCAGGGCGACCTGATGCAGCAGTTGAAACGCCTGCGTCGCACGGCCTGCATGGGCCGACAAGCTGATCGTGTTTCCATCGCGCTGTCGCAGGGAAGATATGTTCGAAAACTGTACTTCGACCCCGCGGGCATTCAGCGCTTCGGTAGCGCGTTGAATCGGGTCTAACCGTTTGCCATCCGGGCAGGAAAACCGCTCAGCGGCACGATCCACGGCGTCGATATAATTGTCGCAATAGTGAAAGAAGTCGCGCACCTCTTCCCAAGGCGAAACTACTGTTTGCCCGGCCTCGCGGCCCAATGCCTCGTCAAGCGATGCAAGCCGTTCATGGACCTGCCGATAGGCGCGGTGCAGTTCCAGAAGCGACCTGGCCAGTGCGGGGGCGTTCGATGCGGCCAGCCGCATATCGGCCAAGGGGGGCGCCCCATCGGCAAAGACCGGATCTGCCAGTGCCTCGCGCATGTCACTGACCAGCCGTTCAGCATCGCCCGCTGACAGTTCGGTCACATCCAACCCGAATTCCCCCGCCAGCGCCAAGACGACTCCGGCTGAAACGGGGCGGTGGTTGTTCTCCATCTGGTTCAGATAGGGCAACGACACGCCAAGGCGGTCGGCGAACAGCTTTTGCGTCAGCCCGAGGCGCGTGCGCGTCTCGCGTAGCTTGACCCCCGCGTACAGTTTTTGAGTCGCCATGCCGCCCTCCATTTGCAAATCAATTTCTAGCTTTGCAAATGTGATGCGTCAAACTTTGTGTCGCAGTCCATCCGCGCCCATAGACAATCACGGCAGCCCCTGTCGCATCCGCATATCGGGCTTGGCACGGTGGCCTGCCTGTATCAGGGCGCATTTGAGCCCTGATACAGTCTGGGCACTCATCAGGTGATGTATCCGGGCGAGGTGAACCGGATGTTGACGGGTGCCGACGCAGTGGCGCCCGAGGTGCACTAACCAGGGAACCACCGCGTCCGGCGCCTGTGGCGTGATGCAGGAATGGGCGATGCGGCCGGGTATTGCTGATCTTTTAATCTCGGAAGGTGTTCGCGCCCGGCCCGACGAGGTTTCGCACCTATCTTCGGAAAAATCGGGTACAAGACAAGAATGTGCATGATTGATGGCACTGAACTCAAAGAGTTGCGGATCGGGACAGCCCTGTCTTCGGGCTGGGGCACGGTCGTGCGCGTCCCGGAACGTGCAATTAATTCCGCCCCGGGTGCCTCGGGGCGCGAAGCCCTCTCAGAGGCACCGCAACCGGAGATCCAATGCTTATACGCTATGGTTACGAAATCACCCTGACCTGCCCGCAGCCGACGCATATGGTGTGCTTGCTGGCCGTGCAGGAGGACCGCGCAGCTGATCTGCGCACCGACGAGACCTTTTTCACCACACCTGCCGAGATCCCCAGTTCGACCTATCGCGATATTTTCGGCAACCGCTGCCGCAGGCTGACCGCGCCCGCGGGCGATGTGACGATGTGGGGTGATGCGACGATTGCCGACAGCGGGCAGCTGGATGCCTATTGGCCTGATGCGCGCGAAGTGCCGGTGGCGGAGCTTCCAGATGAGGTTTTGCTGTATTTGATGGGCAGCCGTTATTGCGAGACCGACCGGCTGAGCCAGATCGCCTGGGATCTGTTTGGTGGGCTGATGCCAGGTTGGGGCCGGGTGCAGGCGGTCTGCGATTTCGTCCATCACCATATTCAGTTCGACTATATGCAGGCGCGCGCCACCCGCACCGCCTATGAGGCCTATCAGGAACGTATCGGTGTGTGTCGCGACTTCGCACATCTGGCGGTCGCGCTGCTGCGCTGCCTGAATATTCCGGCCCGCTACGTCAACGGCCACCTGGGGGACATCGGCGTGCCGGTCGTCGATCCGATGGATTTCAGCGCCTGGATCGAGGTCTGGCTGGATGGCGCCTGGCACACCTTCGATCCGCGCAACAACAAGCGCCGGATCGGTCGGATTGTGGTGGCGCGGGGGCGCGATGCGACCGACGTGCCATTGATCAATTCCTTCGGCCCGCATCTGTTGAAATCGTTCCGGGTCTGGACCTATGAGGTGGCGGATTGAGCATGCTCTGATCCGCGCGGTGGTGCGGTCTGCGCCGGGAACTATCCCATCAGGTCTTGCAGATGGGTCATGTATCACCGCGCCTCATGCGCGGGCAGGGTGAGTGCGTGGTGTCGGCGATCAGAGGGAGGCGTCTGCGGATGCCCTGTCAGAACGGGGCGCAATGCCAGTCAGAATGACCGCCGCCCCGGAACAGGGCGGCGCATCTTGGTGGGGGATGTCACGCGCTCAGGTGCGTTCGCGCGCCAGCGTCGCGGATTCTGCTGCCGTCAGCCGGGCCACGGCGGCGGCTTCACTCCCGGTTTCGCGCAATGCCCGCGCCCAGATCCGCCCGACCGAGACCGCCGACCAGGGCAGCACCGCCTGCGCCACCCAGGCCCGCGCGGGGGGCGGCAGGCGGTCGAACGCGGCCATCGGCGCGGCGCGCGCCCGTGTGGGCAGCCGCGTTGCCAGATTGCGCCTCATGCGGCGCCCTGTGCTGCGGCGCCCCAACGCGGAAACGGGTCGGGCAGGGTGGCCCAGACTTCGGGGATGAACCGGGTTTCGGGCACCAGGCATCGTTCCAGCATGGCCTCGATCCGGGCGCGGTTCATCGCGCCCAACATCCCGATGAAGACCATCTCTTGCCGCCGGTCGCCAAATTCCTGCGCCACCGTGGCGGCCATCCGGGCGTGTGCCTCGGGGGGCCAGCGGTTTTCGGGAACGGCGGCCCACCACAGCCCAAGGCCGCGCACCTCCAGCATCGGTCCCGCCACGGAAAACTCGCCCGCCCAGTCGGGCCGCGTCGCCAGCCAGAAATGACCCTTGGCGCGGATCACCCCGGGCAGGGGCGTTTCAAAGAACGCAGCCAGCTTTTCGGGGTCAAAAGGTCGCTCGGCCCGATAGACAAACGAGGTGATGCCATATTCCGCATCTTCGGGGGTGTGATCGGCGAAGCCGTACAGCTCTTGCGCCCAGGTCGGGTGGCGGTGCGCGGTGTCGAAACTGAACCGTCCTGTGCCCAGGATTTCCCCCGGCGCGACGCGGCCGAAATCGGTTTCGATGATCCGCGCATCGGCATTCAGCGCGCGCAGGATCGCGCGGGCGGTGGCGCGTTGTTCCGCGGTCGCGGCGCCGATCTTGTTCAGCACGATCACATCGGCGAATTCGATCTGCTCGGTCAGCAGTTGCACCAGACTGCGTTCGTCTTCGGGGCCTAGCTCGGCGCCCCGGTCGGCCAGAAAATCCTGCGTGCTGAAATCACGCGTCAGGTTGGCCGCATCAACGACCGTCACCATCGTGTCGAGCCGCGCGACATCGTCCAGTGCCAGACCGTTTTCGTCGCGGAATTCAAACGTCGCGGCCACCGGCAGCGGTTCAGACACACCGGTCGATTCAATCAGCAGATAGTCAAAACGATTTTCGGCGGCGAGCCTGCGCACCTCGGTCAGCAGATCGTCGCGCAGCGTGCAGCAGATGCAACCGTTGGTCAGCTCGACCAGCTTTTCCTCGCCACGGGTCAGGCTGCCACCTGCACGGATCAGATCGGCGTCGATGTTCACCTCGGACATGTCGTTGACGATCACGGCCACGCGCAGACCTGCGCGATTGGCCAGGATATGGTTGAGAAGCGTGGTTTTTCCGGCGCCGAGGAAACCGGAAAGCACGGTGACGGGAAGACGGTTGGTCATGGTGATTCCTGTTATAGTGTAACTTATGTTATACAATAACATTTACGTGCGGCAAGCCCATCGTCGCCGTGTCGCAAATCCGGGCTGGCCGCGCGGCGCAGGCGCGGCTAAAACCCGGGCAAAGGAGAATGCGATGCAGCTTTGGGTCGGTCTGGGCAATCCCGGTGCGAAATATGCGGGCAGCCGGCATAATATCGGGTTCATGGCATTGGATCGGATCGCGGCGGATCATGGCTTTGCACCGTGGCGGGCCAAGTTTCAGGGCCAGTTGTCCGAGGGTCGGCTGGGGGCCGAGCGGATCGTATTGCTCAAGCCCGAGACATTTATGAACCTGTCGGGGCAATCAGTGCGTGCGGCGGCGGATTTCTACAAGATCGCACCAGCCGAGATCATCGTGTTCCATGACGAACTGGATCTGGCGCCGGGCAAATGCCGGGTGAAATCGGGTGGGGGGCACGCCGGGCATAACGGGCTGCGCTCGATCCACGGGCATATCGGCGAGGCTTATGACCGGGTGCGGTTGGGCATCGGGCATCCCGGCCACAAGGACCGGGTGGCCGATTATGTGCTGAGCGATTTCGCCAAGGCCGATCAGGATTGGCTTGACGATCTGTTGCGGGGCATTTCGGATGGTGCGCCCGCGTTGGCGGCGGGCGAAAGCGCGAAATTTCTGAACGCGGTCAGTCTGCGCGTCGCCCCGCCGCGCAGTTCGGGCGGGGCGGGGCCGAAGGCGCAGGGGAAACTGCCGCCCGAACCCAAGCCCGCACCGCCGCCGCCCGAACCTGCCGATACCCGCTCGGCCATCGAAAAGCTGGCCGACAGGTTCAAGCGCTGATCACCAATGCCCGGTGTTGGGCATGCTGGCCCAAGGCTCGGCCGGGGGCAGGGACGGGCCGTTTTGCAGAAGTTCGATAGAGATATTGTCAGGGCTGCGCACAAAGGCCATATGCCCGTCGCGCGGCGGGCGGTTGATGGTGACACCATTGTCCATCAGGTGCTGGCAGGTCGCATAAATATCATCGACGCCATAGGCGAGATGGCCGAAATGGCGGCTGTCGGCGGGCAGGCCCGCATCGCCGTCCCAGTTGAAGGTCAGCTCGATCGGGCGATCTTCCTGCCCCTCGGGGGCCATGAAGACCAGCGTGAATCGTCCCGCCTCGCTGTCATAGCGGCGGGTTTCACGCAGGCCGAGCAGCGCGTAAAACGCCATGCTTTTTTCCAGGTCCAGCACGCGGACCATTGTGTGCAGATATGTCAGGCTCATTTGTGGGTCTCCTTTGACCCCCAACCTAAAGCGCGGGCGCGCGGTGGCAAGGCTCAGAAGGTTGATCGCAACCCGACCGCCACAGCGATTTCATTGCTTTCAAAGCGGCTGATATTGCTGTCGGTCACCACAGTTTGCAGCTTCAGTTCGGGGGCAAAGCCCGCATAGCTGAGCGCGGGGGCCCAAAGCCCCAGCTCGGCGAAAACGGTATTGTCCTGCCGTCCGCCGTCGGGATGGAAAATCAAAACGGTATAGTCGGGATAGACCGTTCGGCTGAGCCCGGCCCCGACAGAAACCGCCAGCGGCCCCAGCCGCAGGTCGGGCTCGTACTGCACCGTGCCCGACACCGACCAATACCGCGCATTGTCGAGCCCGGAGTGCAGCGCGCTCAACGTGACCCCGGCGGTGATGCGTCCGCTGTTCACAGGCTGCGCGTAGCCCAGACTTAGGGTGCGGCGCACGTCGGTGCGTGCGGCGTCATCGCGCGCGCGCGCCTCGGCGCTGATACCAAAGCTCAGCCGCGGGGCCGTGGGGCCGGTGCCCAGCCGCCGGGCGCCGTTCAGGTCCAGTCCGGCATAGTGATAGGCGGCATCACCGCCCTGCCAGACCTGCCCGACGCTCAGTTTGGCGCCGAGCCCATACCCACCAAGGGCGCGGTTATGGGTCAGGCTGATGCCAAGAGCGGCGGCCGAATAATCGGCGTTGGAAATCTCGGTTGGCTCGCTGCCCGGCGGGCTGCCGGGCGGGGGCAGGGCAACGGGGTGACCCTCCAGCTCGACCGCGCGCACATAGGTGCTCAGCCCGATGCGGGTCTCGCTGTCCGGCGTGCGCCCCAGCCGATACCCGATGTCGAAACTGGCGGTGCCGACCAGCCCGGGCAACGCCATCGCGTCATCGCTCAGATAGCCAACCGCGTCGTAGCCGTCGATGATGTTCAGCCGCTCATCCGCCCCGCCATTGGCGTTGTTCGAGGGCCGCAGCCCCAGCCGCAGGCCCCAGTCCAGCGGGCTGATCGCGCGCAACTGTTTGAAATCCTGCACGGCGAGGTCGCGATAGCGGGTGTCGGGCGCATATTGGATCGTCTGACGCGCCCAGTATTGCGCGTTGATCCAGCGGTGATCGGCCACGGCGACCTTGGCGGCCAGGCGGGCGGCCTCGTAATGCTGGCGTTCGGTTCCGGCGGCGGCAAAGCTGCGTCGGCTTGCGATGCGCGCGACCTGGGTCTGCCCCGCGCGCAGCATCACCAGCCCGACCACATAATGACCCAGCGGATCGTCGGGCGTGCGCAGCAACAGCACCTCGGTGACGCGCAACGCAGCGGCATCCTGCCCCGCAGTGGCCAGCGCCGTTGCCAGCCGCTGCAACTGCGGGATTGTCAGATCGGTCAGCGACCGGTCTTCGGCGCGGACAGGCAGCGCCCAAAGCGCCAAAGCAACAAGCGCCGCCCGCGCGCCCTGCCGCAGCAGGCCGCGCGGTGTTGGCTCAGGGCGCAACATAGCTACAGGCGGGCGAGGTGTTGTCCGGGCCGCATTTGGTCAGAACGAAGGCACCGTGTTCCTGTTCGTTATCGAAGGAGGATTCCACTTCGGTCAGATAGACCACACCCGCGACCGAATTCGCACTGGTCCCGCCAAAGATCCCGCCGTAGCTGCCATTCGGGGTCTGATTTTCGAATTCAGTCGTGCCGATGAAGGTGCCATCGCTGCCGATCGTGGTGGGGACAAGGATCACGTCATCCAGCGCAAAGCCTTCATCGACGATCACCCGGTCGTAGATCGCGCCATTGACCAGATTTTCGCTGAAGTTGGCGTTCAGGAAGATCGCGCCACTGACGCGCGACGATTGCTGCGGCGTAATTGCCGGATCCGCGGTGCCCGGGTCAAGCAGTTCGCTGGTCGGGTCGCCGTACTGCACGCGCCCGTTCATCACCCCGACATAGTCCCCGGCATAAGAGACCTGCCCAGCCCCGGGGCCGCTGCCGATCACCGGGGGGGTAAAGGCGCCATTGCGGCTGTAGATTCCGCCGCCGTAATGGCGGTTAAACTGGCCGCCATCAGAGACGGTAGCCGCCGTCACCGAACCATCATCCGAGGTTTTCGCCAACGCCACGAACATCCGGTCCAGCGCATCTTCCTGCATCTTGAAGGCTTTGTAGCCGTTCAGGTCCAGCGTCTCTGCACGGTCAAAGGTCACCAGCGTCGGGGTCGAATCAAGTCCCGCGATCTGCACCTGAAGTGTAGTGCCATCATAGGCGATAGCCTCCAGGTTCACCTTCAGGTTGTCGGGAATCGGAGAGATCTCGGTGCCGCCGTCGGTCGAACCGCCGGTTCCGCCAGCACTGTCCACAACAGCGGGGCCGTTTCCGCTGCATGCTGCGAAGGCCAGCAGCGCTGCCAGCGGCCAAATAACTCTCGACATTATGGTTCTTTCTTTAATCCTGCCTGCGGCCAGAGTGCCGAAAATGTCGAAAAAAGTCAATTTATGTCACGCGTTTGCGAGGTCACCCGCAGGCGCTGTGTTCCCGTGGCGACACCTGCTGTGGGTCGGCACCGCATGTCGCGGTTGCCCCGGATCGCGGCCGTAAATCTGGTGCGCAGGTGTGAGGTGGGGCGAACCGGTGCGTTCGGCTTTGCCCTGCTGCTGCGAAGCGGCTATACCGCGAAACAGGCGTGAACGATGGCGGAGGACACAGGCGTGCGGCAGTATTTGGATGCTTTGCAAACGGTGCTGGATCACGGGCAGGTTTCGACCGACCGCACGGGCACGGGCACGATTTCCTATTTCGGGTTGCAGTGTCGCTATTCGCTGGCCGATGGTTTTCCGCTGGTGACCACCAAAAAACTGCATCTGAAGTCGATCATCCACGAATTGCTGTGGTTTCTGGCGGGCGATACCAACATCCGCTACCTCAAGGACAACGGGGTTTCGATCTGGGACGAATGGGCCGACGAAAATGGCGATCTGGGTCCGGTTTACGGCCAGCAGTGGCGCCGCTTTCCCAAGCTGGTGGACAGCGGCCAGATGCTGAATGGCGAGAAGCTCTATTTCGCGGAAAGCGTTGATCAGATTGCCGATCTGGTGGCTGCGATCAAGGCCACGCCCGACAGTCGGCGGCTGATCGTGTCGGCCTGGAACCCGGGCGAGGTGGGGCAGATGGCGCTGCCGCCGTGCCATACGCTGTGGCAGGTGCGCATCATTGGCCGCAAGCTGCATTTGCAGCTGTATCAACGCTCGGCCGACATGTTTCTTGGGGTGCCGTTCAACATCGCTTCTTATGCTGCGTTGCTGGTGATGCTGGCGCATGTGACGGGCTATGAACCGGGCGATTTCGTGCATTCGATCGGCGACGCGCATATCTATTCGAACCATCTGGAGCAGGTGAAAACTCAGCTTGCGCGCACGCCAAAGCCGTTGCCGCAGCTGCGGCTGACCCGCGATGTGGGCTCGATTTTCGACTTCAAATTCGAGGATTTCAGCTTTGAAAACTACACCCCCGATCCGGCGATCAAAGCGCCCGTGGCGGTCTGAGCCATGCTGTCGCTGATCGTCGCGCGCGCCCGCAACGGGGCCATCGGAAAAGACAACACGATCCCCTGGCAGGCGCCCGAGGATCTGGCCTTTTTTCAACGCGAAACCACGGGCGGTGCCATCATCATGGGGCGCAAGACCTGGGAAAGCCTGCCGTTCAAGCCCTTGAAAGGGCGTCTGAATTGCGTGGTCTCTTCGGACCCTGCGCTGACCGATCATGTGTTTTCCGACGTGCGGGGGGCGGTTGATTTCGCCCATGCGCAGGGCTATCGGCGGGTCTATGGGATCGGCGGGCAGGGGATCTATTGTGCGCTGATGGATCTGGCCGACCGGCTGCTGATTACCGAGGTCGATCTGGAGATCGAGGGCGCCGATGCCTTCTTTCCCGATCTGGCGCCCGATCAGTGGGATCATGTCGGCCAAACGCCGCTGCGTGCCGCAGGCCCGGCCTGCGTGGTGCATGAATACCTGCGGCGGCGCTGAGCGGATGGCAGCCCAAATCGGCATCGAAGCGGTCCGTCTGACCCGTGAGGGCCGGTCGGTGTTCGATGGGCTTGATCTGTGCCTGACCGAGCGGCGGGTGGGGATTGTCGGGCGCAATGGCTCGGGAAAATCCTCGTTGATCCGGCTGATTGCGGGGCTGGTCGCGCCGCAGGCGGGGCGGGTGCGGGTTGATGGGGTCGATGTTCTGACCGACCGGGCGGGCGCGCTGGCGACGGTGGGGATCCTGTTTCAGAACCCCGACCATCAGATCATCTTTCCAACCGTGATCGAGGAACTGTCCTTTGGTCTGGAACAGCAAGGCCAGCCCCGGGCGCAGGCACGGGCGGGCGCGCAGGCGGTTTTGGCACGGTTTGGCCATGCGGACTGGTCTGACCGGCTGTGCCATACCCTGTCGCAGGGTCAGCGCCAGCTGGTGTGCCTGATGGCGGTGCTGGCGATGGAACCGGCGTGGATCCTGTTTGACGAGCCGTTCAACAGCCTCGACATTCCCGCAGCCCTGCGGATCGAGGCGCAGATCGCGGCGCTTACGCAAAATGTGGTGCTGATCACCCATGATCCGGCGCGGGTGGCGGGGTTTGACCGGGTGATCTGGCTTGAAGCCGGGCGCGTGGCGGCGGATGGCCCGCCCGATGTCGTGCTGCCCGCCTATAGCGCCGAGATGACGCGGATCGCCCGGGCCGAGCCATGCTGAGCCTTGCGCTGCCCGGGGTCAGCTGGGCGCATCGGCTGCCTGCGGGGGTAAAATTCGGGCTTCTGGCACTGGCGATGGTGGGCGCGATGCGGGTCACCGCACTGTCTGTGCTGGGGGCTGCGCTGGCGCTGACCGTGGTGCTTTATGTCAGTCTGGGACGTGCCGCGATCATCGCGGGGCTGCGGGCGCTGCGCCCGATTGTCTGGGTCGTGGCGGTGATTTTCCTGTGGCATCTGTGGCAGGGCGAGCCCCGGCAGGGCGTGGCCTTCGGGCTGCGGGTGGTGGTGATGATGGCACTGGCGAATTTCGTCACGCTGACCACACCGCTGCATGATCTGATTGCGCTGATCGAGCGGCTGGCGCAGCCCTTGGCGCGGCTTGGTCTGTCGCCGCGGATGCCCGCGCTGGCGGTGGCGCTGGTGTTGCGGTTCATTCCGGTGTTGCAGGGGCGGTTGGGGGCGCTGTCGCTGGCGTGGCGGGCGCGGTCGCGGCGCCGTGCCGGGCCCCGGCTGATCGCCCCCCTGTCCTTTTCGCTACTTGACGATGCGGACCATTTGGCCGACTCCCTGCGCGCGCGTGGGGGGCTGGCCCCGCGCCCAAAGGGGAGAGACTGAGTTGGAACAGAATTTCACGCGGATTGTGTTGTTTGCCGCGTTGATCGCGGTGCTGGGGTTGGTGCCGCCGATCCCGCTGGCGTTCGGGGTGCCGATTTCGGCGCAGTCACTGGGCGTCATGCTGGCGGGGGCTGTGCTGGGCAGCTGGCGTGGCGCGGCGGCGGTGCTGGTGGTGCAACTGATCGTGGCGCTGGGGCTGCCGGTGCTGGCAGGCGGGCGCGGGGGCTTGGGCGTGTTCGTCGGCCCGACGGCGGGTTTCCTGATCGGCTGGCTGCCGGCGGCCTTCGTCACCGGGCTGGTGGTGGAACGCATGCGTGCGCTTCCGGTCGGCATTGCCGCCACTTTGGGCGCGGTTCTGGGCGGCATCATTGTGATGTATGCCTTTGGGATCATTGGGTTCTATCTGGTCAAGAACGCGGGGCTGGGGCCGGATGACGCCCGCATGAGCCTGGGCAAGGCCGCGCTGATCATGGCGCCGTTTATTCCGGGCGACCTGATCAAGGCGGTGTTGGCGGGATGGTTGACCCATACCATCGCGCGCTATCGCCCCGCAGCGCTCTCCTCGCGCAGCTGAGGGAACCGCGTCCTATCCAAGCCCGGCGGCCGGTCACGCACCGCTGCCGGGCTTTTTCATGCGGTTTTGCCGGATCAGCATGAAAAAAGGCGGGCCAGTGGCCCGCCCTTGCCCGCCTCAGCAGGCCATGCCAGCGCCGACCCCGAAGGGCCCGCTCCTCCCGGCATGTTAGCCCTTTTTCACGGCCTTCAGCTTGTCGATCCCCAGCGCCTTCATCGCGAATTTTTCGTAGAAGGTTTCCGAGGTGCCTTTGCGCAGCTTATGCATGAAATACTTCTCAAAGCCGATTTTGGCCATATGCACCCATTTGCCCGAGCTGGACCAGTTCACATTGCGCGGCGGGATCTGCGGCTGCGCGACAAAGGCGATACCGCTGTCACCGAAATCGGCCAGACACACGGCGTTCCAGGTGCCGGTGTGGCTCGGCTCTTCGCCACGCACGATCTGGCCCAGGTTTTCAGCGGTGGCCGTGACCATGGATTCGATCATGAAGCCGGTCTTCGGCACGCCGCAGGGCACCGGAGTGGCAGCCATCGGCGGAATGGCAACGCAAACCCCCACGGCAAAGACATTGGGGTATTTCGGGTTGCGCTGATGCTTGTCCACGATGGTGAAACCACGCGGGTTCGACAGGCCCTCGATGCCCGACACCGCCTTGATGCCGCGGAACGCGGGCAGCATCATCGCATAGCCGAACGGCATTTCTTTTTCGGATTTGACCGACCCGTCATCGTTGATCTCTTCGACGATCATCTTGCCGTCTTCGACCTTTTTCACCCGCGACGAGGTCATCCATTTGATGTGCTTGTTGCGCATCTCGGATTCCAGCAACCCCTTGGTGTCGCCCACGCCATCAAGGCCAAGGTGGCCGACATAGGGTTCCGAGGTGATGAAGGTCATCGGCACCTGATCGCGGATCTTCGCTTTGCGCAGCGCTGTGTCCAGAATGAAGGTGAATTCATAGGCCGGGCCATAGCACGATGCGCCCTGAACCGCGCCGATGATGATCGGGCCGGGTTTTTCGCAGAACCGTTCGAACGCGACGCGGGCGTGTTCGGCGTGGTCGATGTGGCAGATCGACTGGGTGAATCCGTCGGGGCCAAAGCCTTCGATCTCGTCAAAGGCCAGTTCCGGGCCGGTCGCGATGACGATGTAATCGTAGCTGATCGACTGGCCATCGACCAATTCGACCCGGTTTTCATCGGCATGCAGCTTTTCTGCGGCGACCGGGATGAACTCGATCCCTTTTTTCTTCATCGTGGGCGCCAGATCGACGGTGATGTCCTTGCGGTCACGCCAGCCAACGGCAATCCACGGGTTCGAGGGCACGAAGTGATACTTCGGGTCCTTGGTGATGACGGTGATCTTGTCTTCCTTGCGCACGGTGTTGCGCAATTCATACGCCATGATAGCGCCGCCAAGGCCGGCCCCCAGAACCACGATATGTGCCATGTCTCTCTCCCCTTCCCGGTCGTTCTGCCGGGGCATCAAAAATATGCGTAAACGTGAATGTGAGCGCATGCGCTGTCAAGCGCCATGATCTGGGTCAAAGCCTTAAAAGGCTAATGGAAAATGCATGCTTTTCACGAAAAAAGGCAGGCGGAGTGGTCCGCCTGCCTTGAGTGCCGCTCTGGGCAATGATCCGGCCGGATTACTTCGGCAGTTCCGAGGTGATGCCTTCGACGAAGAAGTTCATCCCCGCCAGTTCACCATCCTCGGCCTGCACGCCGTCGGCCAGCCATGCGCTGCCGTCTTGTTTGTGCAGCGGGCCGGTGAAGGGGTGGTATTCGCCCGAGGCGATCTTGTCCTTCAGCGCCAGCGCTTCGGCTTTCACCTCTTCGGGCACGGCCGAGCTGATCTCGCCGATTTCGACCATGCCGGTGTCGATGCCGCCCCAGGTCGCTTCGGATTTCCAGCTGCCGTCCAGCATCGCGCCGACGCGCTTGACGTAATAGGGCGCCCAGTTGTCGATGGTCGAGCTGACGCGCGGCATCGGAGCAAAGGCCGACATGTCGGACGCCTGACCGAAGGTGATGACGTTGCCGGCCTCTTGCGCCTTGGCTTGCGGTGCGGTCGAGTCGGTGTGCTGCATGATCACGTCCACGCCTTCGGCGATCAGGGCGGCGGCGGCATCGGCCTCTTTTGCGGGGTCGAACCAGGTGTAGGCCCAGACCACTTTCATTTCGACGTCAGGGTTGACCTTCTTGGCGTGGATATAGGCCGCGTTGATGCCCTGCACGACCTCGGGGATCGGGAACGAGCCGATGTAGCCGATTTTGTTCGACTTGGTCATGCGCCCGCCGATGGTGCCCTGAATCGCGCGGCCCTGGAAGAATTTCGCATCATAGGTGGCGACGTTCTCGGCCGATTTATAGCCGGTCGCGTGTTCGAATTTCACGTTCGGGAATTTGGCGGCGACGTTCATCACCGCGTCCATATACCCAAACGAGGTTGCGAAGATCAGCGTGTTGCCTTCCAGCGCCAGCTGGGTCAGCGCGCGCTCGGCGTCGGGGCCTTCGGGAACCGATTCCATGAAGGTGGTGACGACTTTATCGCCATATTCGGCCTCGATCGCGCGGCGGCCCTGGTCATGCTGGTAGGACCAGCCCATGTCGCCCACCGGGCCGACATAGATGAAGCCCACTTTCAGCGGGTCGGCAGCCAGCGCGGGCAGACCCGCAGCAGTGGCAAGCGCGGCAATCGCGGTGGTGGCAAGGAAGGATCTGCGGTTCATGGGAACTCCCGTTGGTTACGGGCCATCGGCCCGGGATGTGGCCCCCGCGAAGGGGCGCGTTGAATGCCTCAGTTCGAGGCGTGAAACGACCGGCCAAGTGCGGCGGGCGCCGCCGCCACACCGTGTCGGTGAAGGGCGGACAAGACCACCAGAACGATGATCGTGATCAGATAAGGTGCCATCGACAGCAGATGGACCGGGATCGCATAGCCTGCGGCCTGAAGCTGCAATTGCAGCGCGGTGATGCCGCTGAACATATAGGCGCCGATCAGCACGCGTTCGGGCTTCCAGCTGGCGAAGACCACGATCGCCAGGGCGATCCAGCCCGCGCCTGCGGTCATCCCCTCGGTCCATTGCGGCACCCGAACAAGGCTGAGATAAGCGCCGCCCAGACCCGCCAGCGCGCCGCCATAGGCCAGCGCGGCAAAGCGCACCGCCACCACCCGATAGCCGAGCGCATGCGCTGCGTCATGGTTTTCGCCCACCGCGCGCAAGATCAACCCGGCGCGGGTGAATTTCAGCACGGCCCAGGTCGCGCCCACCAGCACCAGCGACGCATAGACCACCCAGTCATGGCCAAACAGCACCGGTCCCAGCACCGGAATATCGCCGAGCGGGCCGAAATCCAGCTTGGTGGTCTGCGGCGGGCGTACCCCTTCATAGCCCTTGCCGATCAGCGCCGACAGACCCAGCCCGAACAGCGTCAGTGCCAGCCCCGTCGCCACCTGATTGGACAGGAAAATCTGCGTTAGAATGGCAAACAGCGTGGCCAGCAATGCCCCCGCAACGGCGCCCGCCAGAAAGCCCAGAACCGGGCTGCCGGTGGCGGTTGCAACGGCAAAGCCGCCGACCGCGCCCATGATCATCATGCCCTCGACGCCGAGGTTCAGCACGCCTGACTTTTCCGCCACCAGTTCGCCCGTCGCAGCCAGCAGGACCGGGGTCGAAGCCGCCATCAGCGTGGCGATCAGCACAATAATGTCGATGCCGCCAATCATGCGCGCGCCCCCCCGATGCGGATACGGTAATTCGTCAGCACGTCGAAACCCAAGAGGAAAAACAGCAACATCCCCTGAAACACCTGAATCGCCGCGGCGGGCAGTTGCAGCATCAGCTGCGCCATGTCACCGCCGAAATAGGTCAGCCCCATCAACAGCCCTGCCAGCAGGATGCCCAGCGGATGCAGCCGACCCAGAAAGGCCACAATGATCGCGGTGAAGCCATAGCCTGCGTTGAAACTGTCGGTGATCTGGCCCGAGGGGCCTGACACCTCGAACAGCCCGGCCAGACCGGCCAGCGCGCCCGACAGGCCCAGACAGAACACCACCAGTCGGGCGGGCACCACACCGGCAAAGCGCGCCGCGCGCGGCGCCTCGCCCGCGACACGGATGCGGAAGCCCGCGATATGGCGGTGCATCAGGATATACAGCGCGATTACGGCAACAATCGCGGCCATCACCCCCCAATGCGCGCCGGTGCCCGCGAACAGTTCCGGGTTATGCGCCGAGGGGTATTGCTGCAAGTTGCGCGAGCCGGGGAAGCCATAGCCCTGCGGGTTCTTCAGCGGCCCGAAGGCGACATAGGCCAGCAGGTTTTGCGCGACATAGACCAGCATCAAAGACACCAGAATCTCGGAGGTGCCAAACAGGGTTTTCAGCAATGCCGGGATCATCCCCCAAAGCCAGCCACCCAAGGCACCCGCAATCACCATCGCCGGGAAAAGCCACGCACTTTCAGCAGGATAGACCGAGAGCGCCACGGCCGCACCACAGATCGCGCCGATGATATACTGGCCCTCGGCACCAATGTTCCAGATGCCCGCCCGAAAGCCCACCGCCAGCCCCGACGCGATCAGGATCAGCGGCGCGGCCTTGACCAGCAACTGACTGCGGAAATAGGCGGCATTGGCGCCGAACAAAGGGTCCCAGAAGATCACGCGAATTGCCTCGACCGGGTTCTTGCCAAGCGCCGCAAACAGCATCCCGCCCGCAACCATCGTTGCCAAAACAGCAACAATTGGCGTCGCATAGCTCCAGCCTTTCGAAGGTGTCGGTCGTTTGATCAGGGTAATCATACCGCCACCTCCTGCATGCCCGCCTCTTGCATGCCATGCGCGCCGCCCAGCATCAGCCCGATTTCGTCGATGCTCAACCCCTCGGTCGGGCGTGGCGGGCTGAGCCGTCCTTCATTCAGCGCGCAGAACTGGTCGGCAATTTCCATCAACTCGTCCAGATCTTGTGAAATCACGATCACGGCCGCACCTTTGCCTGCCAGATCCAGCAACGCTTGCCGGATTGATGCCGCCGCCGCCGCATCAACGCCCCAGGTCGGCTGGTTCACGATCAGCACTTCGGGATATTGCAATACCTCACGGCCGATCACGTATTTCTGCAGATTGCCGCCCGACAGCGCGCGCGCGGCAACATGCGGACCGGGCGTGCGCACGTCGAATTCGCGGATGATCTCTTCTGCGAACAGTTTCGCGGCGGTCATGTCCAGAAACCCCTTGCGGGTCAGCGGACGGCGCACGGTGCCGGTCAGCAGCGTGTTGTCGGTCAGGCTCATGTTCGGCACGGCGGCATGGCCCAGCCGTTCCTCGGGCGCACCTTGCAGGCCAAGGCGGCGGCGGTCATTCGGCCCAAGGCCCGAGATGTCCTGACCGTGCAGCCGCACGGTTCCGGGGGCCGAGACGCGTTCGCCGGACAAGGTTGCCAGCAGCTCTTCCTGACCGTTGCCGGCAACCCCACCGATGCCCAGCACCTCGCCCGCGCGCAGTGACAACGACACCTGTTTCAACGCCGGACCGAATTGTGACATCGGCGTCAGATCAAGTCCCGCGACCTCGAAAATCGTCGTGCCCAGTACCCGACCGGCCCGATCCGTGGTGGTGAATTCACCGCCCACCATCATTTCCGCCAGTTCGCGGGCCGATTTTTCACGCGGGGTGCAGGTGGCCACCACCTTGCCGCCCCGCAGGATCGTGGCCCGGTCGCACAGGCTGCGAATTTCCTCAAGCTTATGGGAAATATACAGAATTGCCGTGCCTTCCGAGGACAGCTTGCGCAGGGTGTGAAACAGGATATCGACCTCTTGCGGGGTCAAGACGCTGGTCGGTTCGTCCATGATCAGCAGTTTCGGATCCTGCAGCAGACAGCGGATGATCTCGACCCGCTGGCGTTCGCCCGCCGACAGATCGCCAACCAGGCGCGCGGGGTCCAACGGCAGGCCGTAGGCGGCCGAAATTTCGCGGATCCGCGCCGAGAGCTGCCCCATCGGCGGCGGGTTTTCCATCCCGAGCGCCACGTTTTCCGCAACATTCAGCGCCTCGAACAGCGAGAAATGTTGAAACACCATCGCCACGCCCGAGGCCCGCGCCGCCCGCGGTTCGGGCGGCGTATAGGGCGCGCCCATCAGATGCATCGTGCCGCTGTCGGGTTTGACCAGCCCGTAGATCATCTTGACCAGCGTCGATTTCCCGGCGCCGTTTTCGCCCAGCAGGGCATGCACCTCGCCCGGGCCGACGCTGAAGCCCACGCCATCATTGGCCACGACCCCGGGATAGGCCTTGGTCAGGCCCGTGATTTCCAGCAGCATGTTCCCCGTCACCCGGCGCGTCCCTCTTGGTTAGTGGCCTTTTCGGCTTGCGTGGCGCTCGCTTCTTTGAGTAGCGCGGCGGCGACCGAAATCGCAATGGCTTGCGGATGCTTGCCTAACGTCGGATCGCCTATCGGGCAGGCAATGCGCAAAATTTGGGCGTCAGAATGGCCGAGCGCGCGCAGGCGAGAACGAAACCGTCCCCATTTCGAGCCCGACCCAATCAACCCGCAGGCGCCAAACCCGTGGCCGAGCAGACGATGGCACAGCTCCAGATCCAGCACGTGGCTGTAGGTCAGGATCAGGTGATGCGCGTTTGCGGGGGCCAGCGCGACCAGATCGGCGGGGTTTTCCGCGATCAGTGGCGTGACGCCTGCCGGGATTTCGGGGAATCGTTCTGCCCCGGTGTCGGCCCAGAACAGCGCAAGCCCGGGCAGCGGCGCCAGCGTGCTGACCAAGGCGCGCCCGACATGACCCGCGCCCCAGATCCAGAGCGGCAGGGCAGGGGGGGCCACCGGTTCGATCAGCCAGTCCCCGATCAACAGCGGCGGCACCTCGCCCCGGTCGCGCGCCCGCGCAAGGGCGCGGCGCAGGGCCAAAGGTTCTGCCGGCTCGCCAACGCTGCGAATGTGGTAATCACCTGATATTCCGTCGATTTTAAAGGTGTCCAAGGGTTCATACGCCAGTGTCACCGCGCCGCCGCAGCACTGTCCCATCGCAGGCCCCAGCGCGATCCGTTCCAGCCGTGGCGTGTGGCAACTGCGCGCCCGGGCGATCGCCTCGAACTCCAGCTGACCGCCACCGATGGTGCCCTCGGTCCGGTCCGGCCAGCCCAGCATTTCGGCCCCCGCTTCACGCGGGGTAGAGCCGCGCACCTCGGCCACCAGAACCCGCACAAACGGCCCCCGGGCGGCGGCTTCGGCCAGTTTTTTCGGGTCCAGGCTCATGCCGCACCGCGCGCGCGTTTGACCGCGGCCAGAACCGTCTCGGCTGTCGCCGGGGCGCGCAGATCAGGCCAGTGCGGCCCGCAGGCGGCGCAGGCATGGCTCAGCGCCAGATAGGCCGAAATCCCCAGCATGAAGGGCGGTTCGCCCACTGCTTTCGACCGGAAAATCGTGTCCTCGCGGTTCGGCGCATCCCACAGTGCCACGTTGAAGACGGGGGGGCGGTCCGAACAGGCCGGGATTTTATAGGTCGAGGGGGCATGCGTGCGCAGCCGCCCCGCATCGTCCCAGACCAGCTCTTCGGTGGTCAGCCAGCCCACGCCCTGCACATAGGCGCCCTCGATCTGGCCGATATCCAGCGCCGGGTTCAGGCTGGCACCCGCATCATGCAAGATATCGGTGCGCAGAATCCGGTTTTCGCCGGTTAGTGTGTCGATCACCACCTCGGTCACCGCCGCGCCATAGGCGAAATAGTAAAACGGCCGCCCACGCCCGGCGACACGATCCCAGTTGATTTTCGGCGTGGCGTAGAACCCGGTCGATGACAGCGAAATCCGCGCCATATAGGCGCTATTCACCACATCGCAAAAGCGCCATTGCGACCCACCTGCACGCACCATTCCATCTATAAAATCAACCTCTTGCGGGGCGCATCCTTCGCGGGTCGCGACAAATTCCGCCAGCCGGACCCGCAGCGTGTCACAGGCCGCTTTCACCGCCATGCCGTTCAAATCCGCGCCTGACGAGGCCGCCGTGGCCGAGGTATTGGGCACCTTGCCGGTGTCGGTCGCGGTGATCCGCACGGCGTCGGTGTCGATGCCAAAGACCCGCGCGGCCACCTGGCACAGTTTGCGGTGCAGACCTTGCCCCATCTCGGTGCCGCCATGGTTCAGCTGCACGGTTCCGTCGGGATACACATGCACCAAGGCTCCGGCCTGGTTCAGATGGGTCAGCGTGAACGAGATGCCGAATTTCACGGGGCTGAGTGCAATGCCGCGCTTCAAGGTTCGATTATTGCTATTCCATGCCGCAATTTCGGCCTTACGCGCCTCAAAGTCGCTGGATTTCTGCAAGGCGGGCACGAGGTTGCCCAGGATGCAATCTTCGACATCCTGCCCGTAATGTGTGGCTTGAACCGTCGGCGCGCCGGGGGGGGCATAGAAATTTTTCTGCCGCAACGCCTCGGGCGAGCAGCCGATCTGATGCGCCAGATGCTCCATCGCGCGTTCGATCCCGAACATGCCCTGCGGCCCGCCAAAGCCACGATAGGCGGTGTTGCTTTGGGTATTGGTGCGCAGGCGGTGGCTTTCGACGCGCAGTGCGGGAATGAAATAGGCGTTGTCGGCATGCAGCATCGCGCGGTCGCAGACGGGCAGGCTCAGGTCCATCGACCAGCCGCAGCGCGCCAGTTGCACGAAGTCCGCGCCCAAGATCCGCCCCTCTGCATCGGCACCAATTCGGTAGTGGATACGGAAATCGTGGCGCTTGCCGGTGATGACCATGTCGTCATCGCGGTCATAGCGCATCTTGCAGGGGCGCCCGGTGGCCTGCGCGGCCACTGCGCAGGCGATAGCCAAGTGGTTTCCCTGGCTTTCCTTGCCCCCGAACCCCCCGCCCATCCGCCGCATCTCGACGCGCACGTCATGCAGGCCCAGATGCAGCGCCTCGGCGACCTTGTGCTGGATCTCGCTCGGGTGCTGGGTCGAGGCATGGATCACCACACCCTCGTCGCCGGGCAGGGCGAGGGCGGCCTGACCTTCCAGATAAAAATGCTCCTGCCCGCCCATTTCGAGCGTGCCTTCGACCAGATGCGTGGCGCCTGCCAGCGCGGCCTCGGTATCGCCACGAGACCAGATGACGGGCCCGCCCTCGAACCGGCTGCCCGCTGCAAGAGCTTGATCCAAAGTCAAAATCGCAGGCTTCGATGCGTAGGTGATGCGCCCCTTGCGCGCCGCGATCCGTGCCGTTCGATGGCTGGTGGCGACAACCAGAAAAATCGGCTGGCCAACGTAATGCACCTCGCCCTCGGCCAGAAACGGTTCGTGCCAAAGCGGCGTGGGGGAGGCGTCGTTATGGCCGGGCAGATCGGCGGCGGTCAGCACTGTGATGACGCCGGGCGTTGCGCGCACGGCGCTGATATCGCAATCGGTGATTGTCGCATGCGCCTCGGTCGAAAGACCAAAGGCCAGATGCAGCGTGTTCGCAGGTGTCGGGATGTCATCGACGTAGCGCGCGCGTCCGGTGACATGTAGCGCGGCGGAATCGTGGGGCAGCGATTGACCAGTGCTCATGGCGTGACCTCCAGCACCGAGACCGCTTCACCCGAGGCCTCGCGCAGATAGCGCAACGCCATGTTTTGTGCCGCCTCCAGCCGATAGGCCGCCGAGGCGCGCATGTCGCTGAGCGGGGTAAAATCCTGCGCCAAAGCGGGCAGGGCGGCGGTGAAGGTTGCTTCGCTGAAAGGCTGACCGTTCAGGGCTGCTTCGAAGGCGGAGGCACGTTTCGGGGTGCCTGCCATGCCGCCAAAGGCCACCCGTGCCGTTTCAATTTTCGAACCTTTGCGGGGGATATTGAAGCAGCCGCAGACAGCAGAAATATCTTGATCGAACCTTTTCGACAGTTTGTAGCAGGCAAGATCCGGTGCCGATTTCGGCAGCCAGACAGCCTCGACAAATTCGCCCGGCGCCCGGTCTTGTTTGCCATACTCGAGGAAAAAATCCTCCAGTGCGATGTCGCGTCGGGCATCCCCCCGGCGCAGGGTCAGCCGGGCTCCCATCGCGATCAGCGCGGGCGGCGCATCGCCGATAGGCGAGCCATTGGCGATATTGCCGCCGATCGTCGCGGCCTGTCGCACCTGTTCCGAAGCAAAGCGGCGCAGCAGTTCAGCCAGCGCCGGATGCGGGCCCGTCATTGCCTCCCGCAACGCCGCAATAGTGACGCCTGCGCCGATGCGAAAACCTTCGCTGTCCTCGGAAATCGCCGTCAAGTCTTTGCAATGGCTTAGAAATGCCACCTGCGGCAGGGTGCGCAGCTGCTTGGTCACCCACAGCCCAACATCGGTGCCCCCGGCAATCAGTGTGGCCTCGGGATGGGTCAGATACCAAGCGGCCAAATCGTCGGCACTGTCGGGCAGATAGGCCGGGGCGACCGGGTCCGGCGCCTCTGTCAGCGCGGGGATAAGCCCCGCATCGGCGCTGATCCAGTCGGGCACGGGGATCTCTGCGGCGGCCTCGGCGGCACGGATGATCGGGGCATAGCCGGTGCAGCGGCACAGGTTGCCCGCCAGCAGATCATCGTGATCGCGCCGCCCGTTCAGATGCGCCGTGGCCATCGAGACCACGAAGCCGGGCGTGCAGAAACCGCATTGGCTGCCGTGATGATCAACCATCGCCTGTTGCACCGGGTGCAGCGTGCCGTCGGGGGCGGCGATTCCCTCGACCGTGCGCAGCGCCTTGCCCGCGATGTGCGGCAGCATCAGGATGCAGGCATTGACCGCCCGGCTGCCCTGCGCATCGCTCAGCATCACAGTGCAGGCACCGCAATCGCCTTCGTTGCAGCCCTCTTTGGTGCCGCGCAGCCCTTCGGCGCGCAACCAGTCCAGCACGCTTTGCGTCGGGTCGGTGACCGACACAGTGCGGGTTTCTCCGTTCAGAAGAAACGAGATGTCCATGCGTTTATCCGCCGCGATACCGATGCCACACCTCATCGCCCGATGCGGCGTAGAGCGAGAGGTCCTTGAGCCAGCAAAACCGATGGGCGGCGGCTTGGCAAGCCTTTCGACCGGGCCGGGCGCCCGGGATTTGACCGGATGCTTAAAAATCGGGCGCGCCCTGCCCGCGTTTCGGCCCTTTCGCGCGCGCGTCCGCCCCCTTATCGTGGCGCCATGACCAGCCCCCGATTCATTCATCTGCGCGTGCACACCGAATATTCGCTTCTGGAAGGCGCCGTGCCGCTGAAGAAGCTGATCAAGATGTGCGATGCGGCCAATATGCCCGCCGTTGCGGTGACCGACACCAACGCGATGTTTTGCGCGCTGGAATTTTCGGTGCTGGCGCAGGGAGCGGGGTTGCAGCCAATTGTCGGCTGTCAGGTTTCTGTCTGCTATGATCCGGCCGCGCCGGGGGAAAAGCCGCGGATGCCTGCGCCCGTTGTGCTGCTGGCGCAGAACGAGGCGGGCTACGAAAACCTGATGAAGCTCAGTTCCTGCCTGTATATCGACAAGGGCGGGCAGCTGCCGCAGGTGACGGTTGATGAATTGCAGACCCATTCCGATGGGCTGATCTGTCTGTCGGGCGGCGCGGATGGTCCGGTCGGGCGGATGGTGCAAGCCGGGCAGGCGGGACGCGCGCGACTGCTGCTGGAGCGGCTGGCGGCGATCTACCCGGACCGGCTGTATGTCGAACTACAGCGCCATCCGGGCGAGGGCGGTCGGCTGCCCGAACCCGAGCGGACGACCGAGCGGCCGTTTCTGGAAATGGCCTACGATCTGGGGCTGCCGATTGTCGCGACCAATGACGTCTACTTTCCAAAAGCCGACATGTACGAGGCGCATGATGCGCTGATCTGTATCTCTGAAGGCGCCTATGTTGACCAGATCGAACCCCGGCGGCGGTTGACCCCGCAGCACTATTTCAAATCCGAAGCCGAGATGGCGGCGCTGTTCGCCGATCTGCCAGAGGCGCTGGAAAATACCGTCGAGATTGCCCGCCGCTGTGCTTTCGCGGCCTACAAGCGCAAGCCGATCTTGCCGAAATTCGCCGATGACGAGGTCGAGGAACTGCGCCGTCAGGCCTGGGAGGGGCTGGCCGCGCGGTTGGCGGTAATCCCGCATGCCGCCCCGGTCGAGGAATATGAAGAGCGGCTGCGCTTCGAGTTGGGCATCATCGAGCAGATGGGATTCCCGGGCTACTTCCTGATCGTGGCCGACTTCATCAAATGGGGCAAGGATCACGACATTCCGGTCGGGCCGGGGCGGGGCTCGGGGGCAGGTAGCCTTGTGGCCTATGCGCTGACCATTACCGACCTTGACCCTCTGCGCTACAGCCTTCTGTTTGAACGGTTTTTGAACCCGGAACGGGTGTCGATGCCGGACTTCGACATCGACTTTTGCATGGATCGCCGCGAAGAGGTGATCCGCTATGTGCAGGGCAAATACGGTCGCGACAAGGTGGGGCAAATCATCACCTTCGGCGCACTTTTGTCGAAGGCGGCCGTGCGCGATGTCGGTCGCGTGTTGCAGATGTCCTATGGTCAGGTGGACCGCCTGTCCAAGATGATCCCGGTTGAAGGGGTCAAACCCGTCAGCATCGAAAAGGCGCTGGCCGACGAGCCGCGCCTGCGCGAGGCGGCGCGCGCCGAAGAGGTGGTGCAACGGCTGCTGGATTATGCCCAGCAGGTCGAGGGGCTGCTGCGCAATGCCTCGACCCACGCGGCGGGGGTGGTGATTGGCGACCGGCCGCTGGATGCCTTGGTGCCGCTGTATCAAGACCCGCGCTCGGACATGCCCGCGACGCAGTTCAACATGAAATGGGTAGAACAGGCCGGTCTGGTCAAATTTGACTTTTTGGGACTTAAAACCCTGACGGTCATCCAGAACGCGGTCAACTTGATTCAGAAATCGAACCGCCCGCTGCATGTCGATGCGCAGGGGAATGAACTGTATCAGCCTGCCGAGGGCGCCGAAAACCAGATCAACCTGATCCCGATCGACGACGCCAAGACCTATGAACTCTATGCGGCGGCCAAGACGGTGGCGGTGTTCCAGGTGGAATCCACCGGCATGATGGACGCCCTGCGGCGGATGAAACCGACCTGCATCGAGGATATCGTGGCGCTGGTGGCGCTGTATCGTCCGGGCCCGATGGAAAACATCCCGACCTATTGCGAGGTCAAGCACGGGCTGCGGCCACTGGAAAGCCTGCATCCGACCATCGACCCGATCCTGAAGGAAACGCAGGGCATCATCGTCTATCAGGAACAGGTGATGCAGATCGCGCAGGTCATGGGCGGCTACAGTCTGGGTGGTGCCGACCTGTTGCGCCGCGCGATGGGCAAAAAGATCGCCGAAGAAATGGCCAAGGAGCGGCCGAAATTTCAGGAAGGCGCCAAGGCCACGCATGGGATCGACACAAAAAAGGCAGGCGAAGTCTTTGACCTGCTAGAGAAATTCGCCAACTACGGCTTCAACAAATCGCACGCGGCAGCCTATGCGATCGTCAGCTATCAAACCGCCTGGCTGAAGGCTAACCACCCTGTTGAATTCATGGCGGGGGTGATGAACTGCGATATTCATCTGACCGACAAGCTCTCGATCTATATGACCGAGGTTCGGCGGGGCTTGGGGATTACGGTGGTGCCGCCCTGCGTGAACCGTTCGTTGGCGACCTTCGATGTGGTCAATCAGCAGTTGGTCTATGCGCTGGGCGCGCTGAAAAACGTCGGTGTCGAGGCGATGAAACTGATCGTCGAGGCGCGGAAAACCGAAGATGGCGGTGAGCGTCCGTTCCGCGATCTGGTCGATTTCGCACGGCGCTGCGATCTGAAACGGATTGGCAAGCGCCCGCTGGAAATGCTGGCGCGGGCGGGGGCGTTCGATCTGCTGGACCCGAACCGCAAGCGCGTGTTCGAAAGCCTCGATCAGCTGGCGGCCTGGTCGGCGGCGGTGGCCGAGGCGAAATCTTCGGCGCAGGTGTCGCTGTTTGGCGATGCGGGCGACGACTTGCCGCCACCGCGCATGGCCGACACGGATGATTGGCTGCCCGCCGAACGTCTGGCCGAGGAACACAAGGCAATCGGTTTCTATCTGTCAGGCCACCCGCTGGATGATTACGTCCCCGCGCTGCGCCGCAAGAAGGTGATGACGCTGGCCGAGATCACCGAAAAGGGCCGTGACGGCCCGTTCATTGGCAAGATCGCGGGCACGGTCGCGGCGCGGTCCGAACGCAAATCGGCCAAGGGCAACCGCTTTGCCTTTGTGTCGCTGTCGGATTCGACCGGGCCTTATGAGGTGACGGTGTTTTCCGACACGCTCGAGGCCTGCCGCCAGTATCTGGAACCGGGCATGGCGGTTGTGCTGAACGTCAAGGTTGATGTCGAGGGCGAGACCGTCAAGATGCTGGCGCAGGGCGTGCAGCCGATTGACTCGGTGACGGCGGATGCGGGCGGGGCGGGGCTGATGATCCATGTCGAGACGCCCGACGCCATCGCGTCCATCGCGGGTCTGTTGGAGCGGGTGCAAGCCGAGGGCAAGGTGCGGTCCCGCGGGCCGGTTTCGTTCATGGTCTTCGACCCGGAGCGCGGATTTCGCTATCAGGTCGGCACCGGGCGCGATTTCCCGGTCAACCCGCAGGTCAAGGGCGCGATCCGGTCTTTGCGTGGCGTCGCGCTGGTCGAAGAGGTCTGAGCGGCAGGGCCTTCTAGCGTGTCATCCGGCTGGCGAAGCCGCGCGCCACCATCACCGCCAGAATGATACGCAGCGCGTGATGGGCGGTGACGTAGACGATGCTCATCTGCAGTGACAGTGCGATCAGCGCCATTTCGGTCAGGCCGCCCGGTGCAAAGGCCAGAAACACCGCTGCCGGGGGTTCATGCACGAAATCGGCCAGCGCAAAGGCACAGGCGGCGGCGAAGGCGATGGTCAGCGTGGTGGACAACGCCGCCAGCCGCAGCGCCAGCCAGAACCGCCCAAGCGCCATCCCCGCAAACCGCACCCCCAGCGAGGTGCCGATCACCAGTTGCGTCATATCGACCAGAAAGCGTGGCGGGCTGCCGGTGGCCAACCCCGCCAGATGCACCGCGCCGGACAGCAGGATCGGCCCGGTGACCATCCCCGCAGGCAGCCGCAGCCGCCAGCCGATCACCGCGCCCAGCACCCCGGCGCCGATCAGCCAGGGCCAATCGGCGGCTTGCATCGCCGCTTTGGTCAGCGTGGCGCCCCCGGCCGAGCCCACGGCATGGCCGGTAATCACGGTGAAAAATACCGGCACCGCGATGATCGTCACGATCAGCCGCAGAAATTGCAGCATGGTCAGCATCGCGACATCGGCGCCGCGTTCTTCGCCCATTTGCACGGTTTCGATCAACCCGCCGGGGGCGGTGCCGAAAAACGCGGTGACCGGGTCAATCAGCCCGGTCTTGCGCACCGCGCTGAAGCTCAGCAGATGCGCCGCCGGGATGAACAGGGCCAGAACCAACAGCGAAGGCCACCATTGCCGGGCCTCTTCGGCGATAGCGGGGGTGAAGGTGGCGCCAATCGACACGCCGATGATCGGGATGAAGGCCATGCGGATTTTCATCGGGAACTGCACCGGATGCCCCAAGGGACGCCAGCCTGCCAGCGCCACCGCCGCGACCGCCAGCAGTGGCCCCAGCAGCATTGGCAACGGCAGATGCACTGCGCGCCCGAGCAGCCCACCGCCAAGGCCAAGCGCCAGCGTCAGACCGAGCGTCGGGAAATGAAGACTGTCAGGGATGAAGCGCATGGTCTGCTGTTTGGGTTCTGCTGCGACACCCTGTCACCCCAGCGAAGCCGGGGCAAGGGGATCGGCGCGCAGATGTTCGGCGCGCCAGGCCAGCCGCAGCATCAGCGCCATCCCCAGTGCCAGCGCAAAATCGGCCAGTCGCAGCAGGGTCAGAAACTGTAACGCCGAATGCGAGGGCTGCCCCTGTTTGCCACTGAGCACCAGCACCAGCTGCATCTCGAGTGCGGTGGTGAACAGCAACGCCGCCAGCAATGCAAAACTGAGACCGATCAACAGGCGCACTTGCCAGACCGGGGCGCGCCATGCCAACCACACCAACAGTGGCGCGCCGACAAACAGCTGCCCACCTGCGACATGCAGCCCGAGCCAAATCTGCAAGCGACGCACCGCCGCGGGCAGGTCATCGGTTGCGGGCCACAGCATCACGGCCAGAAAAAAACTGGCCTGCAGCGCGACAAACAGGGCCGCGACGATCCATACCGCCCGACGCCTTACCAATGCGGTGGTTTCTGATCAGCCAGCGGAATTTGCCCGCCCGTGTCATATTCCCGCTCGGCCTCGCGTTCGACCAACAGGCCCAGACGTCGCTCCAACCGGGTGATTTCGCGCGCCTGTCGGGCCACCACTTCGGACAAGTCCTCGACCGCCTTGGTCAGATAGGCGATTTGTTCTTCGGATTTTTCCAGTCGATCCTGCATTTCGGCTCCCTCAGCCTTGGCTTGCCGCGCGGCACCCCTTCCGCTACACCCTCGCGCGAGACACGTTCAGGTGCAAGCCGGAGAAGACCATGGCCAAGGATAAAGCCCCCCGCCGCCCCCGCGCCGAAGCCCCGAAAGGGTTTCGCGATTACTTCGGCGCCGAGGTGACCGAGCGCAACGCGATGTTGGCGACCATCGCCGAGGTTTACCGCGCGCATGGCTTCGATCCGCTGGAAACCAGCGCGGTTGAAACGGTCGAGGCCCTGGGCAAGTTCTTGCCCGATGTGGACCGCCCGAATGAGGGCGTTTTCGCTTGGCAGGACGAGGGCGGCGACTGGCTGGCGCTGCGCTATGACATGACGGCGCCGCTGGCCCGCGTGGCCGCCCAGTTCCGCAACGATCTGCCCAGCCCCTATCGGCGCTATACGATGGGCCCGGTCTGGCGCAATGAAAAGCCGGGACCGGGGCGGTTTCGGCAGTTTTATCAATGTGATGCGGATACGGTCGGGGCGCCTTCGGTGGCGGCGGATGCCGAAATCTGCGGCATGTTGGCCGACACGCTGGAGGCCGTGGGCATCCCGCGCGGCGATTACATCGTGCGCGTGAACAACCGCAAGGTGCTGAACGGCGTGATGGAGGTTGCGGGCGTTCTGGACCCGTCGGACCCCGCGAAATTCGAGGAGGAGCGCGGCACCGTGCTGCGCGCTATCGACAAGTTCGACAAGTTCGGCGAGGCGGGCGTGCGCGCGTTGATGGGGCCGGGCCGGATGGACGAGTCGGGTGATTTCACCAAGGGCGCGGGGCTGAGCGAGGCGCAGGCCGATGTGGTCATGGGCTTCATGTTCGCCAAGCGCGACACCGGCGCGGAAACCGTCGCACGGCTGCGCGAGCTGGTCGCCGGATCGGCGCTGGGGCAGGAGGGCGTCGATGAGCTGGAGCTGATCGCCCGGCTTCTGGACGGGCAGGGCTATGGCCCCGACCGCATCGTGATCGACCCCTCGGTCGTGCGCGGCCTTGGCTATTACACCGGCCCGGTCTTTGAGGCCGAACTGACCTTCGAGATCCTCGACGAAAAGGGCCGCAAACGCAGCTTTGGCTCGGTCGCGGGCGGCGGGCGCTATGACGATCTGGTCAAGCGTTTCACCGGGCAGACGGTGCCCGCAACGGGCGTGTCGATCGGGGTTGACCGGCTGCTGGCCGCGCTGCGTGCCAAGGGGCGGCTGGGCGGCACCGCGCAGGGCCCGGTGGTGGTGACGGTGATGGACCGCGACCGGATAGGCGATTATCTGGCAATGGCGGCCACGCTGCGCCGCGCGGGCATCCGCGCCGAGGTTTATCTGGGCAACCCGAAAAACTTCGGCAATCAGTTGAAATATGCCGACAAGCGCGAAAGCCCGGTGGCGGTGATCCAGGGCACGGACGAGGCGCAGCGCGGCGTCGTGCAGATCAAGGATCTGGTGCTGGGCGCGCAGATCGCGGCCGAGGCAACGGTTGAAGAATGGAAATCCCAACCGGCGCAATTCGAGGTGTCCTTGGATGAAATGGTTGAGAAAGTGAAACAGATCCTTGCACGGAACGAGGCCCGCTGATGGCTGGCAAGGCGCAGGCCCGCAGCACAGGCGCGCGGATTTTGGCGGTATTTGCGGCGTCCGGCGCGGTCGAGATTGCGCCCGATATCCTGCAACCCGCCGAGGCGCTGCTGGATCTGTATGGCGAGGATATTCGCGCACGCGCCTATGTCACCGCCGACCCGATCCGTGGCGAACTGATGCTGCGCCCGGATTTCACGGTGCCGGTGGTGCAGGAACATATGGCCAATGGCGCCGAGCCCGCGCGCTATTGCTATCTGGGCGAGGTGTTCCGCAAACAAGACCACAGTGGCGCGGCGCGTGTCGCCGAATATATGCAGGCGGGCTATGAGGTGTTTGATCGCACCGACCCCGAAGCCGCCGATGCCGAGGTTTTCGCGCTGATCCACGACGCGTTGGGGGGGCTGGGTCTGACCGCGACGATCGGGGACATCGGGATCTTGCAGGCTGCGGTGGCCGGGCTTGATACGATCCCCGCGCGCAAGGTGGCCTTGATGCGGCACATCTGGCGCCCGCAGCGGTTCCACAAGCTACTGGAACGCTATGCCGGCATGGTGGCTGTGCCCGAAAGCCGCCGCGCGCTGCTGGACGGCGCGCGCGATGCGGCGCCTTGGATCGGGCTGCGCGACCCCGCCGAGATGGAGGCGCGGATCGCCCGGCTGCGGCTGGATGCGGCGGCAGAGCCGATCCCGGCGACCGATGTGGCCCGGCTTGATGCGCTGTTTGCGCTGCGCTGCGCAGCACCCGAGGCGCCCGAGGCGCTGCGCGCGTTGGGACTGCCCGCGCTCGACCCGGCGGTGGCCCGGCTTGAACGCCGTCTGGCGGCGCTGGCGGCGCGCGGCATTGATCTGGCCGCGCTACGCTTTGACGCCAGCCACGGCCGCACCACGATGGAATATTACGACGGTTTCGTTTTTGCCTTCACCGCCGCCGACCCGGCGCTGCCGCCGGTGGCCTCGGGCGGGCGTTATGACGCGCTGACCCGGGTGCTGGGCGGTGGGCGCGAAATCCCAGCGGTGGGCGGCGTGATCCGTCCCGGTCTGCTGGCCGATCTGGAGGGCGCGCAATGAGCATCAAACTCGGGGTGCCGTCCAAGGGGCGGTTGATGGAGCTGACCTTCGACTGGTTCGCGTCGCGCGGCGTCAGCCTGCGTCGCACCGGATCAGAGCGCGAATATGCGGGCGCGGTCGAGGGCGCGGCCGGGGTTGAACTGGTGTTGCTCTCGGCGGGCGAGATCCCGCGCGAACTGGCCGCCGGGCGGATCCATCTGGGGGTCACCGGCTCGGATCTGGTGCGCGACAAGCTGGCCGACTGGCAGGGCCAGGTGGCGGAACTGGCGTTGATGGGGTTTGGCCATGCGGATCTGATCATCGCCGTGCCCGCCTGCTGGTCCGATGTCGATACGCTCGAAGATCTGGACGCGGCGGCGCATGCCTTTCGCGCGGCGCATGGTCACCGGCTGCGGATCGCGACCAAATATCACCGTCTGGTGCGCGAGTTCCTGACCCGCGAGGGCGTGGCCGATTATCAGCTGGTCGATAGCCAGGGCGCGACCGAGGGCACGGTGAAAAACCTGACCGCAGAGGCGATTGCTGACATCACCTCCTCGGGCGAAACGCTGCGCGCCAACCACCTGAAAATCCTGTCCGACGGGCTGATCCACCAGTCACAGGCGACGCTGTTTGCCGCGCGTCATGCTGATTGGACGGGAGAGCGCGGCACATTTGCGGCTTTTGCAAAGCAGTTGGGCGTTCCCGCGGACTTCTGAGGCCGGGGGCCAGCCCCCGGACCCCCGAGATATTTTGGCCAAGGTGAAAAGGCTATTTCTTCTTGGCGCAAATACTCCGGGGGGAGGCGAAGCCGGGGGGCAGCGCCCCCTGCGCGCTCAATATCCGCGGGAACGGTCCACCAGATGCAACAGCGGTTCGCCCGCCTGATCGCGGCGGATGTTTTCAACGATCACCCGCGCGGCCGAGCTGGGCCGGGTTTCCGCAGCGATATGCGGGGTGACGGTGACCTTGGGATGTGCCCAATAGGGGTGATCGGCGGGCAGCGGTTCAACGCGGAAGACATCCAGCGTGGCCTGCCCGACCTGCCCGCTGTCAAGCGTTGCCAGCAGGGCCACATCGTCGATCAGCGTGCCGCGCCCGGGGTTCAGGATCGTGGCGCCGCGTGGCAGCAGGGCCAGCGTGTCGGCATTCAGCAGATTTGTGGTTTCGGGCGTATTGGGCAGGATGGTGACCAGAATTTCGGCACGGCTCAGGGCCCGATGCAACCCTTCGGGGCCGCTTTCACAGAGGATGCCGGGCAGGGATTTTGGTGTGCGGCTCCATCCGGTGACTGGAAAGCCAAGGCTTGCCAGGGTGCTGGCGCAGGCCGCGCCAAGCGCGCCGAGGCCCAGCACCGTCACGCCCCGTTCGCGTGCCAGCGGTGGAGCTGTCTGATCCCAGATCCGGTCGGGGTTGATGATATGACGGTCCATCCCCAGATGGGCGCGCAGCACATGGCCGGTCACCCATTCGATCATGCCGCGTTCCAGCCCGTCATCGACCATCCGGCACAGCGGTTGCGTCAGGGTCGGGTTACCCACGACGCGCTCGACCCCCGCCCAAAGGCTGAGCACGGCGCGGGCGCGGGTGAAGGGGGTGAAATCCTGCACCGGGCCGGTGGGGGCGTAGACGATGTAATCCACCGCCTCGGGGGCCACTTCGTCCGGCAGCACCAGATGCGCGGCGATCCCGGCATCGGCCAGGGCGGTGGTCAGGGCGGGCTGGTAGGCGGGCCACATCTTGGGCGCGCCATCATACAGGATCGTCAGCATCATCTTACCTCGGGCGGTGGATATGGGCGCTTTGCACCAACCCGAAGGCGGCCAGCAGGATCATCATCGCCGTGCCGCCGTAAGATACAAGCGGCAATGGCACCCCCACCACCGGCATCAGCCCCATCACCATCGCCATATTGATCGCGAAGAAGAAAAAGAACGTTCCGGCCACGCCCAGGGTCAGCAAGCTGGAGAAACGGTCCTTGTTGCTGAGCGCGCTTTGCACCGAGACGAAAATGATCCCCGCATACAGCATCAGCAGCGAGAACGCCCCGACGAAGCCGAATTCCTCGGCCAGGGTGGTGAAGATGAAGTCGGTGTGTTTTTCAGGCAGGAAGTTCAGCCTGCTTTGTGTGCCCTGCATGAAGCCGCGTCCCGACCAGCCGCCCGATCCCAGTGCGATTTGCGCCTGGGTGATGTTGTAGCCCGCGCCCAGCGGGTCGGCGCCGGGGTCAAGAAACGTATCGACCCGCGCATATTGATAGTCATGCAACAGCTGCCAATCGGTGCCGCGGCTTTCCAGAACGCCGAACACCAGCGCCACCACAAGCGCGATCACCGTGCCGAAATACCAAAGGCTGACCCCCGCTGCGAACATCACCAACCCGCCGCCCAGCACCAGCATCACTGCCGTGCCAAGATCGGGTTGCGCCAGCACCAGGAATGTGGGCAGCAGAATGATCGCCACCGGGACCAGCACCCAAAGCGGGCGCGAGACCTTGCTGACATCAAGCCAGTCGTAATAGGCGGCCAGAAACATCACCAGCGCCACCTTCATCAATTCGGACGGCTGCACCCGGATCGGTCCGAGTTCGAGCCAGCGCTGCGCTCCCATGCCGATGGCGCCGAACAGATCCACCGCGACCAGCAGCAGCAGCGCGAAAATATAGGCCAGCGCCGAGACGTTGCGCCAAAACCAGATCGGGGTGAAGCCAATCATCAGCATCGCGATGATGCCTGCGGCAAAGCGCTTCATCTGTGGCGCGGCCCATGTGTCCAGATGCCCGCCCGCCACGGAATACAGCATCAGAAAGCCCGCGCAGGCGACGGCTGTCAGCAAGACGATCAGCGGCCAGTTCAGATACAGAACCTTGCGCATCCCGGTCGGCACGGTCTTCAGGTTGCTTTCCAGATAGCTCATGCGTCCCCCTCAGGCCCGGCTTTTCGCGGTGCCGACACTGGCCGGGTCTACCAGATCCATTTCTTCCTGCCGGGTGCGGATCGTGCTGCGCTGGTTCTCGGGATAGGCCGATAGGGGCGGCAGCCCGTCGGCCAGCGCAAACAGCAAGATGTCGCGCGCAACGGGGCCTGCCGCCGCCGAGCCGCCGCCGCCATGTTCGATGATCAGGCTGACGGCATAGCGCGGGTTGTCATACGGCGCATAGGCCACAAACAGCGCGTGGTCGCGTTGTTCCCACGGGACGTTCTTGTTGTTCACCACGGCCGAGCGCACCTGCGAGGTGCCGGTCTTGCCCGCCATCTTCCATTCGGCGGCGACAGTCCGCGATCCGCGCGCGGTGCCGTGGCTGCCGTTCATCACCGCGTTCATGCCGCGCCGCACCTGATCCAGCATCGCGGTGGAAATATCCAGCGGCGGCGCTTCGGCGATTGGCGTTTCGACCCCGTCGCGCGACCGGATCAGCCGCGGCACCACGGCGCGCCCGCTGGCGATCCGTGCGGCCATCACCGCCAGATGCAGCGGCGAGGCCAGCACATAGCCCTGACCGATCGAGGCGTTGATCGTGTCGCCGATCCGCCAGTCCTTGCCATAGCGTTCCTGCTTCCACGCCTTGGTGGGGGCCACGCCTTCGGCCACCGCCGACATCGGCAAATCATGGCGCACGCCCACACCCAGCCGATGCGCCATTTCGGCGATCTTGTCGATGCCGACCTTCTGCGCGACTTCGTAATAGAAGACGTCGCAGCTTTGTTCGAGGCTCTGGATCACGTTGACCCGGCCATGCCCCGAGCGTTTCCAGCAGTGGAACCGCCGCCCGCCCATCTCGATATGGCCGGGGCAATAAACGGTTTCGTCGGGGTGGATCACCCCGGCCTCCAGTGCGGCCAGCGCCGTCACCATCTTGAAGGTCGAGCCGGGCGGATACAGGCCCTGCACCGATTTATCGGCAAGCGGGCGGTGGTCGTCGTCCGTCAGCATCTTGTAATTGGCGCTGGATATCCCGCGCACGAACAGGTTCGGATCAAAAGACGGGGCCGAGCTGATCGCCATGATGTCGCCGGTCTGGACATCCAGCACCACCGCCGCCGCGGATTCATCGCCCAGCCGCGCCAGTGCGTAATTCTGCAGACGGTAGTCGATGGTCAGTTGCAGGTTGCTGCCCGGCTCGCCTTCCTGACGCCCGAGTTCGCGCATCTCGCGCCCGGCGCTGTTCACCTCGACGCGGCGTTGCCCGGCACGCCCGCGCAGGTCGTCCTCCATCTTGGCTTCGACGCCCAGCTTGCCCAACTGGAATTTCGGGATCCGCAACAGCGGGTCAGGGTTGGCGATCTGGCTCAGGTCGTAATCCGAGACAGGCCCTACATAGCCCAGAATATGCGCGAAATCGGGGCCGCGGGGGTAGGCGCGCGACAGGCCAACCTCGGGGGTGACGCCGGGCAGGGCCGGGGCGTTGACCGCCACGCGTGAAAACTCTTCCCAGCTCAGCCGGTCGGCCACCGTGACCGGGGTCGAGGGGGAGCGCCGCTTGATGTCGGTCAGCAGGTCTTCGGCGTCTGCGTCGCTCAGCGGGATCAGGCGGCGCAGGTCGCTCAGCACCTTGGGCACATCGCCCGCATCCTCGCGGGTGATGGTGACGCGGTAATTCTGTTCGTTGCCCGCCAGCAGCACGCCGTTGCGGTCATAGATCAGCCCGCGCGCCGGCGGGATCAACCGGATCTTGACCGAGTTGCCCTCGGCCAGCATGCGATATTCGTCGGCCTGCTCCAGCTGCATCTTGCGCATCCGCAGGCCCAGCACCGCGACAATGGCCGCCTGCGCCCCGCCAAGCATCAACCCGCGACGGGTCAACAACGAACGGCTTTCCTGCGCCTGTTTCTGCGAGCGTCTCATCGCACCTCTCACAACCGATGCCCGAAGGCATCCACTTCGCCGGGCGCCGCGCGCCGCAACCCGAAGGCCAGTTTCGACAGCGCCACCACGAACGGATAGGCCGCCAGCGTCATCAGCAAGCGCAGCAGTTCCAACCCCAGCGGGGGTTGATCGACCATCACCAGCGCCAGCACCATCCGGTTGCCCAAGGCCATCGCCACCATCAATCCACCGACCAGCGCCAGTTCCAGCACAAACGGCATATCGCGCAAGGACACCTCGCGGGCGCGCAGAAATTCGGTGCCCGCCAGAACGATCAGCGTCCACAGCCCCGGTGCGCGCCAGAACATCAGGTCTTCCAGAAAGAACACCATGACGATCAGTAGCGCGGGCACATAGTCGGGCCGCCGCAGTACCCAGGCCAAGGTCAGCGCCAGCGTCAGATCGGGGCCGGGAACGCCATGCGATATCGGGTTCACCGGCAAGAGCCGCAGGAACAAGATCGCCGCCGCCAGCGCCACGAACAGCGCGCGATGCGCGATCCGGCGGGTGGTCAGCGGATCAACCATTGTTGCCGCCCTCCGGGGTGGGCGCCACCGCAGGGGGGATCAGCGGTCCGGCATCATGCAGCTGCTCGGCAGGGTGGCTGCGCAACACACGCAGGAAATTCAGCCGTTCGTAATCGGCCGACAGGCGCACCCGCAGCCGCCGGTCCTGACCTTGCTGGATCTGCCCGACCAGCAACCCGGCCGGAAACACCCCGCCATCGCCCGACGAAATCACCCGGTCGCCGGGGCGCACCTGTTCAGGGTTTTCCAGAAAATCGACCAGCGGGAAGGGGGCATTGTCGCCAGTCAGGATCGCGCGTTGGCCGGACGGCTGAATGATCACCGGAATCCGCGACGAGCTGTCGGTCAGCAACACCACGCGACTGGTGGATCGCCCCACCCCCGAGATCCGCCCGACAACTCCAAGCCCGTCCATCGTGGCCCAACCGTCAACGATGCCATCGCGCGAGCCCACGTTCAGCAGCACGGATTGCCGGAACGGAGAGCCGCTGTCAGCCAGAACCACCCCCGAAACAGACGTCAGCTTCGGGTCCAGACGCACGTTGTTTTGAGACAGCAGTTTCGCGTTTTGCTGCTCCAGCTGAACGGCGGCTTCCTTCCACGCCTTCATCTGCTGCAGCTCGCGGCGAAGTTCCTGATTTTGTTCATAGATCCGTGCGTAGGACTGAAAGCCGCCGACCATGTCCAGAACCTTGGTCACCGGCACCATGGCCCAATCAAAGGTTGGCACGAAACGGTCCACAAATCCGGCGCGGAAGCGTTCCACCCGCGGGCTGTCGATCCGCCAGACCAGAAAGGTCAACGCCAGCAATACCGCCAGCGCCGCAATTGCGATGCGGCGCAGCGGTCCTGCATAATCCTGATCGTCGCGGTCCCGGGCCAACGGCATCTCCCAAGCCGGGCTGCGGCGCCGAAAGGGCGCCTCAGCTGTCGTAGTCGATCACATGACGCAGTTGTTTTTCATATTCCAGCGCCTTGCCGGTGCCCAAGGCCACACAATTGAGTGACTGATCGGCAATCGAAATCGACAGGCCGGTTTGTTCGCGCAGGGACAGGTCCAACTCGCCCAACAGCGCGCCGCCCCCGGTCAGCATGACGCCGCGGTCGACAATGTCGGCGGCCAGATCGGGCGGGGTTGCTTCCAGCGCTTGCATCACCGCGTCGCAGATCTGCTGCACTGGCTCGGCCAGGGCCTCGGCGACCTGTGCCTGGGTGATTTCGACCTCTTTCGGCACGCCGTTCAGCAGGTCGCGCCCACGCACCAGCAGGCTGGCGCCGCGGCCATCGTCGGGCATGCGGGCGGTGCCGATGGTGGTCTTGATCCGCTCGGCGGTGCTTTCGCCGACCAGCAGGTTCATGTTGCGGCGGAGATAGGAAATGATTGCCTCGTCCATCCGGTCGCCCCCGACACGAACCGAGCGTGCATAAACGATATCGCCAAGGCTCAGAACCGCCACCTCGGTGGTGCCGCCGCCAATATCGACCACCATCGAGCCGGTGGGATCGGTGATCGGCATGCCCGCGCCAATTGCTGCGGCAATCGGTTCGGCGATCAGGCCCGCGCGGCGGGCGCCCGCTGACAGGACCGACTGACGGATCGCGCGTTTCTCGACCGGGGTCGCGCCATGCGGCACACAGACGATGACTTTGGGCTTGGACAGGGTCGAGCGTTTGTGGACCTTGCGGATGAAATGCTTGATCATCTCTTCTGCACTGTCGAAATCGGCGATGACACCGTCACGCATCGGACGGATCGCCTCGATCGAACCGGGCGTGCGGCCGAGCATCAGCTTGGCGTCCTCGCCCACGGCCAAAACCTGTTTCTTGCCGTCCTTGACGTGATAGGCCACCACCGAAGGCTCGTTCAGCACGATGCCCTTACCCTTCACATAGACCAGCGTGTTTGCCGTGCCGAGGTCGATCGCCATGTCGGAAGAAAAGATCCCGCCAAAACTCGCCATCTGATGTCCCATCCCAATAAGCCGCCACCGCGACTCGGGGTCCGAGTCCGGTTCTCGCTCGTATAGGCAAATGCCCCGAAATGCGGAAGCCGATTCCCGAAACCGGCCAAACCCGTTTGCGGCATTCCGCGCATGTAACAACAGTGTTTTGAAGTTTTGCAATTTTTGATGGGCTGTCAGGCACAAACTTCGCATTGAAATATCACTTTTTCAACTTCTCACGAATCCGTGCAAATTTTCCCGGATTCCAAGCCCCGGGCTTCTTCTTGGCAAAAATACTCATTGAAAAAGGCCGCCCCGGTGTGGGGCGGCCTGGATTTTGCGCCTGTTGCAGCCCTCAGAGCTTGAAGCTGACCGATTTCATATCGGCGTCGGGCGCGGTTTTCTGGCTGCGCACGCGCAGCCGGTTCAGCGCGCCGACATAGGCTTTGACACTGGCCAGGATCGTGTCGGTGTCCGAGGCAGAGCCGGTCACGATGCGCCCCGCTTCTTCCAGCCGCACGCTGACAGTGGCCTGCGCGTCGGTGCCTTCGGTCACCGCATGCACCTGATACAGCTTCAGCTTTGCCTCGGTCGGATAGATTTCCTTGACCGCCTTGAAGCAGGCATCAACCGGGCCGTCGCCGCTGCATTTCGCCGATTTTTCGACGCCATCGACCACCATCTTCAGCTCGGCTTCCTGCCCGTCGCTGCCGCAAACCACGCGCAGCCATTTCACCTGCAGATAGTCGGTGTCGGTGTTGGCGGCGCTGTCGGCCATCAGCGCGATCAGATCCTCGTCGTAGATTTCCTTCTTCCGGTCGGCCAGCGCCTTGAACCGCACGAAGACATCGTTGAGCTGGTTGTCGGCCATCTCGAACCCCAGATCGGCCAACTTGGTGCGCAGGGCCGCGCGGCCCGAATGCTTGCCCATCGCGATATTGGTTTCGGTGATACCGATATCGGCCGGGCGCATGATTTCAAACGTCTCGACGTTCTTCAGCACGCCATCCTGATGGATACCGCTTTCGTGCAGGAACGCGTTCTTGCCGACAATCGCCTTGTTGAACTGCACCGGAAAACCCGAGACCTGGCTGACGCGACGCGACAGGTTCATGATCTTGGTGGTGTCGATCTTGGTCGTATAGGGCATCAGGTCACGACGCACCTTGATTGCCATCACCACCTCTTCCAGGGCGGTGTTGCCCGCGCGTTCCCCCAGACCGTTGATCGTGCATTCGATCTGGCGCGCGCCCGCCGAAACGGCGGCCAGGCTGTTGGCGGTCGCCATGCCCAGATCGTTGTGGCAATGCGTAGCGAAGATCACCTGATCGGCGCCCGGCACTTTTTCCAGCAGCATGCGGATGATGTCGGCGCTTTCGTCGGGCAGGGTATAGCCCACCGTGTCGGGGATGTTGATCGTGGTGGCGCCCGCCTTGATCGCGGTTTCCACGACACGGCACAGATAGTCGCGTTCGGTTCGGATCGCGTCCATCGCCGACCATTGCACATCTTCGCACAGGTTGCGCGCGTGGGTCACGGTGTCGGCGATGCGGGTGATCATGTCGTCCTGGCCGAGGTTGGTGATGCCCCGGTGCAGCGGCGAGGTGCCGATGAAAGTGTGAATCCGCGGTTGGGCCGCGTGTTTCACCGCCTCCCAGCAACGGTCGATATCTTTGTAATTGGCGCGCGACAGCCCGCAGATCACCGAGTTTTTGGAGCGTTTCGCGATGTCGGACACCGCCTCGAAATCGCCCTCCGAGGCAATCGGGAAGCCCGCCTCGATGATATCGACGCCCATTTCGTCCAGCAGCTGGGCGATTTCCAGCTTCTCGTCATGGGTCATCGTGGCGCCGGGCGATTGTTCGCCGTCACGCAGGGTGGTGTCAAAAATCAATACGCGTTGGGGGTCGGTCATGTTCTGTGCCATGGTCTGTCTCTTTGGATTGGGTCTTAGCGTCAACAAGCCCCGAAGGCCAGCATCGCGTGGGCGTCGGGGTGGGGTTGGGCGCTGGTCACCTCCGAGCGGTCGCGCCCGCAGGCACGCTCAGAGGCAGCTAAGAAGCAGCAGACCACGGATGGACAGACCGGAGGCCAAGGCCCCGGTGCGCATCGAAGAAATGTTCATCATCCGTGTCATACGGGCAATCATATCGGCCGCATTCAAAAAGAAAAGCGCAAATCTTGGGCGTCACGCAAAATGTCCGGGTCAAGCGGTCGGGCGGGATGCCCCTGCGTCGTCTGCACAACCCCGCCGTTCGGCCTATGTTTCCCTAGGCAGCGCGGGGAGTTTCGGCTAGACTCCCCTCAGACCCGGAAAACGGGCGTTTCGAGGCAGTAACGGCGGTATAGCCCATGACAGAAATGGTGTTTGGCACCGCACCCGTGCGGGTCGGAGAACCGATTCTTCCGCGCTGGTGGCGGACGATCGACAAATGGGCGCTTTCGTCCATCTTGATGCTTTTTGGGCTGGGCATGCTTTTGGGCCTTGCGGCCTCGGTGCCGCTGGCCGAGAAAAACGGCCTTGAGGCGTTCTATTACGTCAAGCGGCAGGCGGTTTTCGGGGTGCTCGCCCTTGGCGTGGCCGGTGTGATCTCGATGATGACGCCAACGCAGGTGCGCCGTCTGGGTGTGATCGGCTTTGCCGGCGCGTTTCTGGCGATCATGCTGTTGCCGATGTTCGGAACCGATTTCGGCAAGGGCGCGGTGCGGTGGTTCAGCTTTGGCTTCGCCTCGGTGCAGCCGTCGGAATTCCTGAAGCCCGGGTTCGTGATCATGGCGGCCTGGATGATGGCTGCCGCACATGAGGTGGCCGGGCCCCCGGGGCGGCTCTATTCCTTCATTCTGACGGTGATCATCGTGCTGGCGCTGGCGCTGCAACCCGATTTCGGCCAGGCCTCGTTGATCCTGTTTTCGTGGATGGTGATGTATTTCATCGCGGGTGCGCCGGTGTTCTTGTTGTCGGGTATTGCCGGGTTGACCGCCGTGGGCGGGATGCTGGCCTATAACACATCCGAGCATTTCGCACGCCGGATCAACGGGTTCCTTTCGGCAGACATCGACCCGCGCACGCAGATTGGCTATGCCACCAACGCCATTCAGGAAGGCGGCTTCTTCGGGGTTGGCGTGGGCGAGGGCACGGTGAAATGGTCGCTGCCCGATGCGCATACCGATTTCATCATCGCTGTCGCGGCCGAGGAATACGGTCTTATTCTGGTGCTGGCGATCATCCTGCTTTACGCGATCATTGTCGTGCGGTCGTTGTTGCGGCTGATGCGGGAGCGCGACCCGTTCACCCGTCTGGCCGGGGCCGGTCTGGCCTGTGCTTTCGGGGTGCAGGCGCTGATCAACATGGGCGTGGCCGTGCGTCTGTTGCCCGCCAAGGGCATGACGCTGCCTTTCGTCAGTTATGGCGGCTCGTCTGTGATCGCCTCGGGCATCGCGGTCGGCATGTTGCTGGCGCTGACCCGGACCCGCCCGCAGGGGCAGATCTCTGACATCCTGTCGCGCCGCTCTCACTAAGGGGATACTGCCATGGCCACTCTGAAATCCCCGCTTCTGCTGATCGCTGCAGGCGGCACCGGCGGGCATATGTTCCCTGCACAGGCCCTGGCCGAGGCGATGGTGCGTCGTGGCTGGCGGGTCAAACTGTCCACTGATGCGCGGGGCGCGCGCTATGCGGGGGGATTTCCGCATGTGGTCAAGGTTGAACAGGTGGCCTCGGCCACCTTCGCGCGGGGGGGGGCGCTGGCGAAACTGGCGGTGCCGTTCCGCATCGCGGGAGGTGTTCTGGCCGCAGTGATGGCGGGCTTCAGCGACCGGCCGCGCGCGGTGGTGGGGTTTGGCGGCTATCCGACGATCCCGGCGCTGGCGGCGGCGCAGGTGCTGCGCATTCCGTCCGCCATTCACGAACAAAACGGCGTCATGGGCAAGGTCAACCGGGTCTTCGCCAAACATGTCTCGGCCTTTGCCTGCGGCACCTGGCCCACCGATCTGCCGCCGGGGGTGACCGGCGTTCACACCGGCAACCCGGTCCGCGCCGCGGTGCTGGAACGCGCGGGCGCGGCCTATATCACCCCGGGCGACTACCCGATGAGCGTGCTGGTGATCGGCGGCAGCCAGGGCGCGCGGATCTTGTCGGATGTGGTGCCTGCCGCCCTGGCGCAATTGCCCGACTATCTGCGCCGCCATCTGCGCGTCGCGCATCAGGCCCGCGAAGAGGATCTGGAACGCGTGATCGCCGCCTATGCCGCCGCCGGGATTGATGCCGAGGTGCAGCCATTTTTTGCCGACGTGCCGCGCCGTCTGAGCGAATGCCAGCTTGTGATCTCGCGCGCGGGGGCCAGTTCGGTGGCCGATATTTCGGTCATCGGGCGGCCGGCAATCCTGATCCCCTATGCCGCCGCGACCGGCGATCACCAGACGGCGAACGCGCGCGGGCTGGTCGATGCGGGCGGCGCGATCATGCTGCCCGAACGCAAATGTGATGCCGCGACGCTGGCCGAACAGGTGGCGCTGGTGCTGGACAATCCGGGCGGTGCGTTGCAAATGGCGCGGGCCGCGACCGGCTATGGGATGCCGGATGCCACCGCGCGACTGGTCGAAATCGTTGAAAATCTTGCAGGAAATCCGTCATGAGTGCTGCCGCCACAAAACTGCCCGGTGAGTTGGGTCCGATCCATTTCGTCGGCATCGGCGGCATCGGCATGTCGGGCATCGCCGAGGTTCTGATGACCCAGGGGTTCCGCGTGCAGGGCTCGGATGCCAAGGCCAGCAAGATCACCGACCGTCTGGTCGAACTGGGCGCGACCGTGTTCGAAGGCCAGCGCGCCGAGAATATCGGCGATGCAGCGGTGGTCGTGGTTTCGACCGCGATCAAGAAGGGCAACCCCGAGCTGGAAGAGGCGCGGCTGCGCGGCCTGCCGGTGGTGCGCCGCGCCGAGATGCTGGCCGAGCTGATGCGGCTGCGCTCGAACATCGCGATTGCGGGCACGCATGGCAAGACGACCACCACGACGATGGTCGCGACGCTGCTGGACCGGGGCAATTTCGACCCGACCGTGATCAACGGCGGCATCATCCATGCCTATGGCTCTAACGCGCGGGCGGGGGCGGGCGAATGGATGGTGGTCGAGGCCGATGAAAGCGACGGCAGCTTCAACCGGCTGCCCGCGACCATCGCGATCGTGACCAATATCGACCCCGAGCATATGGAGCATTGGGGCAGTTTCGACGCCCTGCGCAAAGGGTTTTATGACTTCGTGTCGAACATCCCGTTTTACGGGTTGGCGGTGTGCTGCACTGACCACCCCGAGGTGCAATCGCTGGTCGGCAAGATCACCGACCGCCGCGTGGTGACCTTTGGCTTTAACGCGCAGGCCGATGTGCGCGCGCAAAACCTGACCTACAAGGCGGGCGTGGCGCATTTCGACATCGCGTTGCAAGGCGAGGGTGAGGGCGCGGTGATTGAAGGCTGCACCCTGCCGATGCCGGGCGATCATAACGTGTCCAACGCGTTGGCCGCCGTTGCCGTGGCGCGCCATCTGGGCATGAAGATGGATGAAATCAAGGACGCGCTGGCGGCCTTCGGCGGCGTCAATCGGCGCTTCACCAAGGTGGGCGAGGTTTTGGGCGGCGTCACAATTATTGATGACTACGGCCACCACCCTGTTGAAATCGCCGCCGTTTTGCGTGCCGCGCGGCAGGCCGTGGCCCCCGGTGCCCGGGTCATCGCCGTGCATCAGCCGCACCGCTATACCCGTCTGCATTCGCTGTTTGACGATTTCTGCACCTGTTTCAACGAGGCCGATGTGGTCGCCATCGCCGAGGTCTATGCCGCCGGCGAAGAGCCGATCCCGGGCGCCTCGCGCGATGATCTGGTGGCCGGGCTGATCGCCCATGGTCACCGCCACGCCCGCGCGATCCTGAGCGAAGACGACCTGTCGCGTCTGGTGCGCGAGCAGGCCCGTCCGGGCGATATGGTCGTGTGTCTGGGGGCGGGCACGATTTCCACCTGGGCCAATGGCTTGCCCGCCAAACTGGGGGGCTGAAATGGCAGAGGGCACCCTGAAGCGCCGTCTGGGGCCCGTTCTGCTGACCGCTTATGGCGTTGGTGTCATGGTTGGCGCCGGGATTTACGTTCTGGTCGGCGCCGTGGCCGCGCAGGCGGGGGTCTGGGCGCCGCTGGCCTTTGTGCTGGCCGGGCTGATCGCCGCGCCCTCGGCGCTGTCTTATGCCGAATTATCGGTGCGCCTGCCCGAAGCGGCGGGCGAAGTCGCCTATGTCGAGGAAGGTCTGGGCCTGCACCGTCTGGCGGTGCTGGTCGGGCTGGCCATTGTTTTGTCGGGGGTGATTTCGGCGGCGGCGGTGTTGCGTGGCGGCGCGGGCTATCTGGGGCTGCTGCTGCCGGTTGACCCGCAGTTGTTGATCGCAGGGCTGGGGGCGGCACTGATCGCCGTGGCGCTGATCGGCGTTCTGGAATCCATCGCCTTTGCGAGTGTGTTGACACTGATCGAGGTCGCGGGTCTTGCGCTGGTGATCTGGGCGGGCTTCAGCGCGCCACCGGTGGCCGATTATCTGACGCCGCCCAGCTTGCCGCTGGCGGGTGTGGCGGGGGCGGCCGCGCTGGCGTTTTTCGCCTTCATCGGGTTCGAGGATATGGTGAACATGGCCGAAGAGGTCCGCGACCCGAACCGTACCTTGCCGCGCTCGATCCTGGCGGCGCTGGTGATTACCACGGCACTTTACCTTCTGGTTTCGACGGCGGCGGTGCGCGCTGTGCCCGTGGCCACGCTGGCCGGGTCGGAACGCCCGCTGGCGCTAGTCTGGGAGAGCGCGGGCAACAGCCCGGCGCTGCTGGCCGCGATCGCCGTGGCGGCGGCGCTGAACGGCGTGTTGGCGCAGGTGGTGATGGCGGCGCGGGTGCTCTATGGCCTGGGCAAGCGCGCGCCCGTGCTGGGGATCTTCGCGCATGCGCATCCGCGGCTGGGCACGCCGGTCTGGGCGACACTGGTCACCGGGGCGCTGATGCTGGGGGCGGCGCTGGCGCTGCCGGTTGCGGCGCTGGCGCAGACCACCTCGTTGGTATTGCTGGCGGTGTTTACACTGGTCAACCTGTCACTTGTCTTTCTGAAACGCCGCACGCCCGCCGCGTCGTTCCGGGTGCCGATGATCGTGCCGGTGTTCGGCACGTTGGCCTCGGCCGCCGCGCTGAGCGCCGCATTCCTGTCCGCCGGAGGCCTGCTATGAGTTCGTCGCTGCTTGCCGCATGTCTTTGGGCGCTGAGCGCCTCGTTGATTGCGATGGGGCCTGTGCGCTGGCATTGGCGCGCGGCCTGGGCGCTGATTGTCACCGGGGTGCCGATCCTGGGTTGGGTGACGTTGCAAAACGGGCCTTGGGTGGGCCTGCTGGTGCTGGCGGGCGGGATGAGCGTGCTGCGCTGGCCGCTGATCTTTTTGCTGCGCCGATTGCGGGCTTTGGGCCGCGATGCGGAGTAACGTCTGTTAATATTTCCTTGCGCTGCACTGCAGCATTGATAAGCTGTTGCAAAGGGGGACGCTATGCGGTTCTCGGTGCGGCACCTGATGCAATACGAGTATTCTGCGCCGGTTGAGCTTGGCGCGCATCGCCTGCGGCTGACCCCGCGCGCAGATGCGGGCATGGTGCAAAGCCATATGGTGCGCGTGACACCGGAACCCGTCGCCCGCCGTGATCTGACCGACGCGTTCGGCAATCCGCTGATTGCGCTTGATTTCACCGGAGAGACATCTCGGTTTTGCGTTGAAAGCCGCTTTTCATTGGATACGCGGCCACCTGCGCCGCCGCCCGCCGACCTGCCGCCCTTGCCTTGGGGGGCCACACCCGCGCAGGCCATCTATCTGCACGGCCCGGTGCCGGACGCCACGGTGCAGGCCTTTGCCGATGGGCTGGCCGCCGAGGCGGGCGGCGATGCGCTGGTGTTTCTGAACCTGTTGAACCGGCAATTGTTCACCCGCACGGATCGGCAGATCCGGCTGGAGGGCGATGCGCAGGACCCGCGGGAAACGCTGGCGTCGGCGCGCGGTGCCTGCCGCGATCTGGCGGTCTTGTTCATTGCCGCCGCCCGGTCGCAAGGCATCCCCGCGCGTTTTGTGTCGGGCTATCAGGCGCATGCTGAAAGCGTGGATGGCCAGCGCCATTTGCATGCCTGGGCCGAAGTCTGGCTTGGTCAGGACGGGGTGGGCCGAGAAGGCGCCGGGCAGGGCTGGTACGGGTATGACCCGACGCATGGGCTGGCGGTGGGCGAAGGCCATGTGGCACTGTGTGCCGCCCCCGATCAGGCGGGAACGATGCCATTGGAAGGCGGGTTCTGGGGCCTGAACATCCGCACCCTGCTGCGCTACACCGTTGAAATCGAGACCGACGGCTAAGACCCGCCACAGGTGGTGCCCGGGTCTTGCCCGGATCGGCGCGCTTGGCTAAGGGTGGCGCATGCACACCCTGTCTTACACCCCCCGTGGTCCGCTGACCCCCAACCGCCCGCTGGCCGATCTGACCTGGCTGCGCGTTGGTGGCCCGGCCGACTGGCTGTTCCAGCCCGCCGATGCGGCCGATCTGGCGGCGTTTCTGGCCGCGCTGCCCGCCGATGTGGCGGTGTTTCCGATGGGGGTCGGTTCCAATCTGATCGTGCGCGATGGCGGGCTGCATGCGGTGGTGATCCGGCTTGGCCGCGGGTTCAACGGGATTGCGGTGCAGGGTGATACCGTTGTCGCGGGGGCTGCGGCGCTGGATGCGCATGTGGCGCGCCGCGCGGCCGAGGCCGGGCGGGATCTGACGTTTTTGCGCACCATCCCGGGCAGTATCGGTGGCGCGGTGCGGATGAATGCGGGGTGCTATGGCAGCTATGTCGCCGATCATCTGATGTCCGCGCAGGTGGTTTTGCGCGATGGCACCGAGGTCACCCTGACACCCGAAGATCTGGGCTTTGCCTATCGCTCCAGCCATCTGCCCGAAGGCGCGGTGCTGATTTCGGCCACTTTCCGGGCCGAGGCGGGGGACCCCGACGCCCTGGCCGCGCGGATGGCCGATCAGATCGCCCGGCGCGATGCCAGCCAGCCGACCAGGGAACGTTCTGCGGGATCGACCTTTCGCAACCCGTCCGGCGCGTCCTCGACGGGGCGGGCGGATGATGTGCATGACCTCAAGGCCTGGAAGGTGATCGACAACGCCGGTCTGCGCGGCGCGCGGCTGGGCGGCGCGCAGATGAGCGAGATGCATTCCAACTTCCTGATCAACACCGGCGGGGCCACGGCACAAGATCTTGAGGGTCTGGGGGAGCTGGTGCGCAAAAAGGTTTTGCAGACGCAGGGAATTTCGTTAGAGTGGGAAATCATGCGCATCGGTGAATTTGGCGCCGCGCGCGGACAAGACGAATAAGCAACATTCCACGGGGCCAACCCCGGGAGAGGCGAAAGTGGCGGGTATGTCGAGCAGGACAACCCACCGTGTAGCGGTTTTGATGGGTGGCTCCTCTGCGGAACGCGAGGTGTCTCTGTCCACTGGGCGCGAATGCGCCGAGGCGCTGCGGGTGGCGGGATTCGAAGTCGTTGAGATTGACGCGGGCAACGATCTGCCTGCGCGGCTTGCCGATGTGAAACCCGATTGTGTTTTCAATGCTTTGCATGGCCGCTGGGGCGAAGATGGCTGTGTCCAGGGGATGCTGGAATGGCTGCGCATTCCGTATACGCATTCTGGTGTGCTGGCCTCGGCGCTGGCGATGGACAAAAGCCGCTCGAAAGAGGTTTATCGTGCGGCGGGCC
>JAQTYE010000134.1 GCA_028749255.1 Paracoccaceae bacterium | reverse complement strand
AGTGGCTCTGGTCCTACAACAACGAGCGCCCCAACATGGGCAATGGCGGCATGACACCCGCCCAGAAACTGAAGATGGCCGCGTAAAGTCTACGACCAAGCCCCCGCAAAAATGGGGGGATTACCGCAAGGCGTCTACAAATCTAGGGGCACCTCACATATCCAGAAGGCGCTGATGGAGATGCACCTGCAGCTCCATCACGTGGTCTCGGGCATCACCGGCGCGACCGGCATTAGGATCATCAGGGCCATCGTGGCCGGGGGACCAGACCCGGATGCGTTGTCCAGTTTCCGCGGTGTTCGGTGCAAATCCTCAGTAGCGCCTTTTTCATTGAAGCCTGGGTCATCGTGTCTGCGTTTCAGCATGTTCTGATCTCCTCGTGCGCGGAGACCTGCAGATTGCAGATCGTAACTTCCGTCACTGTCCGATTTTCGGGGCGGGTAGCGCATTGATCGCACGGGGCAGGCGGATCTCGATGACCTGCCTCGGGGGCGGTCTGGTGATTGTGCGTCTGGGATCGATTTGGGGATGGCTTGGTTCGTTTCTAGAAATGTTCCATGTTTGTTCTAAAAATATCTTTACAGAACGCGAACAATATGAGAACAAATGTTTAACGAACACACGGAGGGACCCAGATGCACAACGACCTGAAACAGATTTTCGCGAACAACACCTCGGGCCTTCTGCATGACGCTTTGGGTGCGATGTCGCTCTGCGTCACTTTTGTGGCTGTTCTCTATCTTCCGGGCCTGTTCTGAGGGCTTACACCGTTACTGCCTCGCGCTTTCGCTTGCCGCGTCTGTCCCCAAAACCGCGGCCCGCCTGTCCCAAGGCTTCTGGCTTTGAAAGCGCTACTTTGCACCGCCATCCAAGGATGGCGGTGTTTTTTTATTGACCGATTTCAGAATCTGTAACCGATACGCAGACCGCCCCAGTGCTGCCCGTTGACGATAATCGGGGCCGACAGATCCTTCATCAGCACATATTGGCCGCCGCCCATATCCCGACGATAGATTTGCAAAACGAATGGGGCGGTCGATTGCCCTGCACGCAGCCCGACCCGATCATTGAACATCCGCCGATTCCGGCAATTTGCTGCATTCCAGACCGGATCTCCACTTTGTGGCTGTGAAAACTTGCGGTTATGCGTCGGCAGATATCCGTTCCGATCGACCGCCGCGCAAAAGACGATATGTGAATCGACCTCCAGAGCCGCCTCTTGAATCGTGGGCAAAACTGTATCGGTGAAGCGGGTGAAAGGCGCCATGACCTGTTGCGGATTGGTGCCTGCGATCGGGGTGTAGCGCGTGTTGAACAGGTCCGCATGGCTGATACGTCCGCTGCGGATACCTTCGGCGAATGCAATGCCCGCTTGTTGCGCCGCATCCTGGGCAAGCCGGATCAGCGCCCCATCCGAAATCGCCCCCCCCATCACCACCGCATCCTGCACGATGGTTTCCCCCATCGCGATCAGGCCATTGGTGCGTTTGCGGGCGGATTCCACCTGGCCTGCGGTTTCGGCCATGCCGTGGGTCATCCGCGCGAAAGCGGGGGCGAACCGGGCATTGGCGCTCCGCACGGTCTCGGCGCGTTCGGCGATGTCGCTGACGGCGGCGCGGGTGCGCGCGACGCTTTCGGTCATCTGCCCCATCGCCGTATCGGATTCGGCAGCCCCCGTCAGCACCGCATCGGCATTGCCTGAAATCGCGCCGGCTTCCTTGCGTAACGAATCGATCCGCTCGCTCAACCCGGTGACGGCGGTGCCAATTCCGTCGGCTGCATTTGCGGTTTTGCGCGACAACTCGTTGATCGCCTCGGCCACAACGGCAAAGCCACGCCCGGCGTCGCCCGCCCGCACCGCCTCGATCTTGGCATTGATCGCCAGAATGTTGACCTGTGTTGCAATCGCGCGGATTTCGGTGTTCTCGGACTGCACCGTCGCCAGAGTCTGCGTCACCTCGGCCATCCGGCTGACCACTGATTGCACCCAACTCGCGATTTTGCGCGCGTGATCGCCAGTTTCGCGCAGCTGCGCGACGGTTTGCGCCACCGCCTCCATCGTGGTTTGTGCGGCACCAGAGACCTGCTCGACCCCGGAAATGACGCGCGAGTTTGCGTCCTGCACGGTGCTCGCGGCGCCCTGGGCCTCACTCAGCAACTCCAGCTGAGCAGATGTGGCGGCAGCCAGCGTATCGAGCGCGCCCGCCACATCAACAATGTCACGGCCAAGCGTCAGCGCCTCGTTGGCGATGCGGTCCAGCGGTTCGCTTGAGGGGGCCTCAGGCGTGTGGGAAAGATCGTTCATGGCGGCTCCGGCAGGGTATTTCCTGCAGCCTAGCCCAGGCGCCTTTCGGTCAGGTTAATGCCAGCGCCTCGAGCGTCGCGTCCGGTGGCAGCAAGATCGAGGCGTGCCGATTGGGATAGTCGCGCGCCGCGGTCAGCACTTCATAATCGGCAAAGGGCGGCTGCGGCACGGGCCCACCTTTCAGCATCGCGGCCAGTTCGTTGCGCAGCCGTTGCACCTGTGCCGCATCGCAGCCGATCACCGCCGCGCCGAAAATCGCGGCGGATGCCTGCCCGAGCGCGCAGGCGTGTACCTGCTGGCTATAGCCCGTGATCCGCCCGGCCTTTGTGGTCAGCGCCACGGTCACCGTTGATCCGCACAGCGGCGCGCGTTTCGTGGCCCTGGCCTGCGCGTCGGGCAGCGGATCGGTCAGCGGCATGTCGGCAGCCAGCGCAAGGATCCGCTGCGAATATAGCTTCATCAGATCGGCGTCGCTCATGGCTTTCCCCTTGCTGCGTTGCACGATAGATAGGGTGCCACGCCGCCAGAGGAAAGATGCGATGCCCTTCGATGTTGCCAGCCTGAAATTCGACGCCAACGGCCTGATCCCCGCGATCGCGCAGGACCCTGCGACGGGCGAGGTGCTGATGATGGCCTGGATGAACGCCGAAAGCCTGGCGCGCACGCTGCAGACCGGACAGGTGACCTATTGGTCGCGATCGCGCGGGGCATTCTGGGCCAAGGGCGAAAGCTCGGGGCATGTGCAAAAGCTGATCGAGTTGCGGGTGGATTGTGATCGCGATTGCCTGCTTTTGCTGGTCGATCAAACCGGGCCGGCCTGTCACACCAATCGGCGCAGCTGTTTTTACACCGCACTGCGCGAGGGGGATGAGGTCGAGATCCTCAAGCCGATGGCCGAGTGATCCAGCCTCCGGCGGGAGTATTTGAGCCAAGAAGAAATCAGCCGAGTCCCACCATGCGGCGGATGTCAGCGGGGGTGACGCCCTCAGCACGGTATTTTGACAGCGCGCGGGCGTCATCGCGCTTGGCCAGACGCTTGCCGGTTTCATCACGAATTAACTTGTGATGGCAATATGTTGGCGTCGGAAGTTCAAGTAGTTTCTGCAGTGTCACATGGATCTGTGTCGCCTCGAAAAGATCGGCGCCCCGGGTGACGTGGGTGATGCCTTGCGCGGCATCGTCGAGCACCACCGACAAGTGATAAGACGTGCCCATATCGCGCCGGGCCAAGACGATATCGCCGACCGTGCCGATCATCTGCGCGGGGGTGATGGCGTATGTGCCGCGGTAAATGTCGCAGATTTCGGTGAAATAACAATCGGTTGCGGCGCGTTTCATATCCAGCCGCAGGGCGGTGGTCGGCAGGCTCTGGCCCGAATGATGCGCGCCGATCTTTCGACAGGTGCCGGGATAGATGATGCCGTTGGGGCCAAGTGCCGCGCCTTCCTGTGGGGCGGAGGCCGCCGCCTCGACATCGCGGCGGCTACAGGTGCAACTGTAGATCAGACCGTTTTCCCACAAGCTTTCAAGGGTTTGCCGATAGATGTTCAGACGTTCTGACTGACGCATCACGGGCCCGTCCCACGTGATGCCCAACCAGCGCAGATCGTCATAGATCTGCGCTTCCCACTCGGGCTTCGCGCGTTGCCGGTCGATGTCTTCGATCCGCAGCAGGAACGTGCCCCCCGCCGCACGGGCCATGTCATGCGCCACAATCGCGCTATAGGCATGGCCCAGATGCAGGGGCCCGGTCGGGCTGGGCGCGAACCGGGTGATCACTTTAACTTTGACCTGCAAGCCATTGAGTAAACGCCTCTTTGGCGCGGTCGGTGTAGCCTTTGTAGCGATCCTTGCGGCCCTTGCGCCCGCCCCGTGCCTCTTCCAGTGGCGGGAACAGGCCGAAGTTCACGTTCATCGGCTGAAAGGTTTTCGCCTCGGCGCCCCCGGTGATGTGGTTCACCAGACTGCCCATCGCGGTTTCAAACCCGGGTGGCGGCAGATCGCCGCCCTTGATTTCGGCGGCGGCCATCCGCCCCGCCAAAAGCCCCATTGCGGCGCTTTCGACATAGCCTTCGACCCCGGTGATCTGCCCGGCAAAGCGGATATTGGGCCGCGATTTCAGCCGCATCTGCGTGTCCAGAAGCGTGGGCGAGTTGATGAACGTATTGCGATGGATCCCGCCCAGACGTGCGAAACTCGCCTCTTCCAATCCGGGAATCATTTTAAAAACAGATGTTTGCGCGCCGTATTTCATCTTGGTCTGGAAACCGACGATGTTGTACAGGGTTCCCAGCGCATTGTCGCGACGCAGTTGCACCACGGCATAGGCCTTTTCCTCGGGCTTATGCGCATTGGTCAGGCCGACGGGTTTCATCGGTCCGTGGCGCAAGGTTTCGCGGCCGCGTTCGGCCATCACTTCAATGGGCAGGCAGCCATCGAAATAGCCCGCGGTCTCGCCCTCGTGGAACTCGGCCTTCTCGGCTGCCATCAGCGCGTCGATAAAGGCCTCGTATTCGGGCTTGGTCATCGGGCAGTTGATATAGGCGGTCTGCTCTTCCAGGGTCTCGCCCTTGTCGTAGCGGCTCCGCTTCCAGGCGATCTCCATGTTGATCGTGTCGGCGTAGACAATCGGGGCGATCGCATCGAAAAATGCCAGCGCCTCGGCGCCGGTATGGGCCCGGATGCTTTGCGCCAGCGCGCCCGAGGTCAGCGGCCCGGTGGCGACGATCCAATGGCCATGCTCGGGCAGGGATGTCACCTCGTCATCCGAAAAACGGATCAGCGGATGGGCGCGTAGCGCTGCGGTGACCGCGCCGGAAAATGCGTCGCGGTCCACCGCCAATGCCCCGCCCGCAGGCAGACGGTGGCGCGCGGCCATCTCCATCAATAACCCCGAGGCGGCGCGCATTTCCCAATGCAGCAGGCCCACGGCATTGCGTTCGTCGTCGTCCGAGCGGAACGAATTCGAACAGACCATTTCGGCAAAATCGCCGGTGCGATGCGCAAAGGTTTCCACCTTCGGGCGCATCTCGTGAAGAACAACGGGCACCCCGGCCTGAGCTGCCTGCCAAGCAGCCTCGGACCCGGCCATGCCGCCGCCGATGATGTGAAGCGTTTCCATTCCCGCGTGATAGCGCCCCGGCGCGTGCGGTGCAATCGTGCCGTCAGATCAGCGCGATACGTTCGCGCCGTTCCGGGTCGGGGAAGGGACGATAGAGCCCCATATCCACCTGTGCGATCATGCCATGCATCAATTCATAATGCCGGGCGGCGATATCGTCGCATTGGCCCGCCCCCCGGAAGGCCCGTTCCAGCGCGGCCATATCCGCCACCTCGATTTCCAGCAGGAAATCGGTGTGCGCGCCCGAGGCCAGTCCCAGTTTGCGCCGCATCAGCCGCCAGCCTTGCACCTCGCCCGAACGGCACAGCGCATCGAGCCAGGACTCAACCGCGCTGGCAAATGTCAGCGCGCGCGCATCGCTTTTGAGTTCGATCATGCAATGATAGAGGTTCATGCCATCCTCCGGTGTTCGCCCCACACAACCACCAAGCCCTTGAAATTCCCTTAAGGCCGAGTGAAATTCCGCGCTGGCGTCGCAGGGGCGATGGCGGATTACCGTGTCGTGCTGATCGGAATGATGCCGCGGGCAAACAGCGGATCGGTGGGCCGCACCACGCTGAAGGGTCGGTTGCGCAGTCCTTGACCGTCGCGCAGCCCTGCACCCAGACGGGTGGTCAGACCCAGAACGACGCGGGTCTCGTCGGGATAGTCACGATCACCGCTGACGCGTTCGCTTTCAACGCGGGCCCAGAGCGTGACCGGACTGCGCGCGATCTGATGTTCCACCCCGATCCCCAGACGCAGCACACGGGCGGCATAGGCCTGTTCTTCGATGTCGAGCGCAGACAGATCGGCGCTCAGCGTGGTTTGATCGCTGAGCCCATAGCGCGCGCTGAGTTGGCCGAAGATGTAATCGTTGCTGCCCGGATGCACAAACCCCACGCCGCCGCGCGCCTCAAGTTCCGTGCGCGCGCCGAGGGCCAGAATCGTTTCGGCGCCGAAGGCGTAATCGGTCTGCGCCTCGTGATTGGTGTCGGTCACGCTGGCGAACAAACCGTATTTGGCCTGCGTTGTCGGCGCCATATACAGATGCGCCGTGAGGGTGCCACGCCAGTTCGTGCCGGGGTCCGAAGCCCCCAGATCCAGCTGCAGCCCATGCACATCGGTCACCGCGAAATCGCTTTGCATATCCATGCTGCTGACCCCGTAATCCCCGGATCCCCAGGCCCCGGTCAGGCTGGTGCCGATATATCCAAGCGAGCTTTGCGCAAGTGAGGGCGAGGCAGGCGCGGCCAGAAGCAGCGCCGCAAGAATGCAGCGTTTCATGACGAATCCATCGGTTAAGAGGTGGGTGCCGGGATTTTCCGCAGCTGTGGCGACTCTGGTGCCGCGCTGAAACCTTATGCCACAGCCACCGTTCTTAAATAAGTCTTAATCTTAAGAGGTAGTTAACGGCTGGAGCCCACGGACTCTGACCGCTGTTGTGGCGCAGGATTGCAAAAGGGGCGCCGATGGCGCCCCTGATGTCTGATGATCTTGCGAATGGTTCGCGTCCGCTTGGCCGGCCCGAAGGTCGGCGGATCGGCTTAGAAGCCAACCAGGCCCGGCAAGAAATCGATGTAGCCGCGACGGTCGAACGTGGTGCCGCCTTTTTGGCCGAAGGTCGCCTTGATCCCGACGCCGATATAGCTTTCGGTGGTCTGGCCATCAAAGTCCATCAGGCCAAACTCGCCGGTCATCTTGACGCCGGGGGTAAGGTCATAGCCCGCGGTCATGCCGACCTTGGTCAGGTTGATCCCGCCAACGTCAAAGTAGCCAAAGTTCCCGCCCAGATCGAGCTGGTCGTTCAGCGCATAAGCCCCGGCCAGCGACAGTGTGGTCGCGTCATCGCCGCCGCCATCAAGATGGGTCAGCGCGCCGTCATAAGAGATCTGGCCAAAGTTGCCAGCCGCTTCAACACCATAGAAATCGACGCTGTTGCTGTTGACCCAGTCACGACCGACGAACAGGCCAACGGCAGTGGACTGATTCAGATTGTAGATGCCGTGCAGCGTGAACGCATGCGAATCGAAGCTGGTATCGTCGAGATAGCGCAGCGCCATATCGCCCTGCACCGAGAACTTCGGCGAGAACGCATATTCCATCGACCCCGACAGTTCGGATTTGTTCGAACCGCTCAGGTCGTTGCCGACGAATGCGCCATAGTTGAAACCGATTTCGGCATTGACGATCTCGGCGGCACCCATTTGCGGCAGCAACGCGGCCGAGCAAGCAACAATAGACAAAAGTTTTTTCATTTCAGGCCTCATGGTAACCCCTCTGAAGGCGAGGGGGGATTGTTATTCGTCTTCATCCTCATCGCTCTGCTCGGCGATTCGTGCAACGGAAACCACTTCTTCACCCTTCGCGGTGTCGAACACTTTTACGCCACCAGCAGACCGCGAACGGAACGAAATGCCCGCAACGGGACAGCGGATCGACTGGCCGGTCGAGGTGGCCAGCATCACCTGGTCGGTCTCTTCGACCGGGAACGAGGCCACCAACGCACCGCCGCGCATGGTTTTCTCGATCGCGGTGACACCTTGTCCGCCGCGTCCGCGCACCGGGTAGTCGTGGCTTGACGAAATCTTGCCCGCGCCCTTGGCGGTGATTGTCAGGATCAGATCCTGCGCCATGCGCATTTCGACATAGCGCTCGTCGGACAGCGCGCCTTCGGTCGGGGCCGCATCCTCGTCGGTTTCGACCTCATCCTCGGCCTGATCCTCGGCGCCCAGATCCGCGCGGAAGCGTTTCAGGAAGGCGGTGCGTTCCCACGGTTCGGCCTCGAAATGGCGGATCACCGACATCGAGACCACCGCATCCTCGGCACCCAGACGGATGCCGCGCACGCCGGTTGAAGACCGGCCCTGGAACACCCGCACCTCGGTCACCGGGAAGCGGATCGCGCGGCCCCGTGCGGTGACCAGCATCACGTCGTCGTCTTCGGTGCACATCCGCGCATTCACCAGACTGACGCCCTCGGGCAGTTTCATCGCGATCTTGCCGTTGCGCATCACATTGGCGAAATCCGACAGCGCGTTGCGGCGCACATCGCCTTCGGAGGTGGCAAAGAACACCTGATACTTGTCCCACTCGGCCTCGGGGGCATCGACCGGCATCAGGGCCGCGATCGAAACACCCTGCGGAATCGGCAGGATGTTGATGATCGCCTTGCCCTTGGCGGTGCGCCCGGCCAGCGGCAAGCGCCAGCATTTCAGCGAATAGACCATGCCATCGGTGGTAAAGAACAAAAGCTGCGTGTGGGTATTGGCCACAAACAGCGTGGTCACCACATCGTCTTCCTTGGTTGCCATCGAAGACAGACCCTTGCCGCCACGCCGCTGCGCGCGGAACTCGGCCAGCGAGGTGCGCTTGATATAGCCACCGCTGGTGATGGTCACGACCATGTCTTCGCGTTCGATCAGGTCTTCGTCGTCCAGATCGCCCGCCCAATCGACAATCTCGGTCCGGCGCGGCACGGCGAACTGGTCGCGCACCTCGCGCAACTCGTCCGAGATGATCGCCATGATCCGTTCCCGCGAACTCAGAATGTCCAGATAGTCACGGATCTTCGCGGCCAGCGCCTGCAATTCGTCGGTGACTTCCAGCACGCCCATCGCGGTCAGTCGCTGCAACCGCAGGTCAAGAATCGCGCGTGCCTGAATTTCGCTCAGGTTATAGGTGCCATCGTCGTTCATCGGATGCAGCGGATCGTCGATCAGCCGCAGATATTCGGCGATGTCATGCGCGGGCCAGCGCCGCGTCATCAGCTTTTCGCGCGCTTCCGCCGCATCGGCCGAACCGCGAATGGTGCGCACGACCTCATCGACGTTGCTGACCGCCACCGCCAGACCGCACAGGATATGGCTGCGCTCGCGCGCCTTGCGCAATTCGAACGCCGTGCGGCGGGCCACAACTTCTTCACGGAAAGTGATGAAATAGCTCAGGAAATCGCGCAGGGTCAGGGTTTCGGGGCGGCCACCGTTCAGCGCCAGCATGTTGCAGCCGAACGAGGTTTGCAGTGGCGTGAAACGGTAAAGCTGGTTCAAGACCACATCGGCCGTCGCGTCGCGTTTCAACTCGATCACGACGCGCACGCCGACCCGGTCGGATTCGTCGGCGATATGGGCAATGCCCTCCAGCCGCTTGTCGCGCACCAGTTCCGCGATCTTTTCGATCATCGTCGCCTTGTTCACCTGATAGGGGATCTCATCAACGATAATGGCGAAGCGATCCTTGCGGATTTCCTCGATCCGGGTTTTCGCCCGCAAGATCACCGATCCGCGGCCTTCCAGATAGGCCTTGCGCGCGCCACCCCGGCCCATGATCTGCCCGCCGGTCGGAAAATCCGGGGCCGGGACGAAATCCATCAGCTGTTCCGAGGTCAGATCGGGGTCGTCGATCAGCGCCAGCGTGGCAGTGCAGACCTCGCCCAGGTTGTGCGGCGGAATGTTGGTCGCCATGCCGACGGCGATCCCGCCTGCGCCATTGACCAGCATGTTCGGGAACCGCGCCGGCAGCACCGTGGGTTCGCGGTCCTTGCCGTCGTAGTTGTCCTGAAAATCGACCGTGTCTTTTTCGATATCGGCCAGCAGGAAGGCGGCGGGTTTATCCATCCGCACTTCGGTATAGCGCATTGCCGCCGCGCTATCGCCATCCATCGAACCGAAGTTGCCCTGGCCATCCAGCAGCGGCAGCGACATCGAGAAGCTCTGCGCCATCCGCACCAACGCGTCATAGATCGAGGCGTCGCCATGCGGGTGGTATTTCCCCATCGTGTCGCCCACCGGACGCGCCGATTTGCGATAGGGTTTGTCATGCGTGTTGCCGGTCTCGTGCATCGCGAACAGCACGCGCCGGTGCACCGGCTTCAACCCGTCGCGCAGATCGGGGATCGCGCGGGACACGATCACGCTCATCGCGTAATCGAGATAGGCGGTCTTCATCTCTTCGGCGATCGAAACCGTCGGCCCGTCATAGGTCGGGCGTTTGGGGCCTTCGTCGAGGATTTCCGGGGTCTCGGGAGTGTCGGTCACACGCGTCTCATTCTTCTAGATCTTGTTGGCCAGACTTATAGCCTATCCCAGCGCTTGGGCGCAATCACCAAGGCGGTGCCAGAGGGGGCCC
>JAQTYE010000133.1 GCA_028749255.1 Paracoccaceae bacterium | reverse complement strand
CGTGGGCATCAACCGGATTGAACGCGACGGCGAGACCAGGCTGGTGGGCGATGTTGATTTCGCCAGCGCCGTCGAAGTGGCGGGCGCGATCACCCCGGTTCCGGGCGGCGTCGGCCCGATGACCATCGCGTGCCTCTTGGCCAATACGCTGACCGCCTGCTGCCGCGCCAACGGCCTGCCCGAGCCCGAAGGGCTGACGGCGTAAGTTTCTGAAATAAAACCGCGTTTCAGGGAGAGACGCATTCCCCGGCACAGGCCGGACCAACAGTCACACCGACGGGAGACCGACATGACGAAATACTGCCTCACCGTAGCCTGCCCGACGAAACGCGGCATCGTTGCCGCGATCGCCAATTACCTGGCCGATCAGGGCTGCAACATTACCGACAGCTCGCAATTCGACGACACGCTGACCGGCCAGTTCTTCATGCGCGTCAGCTTCACCTCGCAAGAGGGCAAGGATCTGGCCACGCTGGAAAAGGAGTTTGGCACCACCGCCAAAGCCTTCGCAATGACCGCCAGTTTCCATGATGAGGCCGAAAAGATGAAGGTCGTGATCATGGTCTCGCGCTTTGGCCATTGCCTGAATGACTTGCTCTATCGCACCCGCATCGGCGCGCTGCCGATCGAGATTGTCGCGGTGATTTCGAACCATATGGATTACCAGAAAGTCGTGGTGAACCATGACATCCCGTTCCATTGCATCAAGGTCACCAAGGAAAACAAACCGGTGGCCGAGTCCGCGATCATGCGCGTCGTCGAAGATGCGGGGGCCGAACTGATCGTGCTGGCGCGCTACATGCAGATCCTCAGCGATGAGATGTGCAAGAAAATGTCGGGCCGGATCATCAACATCCACCATTCCTTCCTGCCCAGCTTCAAAGGCGCGAACCCCTATAAACAGGCCTATGAACGCGGCGTGAAACTGATCGGGGCGACCAGTCACTACGTCACCGCCGACCTCGACGAAGGTCCGATCATCGAGCAAGACACGATTCGCGTGACCCATGCGCAATCGGCCGAGGATTACGTCAGCCTCGGGCGTGATGTCGAAAGCCAGGTTCTGGCCCGCGCGATCCACGCCCATATCCACCGCCGCGTGTTCCTGAACGGCAATAAAACCGTGGTGTTCCCGGCGAGCCCCGGCAGCTACGCCTCGGAACGCATGGGTTGAGCCTGGATTGATCCACGGACCGGGGGGCAGTCCCCCCGGTTTCATTGCATGAAGCCCCCCCGAAATACCTTTGGGGGGCATTCGGGGGGGGGCCGAAGAGGGGGGCCGCGCTCCTGGGCGGTTTCCATCTGGAATTCCCCTGTCGTCCCGGTATTCTTGGCCAAGACGTTCTCTTTGACCAAGGACTTTTCCGTGCCCCCTGCCTCTGGCCGCGCCCTATTGACCCCTCCGGGTGAACCCGTCGTCGGCGCCACGGTGCAATATGTCATCGACACACTGACCACGCGGATCGTTTCGCTGGAATATGGCGTGGACGAGCGGCTGCCGTCCGAGCGCCAGCTGGCGCAGGATCTGGGGGTTGCGCGCAACACTGTGCGTGAGGCGCTGGATCAGCTGGAAGAGCGCGGGATGATCCGGCGCCGCGCGGGGTCGGGATCGTTTGTCACCTATGCTCCCAGCGGCGCGCGCGAGGCGGCCTCGCCTGTCGCGGCCGAAACCGGGCCGTTGCAGTTGCAGGTGGTGCGCGGGATTTTCGAACCGGAAATGGTGCGGTTGGCGATCATCAACATGCCGCCGCGCCAGATCGAGGCCCTGGGCGAAACCCTGTCGCAGATGGAGGCGGTGGCCAGTGACGCGGGCGCCTTTGTGCGACTGGAAGAGGAATTCCACCGTCAGATCGCGATGGGCACCGGCAACCCGCTGTTGATTGCATGCTATAATCTGGTGATCGACGCGCGCCGTCAGTCGTTTCGGGGCGCGATGTATCGCCGCCATCTGACGCCAAACCGGATTGCCGCCTATCAGCGCGGCTATAACGCGCTGTTCAATGCGATTACCGCGCGCGACATTGAAGCCGCGAGTGAGTTCATGAAGCTTACGCTGATCGAGGATCAGAAGCTTTTGATGCAGGACGACTGACCCGCCCGCGCCGGGGGGGCTGCAGCCGTTGGTGCCACATCTGGCCCAAGGCCTCCAGATGCTGCGCCAAAACCTCGCCGTTGAGGTCCAGCCAGCGTAGCACCGAACCGAATTCGACGATCTTGGCCCGCCCGTCGATGATCCGCACCACCGGCCAGTCGCCCACCAGCGCATTGTCGATGCCGAAAATCCGCGCCCCGGTCCAGTGTGCAGGGCCAAAGGCGTGCGGCATGACCTGGCTGTGCTTCATCGCCGCCAGCACCGAGACCGGCTCGGTCGTGTCTGCCCGTTCAACGGCGGCATGCCACAGGTCGAGGATCGAGGCATATTCCCAGCTGACCGCAGTCCAGGCGCCGGGGAAACGTTCGGTATAGGCGGAAAAGAACGCCTCGGGACGGCGAAAGAAGAACGCGGTATCGGCCAGCGCCTGGTCGTCGAAATCGGGGAACTGAAAGGTGTAGCGCGCCATGAATTCGGGCGAGGTGCGCGCGATCATCTGGGGGTAGTCGTCGGCGGTGCAGGCCAGAATTTCGCCCTGAAACCCCTGATCAAAGGCCGCTTCGGTCAGGGCGCGCATCATCGGCGGCGCGGACGAGCACCAGCACAGCACATCTGGCGTATCGGCCAGCATCGCGCGCACGATGCCTGCGGCATCGGTATCGTCGGGGGCATAGCGGATTTCGCGCACCATTTCGCGCCCCGCCGCTTCGAATGCGGCGCGATAGACCGCCAGCGAGGGCAGGCCCAGACTGTCGGTCTGGCTGCACAGTGCCACGCGTCGCGCCTGCGGGCGGGTGCGCGCCAACCATTCGACGCCGGTCACGTTGAAGAGCGGATGCACCTCGGCCGGGGCGATCAGATAGGGTGTGTCGGGCGACAGGTCCGACGGCAGCAGCGTTGCCACCAGCACCCGGCGCGCCATCAGCCAGGGCAGGGCGGGCGCGAAACTGTCGCCGCCCAGCGTCAGGATCAGCTTGGCGTCCAGTTCTTCGACCAGTTCGCGCGCGGCTTCCAGCGTGGCGGCGGCGCTTCGGGCCGAATCCCGGGCGACGATTTCGATCGGATGCCTGCGCCCGCCAACCATCAACCCGCCACGGGCATTCAGCCCCTCGGCCCAGAGCAGACAGCCATCCAGACCGGGACGCCCCCAGGATTCTTCGGGGCCCGACAGCGGCGTCAGAAAGCCAATCCGCACCGGCGTGCGATTCTTGACCCCGAGTCGGGTCAGGGAACCAGTTACGGCGAGGCGCTGCGCGAATGAAGAACTGCTCATATTTTGATCTATAGCCTTTTTTTATAGGCCGGGAACGCCAAAAAATGAGGAAATAAATATTCCGCATAGGAAAATTTATTGACCGGGAAGGCCCGTCACCTCCCTTATTGGTTCATGCCGAAGGAACCAGTTGTGAAATCTGGTCCATACCGGAAAGAACAGGGAGACTGCCATGACCAAACGTGTTGCCATCATCGGTGCCGGACCTTCCGGTCTTGCCCAGCTGCGCGCCTTCCAATCCGCCGCCCAGAAAGGGGCCGAGATCCCCGAAGTCGTCTGCTTTGAAAAGCAATCCGACTGGGGCGGTCTGTGGAATTACACCTGGCGCACGGGCGTCGATGAAAACGGCGAGCCGGTGCATTGCTCGATGTATCGCTATCTGTGGACCAATGGCCCGAAAGAGGGGCTGGAATTCGCCGACTATTCGTTCGAAGAACATTTCGGCAAGCAGATCGCCTCTTATCCGCCGCGCGCGGTGATGGTCGATTACATCGAGGGCCGCGTGAACAAGGCCGGTGTGCGTGACTGGATCCGGTTCAATTCGGTGATCCGGTTTGTCGAATATGATGCCGACGCCGATGATTTCACCGTCACCGTGCACGACATGGAAAAAGACCATGTTTACAAAGAGCGCTTCGATCACGTCATCGTCGCCTCGGGGCATTTCTCTTCGCCCAACGTGCCGGAATACCCGGGCTTTGCCGATTTCCACGGCCGCATCGTGCATGCCCACGATTTCCGCGATGCGCGCGAATTCGAAGGCCAGGACGTGCTGCTGCTCGGCTCGTCCTACTCGGCTGAGGATATCGGTTCGCAGTGCTGGAAATATGGCGCGAAGACGGTGACCACCTCGTATCGCTCGGCGCCGATGGGGTTCAAATGGCCCGACAACTGGGAAGAAAAGCCCGCGCTGGTCAAGGTCGAGGACAAGACCGCCCATTTCGCCGACGGCAGCACCAAAAAGATCGACGCGATCATCCTGTGCACCGGCTACAAACATTACTTCCCGTTCCTGCCCGACGATCTGCGGCTGAAAACCAAGAACCGTCTGGCCACCGCCGATCTGTATAAGGGCGTGGTCTATGTGCATAACCCGAAGATGTTCTATCTGGGCATGCAGGACCAGTGGTTCACCTTCAACATGTTCGACGCCCAGGCCTGGTATGTGCGTGACATCATCATGGGCCGGATCGAGGTGCCCGCCGACAAACAGGTTCTGATGGCCGATGTGTCCGAACGCGAAACCCGCGAAGAGGTCTCGGATGATGTGAAATACGCGATCAAATACCAGGGCGCCTATGTCAAGGAACTGATCGCTGACACCGATTATCCCAGCTTCGATGTCGATGGCGCCTGCGAGGCCTTCTTTGAATGGAAGCACCACAAGGCCGACGACATCATGGCCTTCCGCAATCACAGCTACAAATCGGTGATTACCGGAACCATGGCCGAGCCGCACCACACGCCGTGGAAAGATGCGCTCGACGATTCGATGGAAGCTTACCTGCGCGCCTGAGTTGTTCCTCCCCTGACCGGGGGGGCGTGTCCCCCCCGGGTTTTTTTCAAAGGATCGAGACCCGGAATGCTCTTGCCGCCTGAAACCTTGTTCCGTCCCGGCCCGCCCGTGCCGTCGCGCGCGCGGCGTGCCGCGGCCTTCGGGCTTGGCCCCGCTGATGAACGTCATAGCGTGCCCGGAGGCGGCGCGCTGGTCGTGCCGATTGCGGCGGGTGACCGGCTGGAAATCGTCAATGACGAAGGCGGGCAGCGCTGCGAACTTCTGGCGGCGCACCCGGATGGGCGCGTCGATTGTGCGCTGCTGGGCTGGCGCGCGGATAGGCAGGCTGATGGCCTGCGCGCGTTGTTGAGCGGGGCCGAGGCGTCGCTGCGGCGGCTGCGCAAGGCGCTGGAAACGCGCCGGATTGACCTGAGTGGCGCGATGGCGATTGGCCTGTTCGGGCCTGCGTCGCGCGCGGGTGAAGCCGTCAGTTTCACCGCGCAAGGGCCGGGTTGGGCGATCATCGCCGCCCCCGGTGCCGCGATGGATTTCGAACGGCAAGATACGGCAACCCCGCTGAGCCTGAAACTGACCCGCGCCAATCCGCGTGCGACGGGCCGCTTTGCGCTGCCCGACCCGCTGGCCGATCCGCTGCTGGATCTGCGCATCGCCTCGGCCACAGCGCAGGCCTATGTCGTGAAGGCGGGCGAGTTCATCCAGATCCTGGATGTCGATGGCCGCCAATGTACCGATTTCCAGTGTTTCGATGCGCGCAAACTGGATCGCGGTATCCAGAACCCGCTGGATGTCACCACCACCCGCACGCTGATGGGCCACGCCTATCCGAACCCCGGCCTGCATGCGAAATACTACGATCAAGATTTCACGCCGCTGGTCGAGGTGATTCAGGATACCTGCGGTCGCCACGATGCTTTCGCCATGGCCTGCGCGTCGAAATATTACGACGATATCGGTTATCCGGGGCATGCCAATTGCAGCGACAACTTCAATGCTGCGCTGGCCGATCATGGTGTGGCCCCACGCGCGGGCTGGATGGCGGCGAACTTCTTTTTCAACACCGCGATTGACGCGCATGGCGTGATGATCGCGGACGAGCCGTGGTCGCGGCCGGGGGATTACGTGCTGATGCGCGCGCTGACCGATCTGGTCTGCGTGTCTTCGGCCTGTCCCGATGACACCTCGGCGGCCAACGGCTGGAACCCCACTGACATTCATGTGCGCAGCTATGCCGCGACCGAGCGTTTCCAACGCGCCTCGGCCTGGCGCGCCACCCCCGATGCGGAGCCGATCATGACGCGCGAAACTGCCTTCCACGAAAACTTCGCTGCGCTGACCCGCGATTTCATTGAATACAAGGGGTTCTGGCTGCCCAATTCCTTCCCCGAATGCGACCCGGTCGAAAGCTATTGGGCGGCGCGCGAGGGCGTGGTGGCGATGGATCTGTCGGCCCTGCGCAAATTCGAGGTCACCGGCCCTGATGCCGAGGCGCTGCTGAACTGGGTGCTGACCCGCGATGTGTCCAAGCTGGGCCATGGTCAGGTGGTCTATTCCGCGATGTGCTATCCGCATGGCGGGATGATCGACGACGGCACGCTGTTCCGTCTGGGCGATCAGAATTTCCGCTGGATCGGCGGCTCGGACGAGGGCGGCGTGTGGATGCGCGAAGAAGCCGCGCGGCTGGGCCTGAACGTGCTGATCCGCGGCTCGACCGATCAGATGCATAACCTTGCGGTGCAGGGGCCGAAATCGCGCGCCTTGATGGTCGAAATCATCTGGACGCCCCCGCATCAACCCGGCGTGACGGATCTGGGCTGGTTTCGCTTCACCGTGGGCCGGATCGGCGGGGCCGAGGGCGTGCCCGTGGTGGTGTCGCGCACCGGCTATACCGGCGAGCTGGGCTATGAAATCTTCTGCCACCCGAAACATGGGGCCACCGTGTTCGAGGCGGTGTTTGCCGCCGGAAAACCGCTAGGGATCAAACCGATGGGTCTGGCCGGGCTCGACCTGTGCCGGATCGAGGCGGGGCTGGTCTTTGCGGGCTATGACTTCTCGGATCAGACGGACCCGTTCGAGGCGGGCATCGGTTTCACCGTGCCGCTGAAATCGAAAACCGCCGATTTCGTCGGGCGGGATGCATTGATCCGGCGCAAGGAAACGCCCGCGCGCAAATTCGTGGGGCTGGAAATCGAGGGTCAGGACCCGGTCGGTCACGGTGATTGCCTGCGGATCGGCCGCGCGCAAGTCGGCGAGATCTGCTCGGCCATGCACTCGCCGCGCACCAACACCACCATCGCGCTGGCACGGATCGACGTGGCGCATGCGGGTCTTGGCACCGCGCTCGAGGTGGGGCGGCTTGATGGGCATATCAAACGGATCGCGGCCCGGGTCACGCCCTTCCCGCATTACGACCCGAAAAAGGAACGCCCGCGGTCCTGAACCGGGGCGGCCCAAACGACGACCCGCGGCCCAAGGGGCGCGGGCTGCGATCCGGGGTAGGGAGCCCCGGCAGACGACCCCGGGCAACCGGGTTGGGAGGCAAGAAAGTGGGGAGAAACAGCCCCGTCCACACCAACAGGGAGCCTTTGACGTGGAACAGGACCTTGCGACACTGGCGGCAACAGTCGCCGAACTGAAGGCGAAGGCGGCCATGACCGGCACGACCTTCTCCGAGACATTTTACTTTCTGACGATCCCGATCATGGTGCTGATCCATGTCGGTTTTCTGGCCTATGAAATGGGGGCCTCGCGCAGCAAGAACGCGCTGGCCTCGGGGATCAAGAACATCCTCGCCTTCGCGATGATCATTCCGTTCTTCTATTTCGTCGGCTGGTGGATCTATTGGGCCTTCCCGACGGGGTTTGATCTGTCGGCGGGTCCGGCAGGCATTTCGGGGCTGGAATACGCCAATTCGGTGGCCGCCCCCTGGTCGCCCTATATGGGGCCGAACCTGGATGACCGCTCTTCGGGCGTATTCTGGGGCGCCTTTGTGATGTTTGCCGCGACCACCGCCTCGATCCTGTCGGGCGCGCTGATTGAACGGATCCGGCTGACCGGGTTTGTCGTTCTGGCAACCGTTCTGGGCGGCTTCATCTGGATCCTGGCGGCAGCCTGGGGCTGGCACGCGGATGGCTGGCTGGTCACCAAGTTCGGCTATCACGATTTCGGCGCGGCTGGCGTCGTGCACCTGATTGCCGGGGCCTTCACCTTGGGCGTTGTGATCAACCTGGGGCCGCGGATCGGCAAGTTCAATGCCGATGGCACCGCCAACGCGATCCCGGGCCATTCGATGCCGATGACGCTGATCGGCCTGATGCTGATCATCGCGGGCTTCTGGGGCTTCCTGATGGGCTGCGTGATCGTTCCGGGCGAAGCCTGGAGCTGGTCGGGCGCGATCACCACGACGATCTACGGCACGCCGATGACGCTGTCGGGGATGACCTTCAACACGCTGATGGGGATGGCCGGGGGCATTATCGGTGCCTGGATGGTGACCCGCGATCCGTTCTGGATGATGTCGGGCGCACTGGGCGGGATCATCTCTTGCGCGGGTGGTCTGGACCTGTGGTATCCGCCGATGGCCTTCGTGATCGGCTTCTTCGGCGCGGCGACGATGCCCTTCGTGTCGTCCTTCGTCGAGAAATGCAAGATCGACGACGCGGTCGGTGCGGTGGCTGTCCACATGTACCTGGGCTTCTGGGGCGTGATCGTGGTTGGCATCGCGGCGCAGGGCTATCCGGCGCTGGCGGGTGAAAACGTGATCGAGACCTCGTTCATGGGTCAGTTGGTGGGCGCGCTGGTGATGATCGCGCTGGGGTTCCTGCCGGGCTACGCCATCTCGTGGGTTCTCAAGGCAATCGGCCAACTGCGGGTTCCCGCCGAAGCCGAAATCATGGGCCTCGACAAAGCCAAGGTGCCTGCCTCGGCCTATCCCGAAGCACTGCACCCCACTGTCACCCCGGCTGAATAAGCCACTGATCCTGAAAGGAAAGACAAATGGAAGCACCTTTTGACGCGACCTCGTGGGACGGTATCACCGGGGCGATCTATGCAGGCTTCGGCTCGTCCGAGCTGTTCTGGATCGCGCTGTGCTACCTGTGCGTTCTGGTCGCCGTGATCCTCGGTTGGCGGCACGAAAAACACGCCTACGACGCCGCCAAGAACGGCCACCACTAAGCAAGATACCCACGGGCGGAAGGCCCGCCCGTGGGGCCACACAAACGACTGATGACAGGACAAGGAAGCGAAACATGACCGCATCGTGGAGATTTTCGACGCTGGGCGACCGGCACCGCGCGCTGGGTTCCGGCCTCGAAGACTGGAGCGGGATGGGCACCGCCCGGTCCTATGACGGCGACCCGCTGGCCGAATATATGGCGATCCGCACCAAGGCCGGGATCATGGACGTCTCGGGGTTGAAAAAGGTGCATATCACCGGCCCGGCCGCCAGCCACGTGATCGACCGCGCCACCACCCGCAACGTCGAAAAACTGATGCCGGGGCGCGCGGTTTACGCCTGCATGTTGAATGATGCGGGCAAGTTCGTTGATGACTGTGTGATCTATCGCACCGGGCCGAACGCCTTCATGGTGGTGCATGGCGCGGGTGCGGGGCATGAACAGCTGACGATGGCCGCGACGGGGCGCGATGTCTCGATCCGGTTTGACGACAATCTGCACGATCTGTCGCTGCAAGGCCCGCTGGCTGTGGATTTCCTGGAAAAATACGTGCCGGGCATCCGCAACATGACGTATTTCAGCCATATGCCGACCTCGCTGTTTGGCGTTCCGGCGATGATTTCGCGCACCGGCTATACCGGCGAGCGGGGGTATGAGCTGTTCGTGCGTGGTCAGGATGCGCCGATGGTCTGGGATCGGATCGTGGCCGAAGGCGCCGAGATGGGCATTATCCCGTGCCGCTTCACCACGCTCGATCTGCTGCGCACCGAAAGCTATCTGCTGTTCTTCCCCTATGACAATTCCGAAGCCTATCCGTTCGAAAACGATCCCTGCGGCGATACGCTGTGGGAGTTGGGGCTCGAATTCACCGTCTCGCCGGGCAAGACCGGGTTCCGCGGCGCCGAAGAGCATTACCGCCTGAAGGGCCGCGAACGGTTCAAGATATGGGGGCTGAAGCTTGACGGCAAGGTGCCGCCCGAAAACGGCGCCCCGGTGATGCGTGACGGCAAGCAGGTCGGTGTCGTGACGCAGGCGATGTATTCGCCGCTCAACGACTGGACCGTGGCGATTGCCCGGCTGCCGGTGGATTGTGCCAACGAAGGCACCAGGTTGGTGGTGGACAGCGTGGAGGCGGGCAGTATTGGCGCCGTCACCGCGCCGATGCCGTTCTTCGACCCGGACAAGAAACGCCGCACCGCCAAGGGCTGATGCACAGGGGGCAGGGGCGGCGTCAGATCGCCCCGCCCGCAATCAACAGGGAATACGCCATGCCTCGAACTCAATTTTCCCCCTCGATCGCGACCCGTCCGGTCTATCCCGGGCTGACCTCGCAAGGGGCCACGCCCGCGATCCTGCTGGCCGATGGCGCCGGTGCCGAGGCGATCCTGGAGCTGGCCGCGCAGGATCGGTCCGTGATGGATCGCGCGCATCTGATGTTCATTCCCGCGGGCACCGATTTCGGCCCTCGTCTGGCGGCGCTGACCCCGCGGATATATCGCGAGGCCCCCAGTTTCGCCGCCTGTCTGGAGCGGTTCCGCAAGGCGCTGGCCGATGCGCATATGGGCACGCAGCTGTATCTGGCAGGGACTGAGGGGCTGATCGGGCAGGCCACGGCCGAGGCGCTGGCGGCGGGGCTGCCTGCGGACGCGATCCACTCCGAACATCGCGGCCATATCGCGCGGCGGATGCAATG
>JAQTYE010000132.1 GCA_028749255.1 Paracoccaceae bacterium | reverse complement strand
CGGCCACGCGGGCGGCGGTGCGGTGGACTTCGAACTGCAATTCGGGGTGTTCGTGGAAATCGCGGCGCCAGGCGGTGATTTCGGGCAGGAGTTCGGCGAAACGGTTCTTGACGGGCATCAGGGGCTCCAGATCTGTTGGGATTGCTTGGCGCTTGGGCGCGCCTTGGGGGCAGCCTGTTACAAAGCCCGCGCCCCCGCAACCCTCAGAACGTCGGTCCAAGGTCGATTTTTGATCCGTCGGTAAAACGACCAAAGCGAAAACGCGTCATGTCATGGCCCGCAGGCCGCCCGCACATCAGATCGGCCATCACCCGGCCCACGCCCGGCCCGATGCCAAAGCCATGGCCAGACAGGCCGGTGGCCACCCAAAAGCCCGTCAGCGGGCTTTGATCAAGCACCGGCACCGTATCGGGCATCACGTCGATCATCCCGGCCCAGGCACGCAGCAGACGCGGACGGCCAAGCCCTGGGAAGGCACGCGCAAAGGCATCCTGCACCTCGCGCAGACGTTTCAGATTGGGTGCGGGGTCCAGCACGCGCATCGCCTCGAACGGGGTTTCGCGGTCTTGCGACCAGTTGCGATGCGTGGTCCAGCCATCGGGCCAGCCGCGTTCGGGCGACCAGGGACGCATCGCGGTTTTTGAAATGTCGCGGCGGATCTGTGGCAGATAGGCGTCCAGGTGCCGGAACGCGTCGGGGCCGATGAAGAAATCATGCCAGGTGCCGGGCGCCAGCGTATAGCCGCCGTCCAACCTGCGTCGCCACGCGAACACGTTATCGGCGTTCGACACCTGGGTGATTTCGGGCATTGGCGCCGTTTGCCCGACGGTCGAGCGCACCATCAACTGCGGCAGCTCGACGCCCTCGCGCCGCGCGAAAATCGACGACCACGCGCCCCCCGCCAGCAACACCTGCGGGGCGGCGATCCGGCCCAGTTCGGTGACCACCCCCGCCACCTGCCCCGCCACGCGATCCAGCCCGCGCACCGCGCAATTTTCGATGATCGTGACACCAGCCGCCTGCGCCAGTTCGGCCAGCATCGGCACCGCGACAAAGGGTTCGGCGCGCGCGTCCGAGGGCGTGATCAGCCCACCGACCCAGCCCGCGCTATTGGGCGCCAGAGCTTGCAGATCGGCCCGGCCGAGCAGCCGGCTTTCGACGCCATGTTCGGCCGCCAGCGCGACCCAGCGGGCGTAGCCCTCCATCTGCGCGGGATCATGCGTGGTATAGGCCACGCCGCATTGGCGAAATCCCAGGTCGGGCGGCAGCTGCGCCGCCAACCCCTGCCACAGCCGCAGCGATTCGATCATGATCGGCAACTCGGCGGGGTCGCGTTTTTGCTGGCGAATCCAGCCCCAGTTGCGGCTGGATTGTTCGCCCGCGATGCGGCCCTTTTCGCACAAAACCACCTTTTTGCCCGCCAGTGCCAGATAATAGGCGCTCATCACCCCGGCGATGCCGCCACCGATCACCACCACATCGGCGGCCTCGGGCAGGGCGGCGGTGAAGCGGATCGGGCTATCCGCCGAGATCACAAAACTCATGCGGCAAGCCTTTCAAGCAGGGATTCCATGAAGGCCCAGCCCGCGTGGAACTGGGACAATTCAAGGTATTCATCAGGTTTGTGCGCCTGTTCGATGTCGCCCGGCCCGCAGACCACCGCCGACCAACCGCGCACCTGAAACTGCCCGGCCTCGGTGCCATAGCTGACCACCTGACGCCCGTTGTCGCCGGTGATCGCGCGCACCAAGGCCTCGGCGGGGCCGTCCACCTCGGGGGCAAGACCCGGCAGCGCGAATTTCTCGGTCACCTCGATGCCCGCATCGGGGTGGATCGCCTTCATGCCCGCCTCGATCTCGGCCACCTTGGCCAGGAACTTGCGGCGCCACTCCTGCGGGTCTTCGCCCGGCAACACCCGAAAATCGACGCCAAATTCGCAGTTTCCGGCGGTAATGTTATGCGCTGTGCCGCCATGAATTTCGCCGGTATGCACCGTGGTCCAAGGCGGCACAAAGGGGCTGTCCTTGGCCGCGGCCTGCCCTGCCGCGTTCATTTCATTGACCCACATCAACAGCTTGGCGCCTTCCAGAATGGCGCTGACCCCGGTATGCATCAACGAACTGTGGACCTCGTGCCCCGTCACCTTGACCCAGAAGGCAACCCCGCCCTTGTGGCCGGTGACCGCCTTCATCATCGTGGGTTCGCCCACCACCACGGCCGCCGCACGCGGCAGACCGGCCATCGCCTCGATCATCGGAATGCAGCCGATGCAGCCCAGTTCCTCGTCGTGGCTCAGCGCCAGTTGCAGTGGACGTTTCAGGGGCCGTTTCGCCGCTGCGGCCAGTGCGGCCAGTGCCAGCGCATCGAACCCCTTCATGTCGCAGGTGCCGCGCCCGTAAAGCCGCCCGTCGCGTTCAGTCACGACCCACGGATCGCTGGACCAGGCCTGACCATCCACCGGAACCACATCGCTGTGCCCCGAGAGCACCACACCCCCCGGCACCGCAGGGCCGACCTGGGCAAACAGGCTGGCCTTGGCGGGGTTGGCCGGGTCGGGCACCACGGTTGCCGCGATGCCCTGCGCGGCAAGCCACCCCGCCACCCAGTCGATCAGATCGCGATTGCCGCCCCGGCTGACCGAGGGGAACGCCACAAGACGGTCAAGCAGCATGCGGGCGGTGGTGTAATCGGTCATCGGGTTCTCCATGTTTGCGCCGAAAGCTGCGCCGCGGCATCCCCCCGCGTCAAGCCCCACCCTGCGGGAAACCGCTTTGCGCTTGACGTTGCTTGCCGCAGGTAAAATGACGCTTGCGTGACGCGGCAAAATCCCTAACACTTGGTCAAATAAACGCGACCGGGAACCTGGCGCGCACAGAACACGACAGTAAAAATACTGCGAAAACAACCGACTGGGGGTTATCCTATGCCCGATGGGGCGCTGCCTGTCCTCGAAGTTGAGGGCCTGAAAACCGTATTCAGGACCCGCGGCGGTGAGGTCCATGCCGTTAATTCCGTTTCCTTCAATCTGCGCCCCGGAGAGTTGCTGGGCGTGGTTGGTGAATCCGGGTCGGGAAAGTCCGTGACGATGATGTCGCTGATTGGCCTGCTGCCAAGCCCGCCGGCCGATGTGCGCGGCGGTCGTGTCGCCTTTGACGGGCTGGACCTGCTGCATTGCACATCCGATCAGCTACGCGCCGTGCGTGGCCCCGGGATCGGGTTCATTTTTCAAGACCCGATGACCTCGCTGAACCCGGTGTTCACCGTGGGCTATCAGCTGCGCGAGCCGCTGATCAAGCACATGGGGATGACCAAGGCGCAGGCGCAGATCCGTGCGCAGGAATTGCTGGAGCTGGTGGGCATTCCCGACGCCGGTCGTCGGTTGCGCGATTATCCGCACCAGTTTTCGGGCGGCATGCGGCAACGGGTGATGATTGCCATCGCGCTGGCCTGCGACCCCAAGGTGCTGATTGCCGACGAACCGACGACCGCGCTGGATGTGACGATTCAGGCCCAGATTCTGGAACTGGTGAAAGAGCTGCGCGAAAAGCTGGGCATGGCGATCATCTGGATCACCCATGATCTGGGCGTGATCGCGGGCATCGCCGACCGGGTGATGGTGATGTATGGCGGCCAGGTGGTTGAACAGGGCCCGGTTTCCGAGGTGTTCCACCGCCCGCGCCACCCCTATACCCGCGCGCTGTTGAAAACCGTGCCCTCGGTGCGGGGCGAACGCGCGGCGAAACTGAACGTGATCGAGGGCCAGCCGCCGATCCTGCGCGCCGAACCCAGCGCCTGCGCTTTCCGCGACCGCTGCGCACAGACGTTTGGGCACTGCGCCGCCGCCAATCCGCAGCGCTACCCGGTTGGCCCCGGCCATGACGCCGCCTGTTTTTGGGATTTCGACACCGGCGCCCCGCGCCCGATCGACGCGATTGCAGGAGCCGCCCATGTTTGACGCCGCGCAAAAACCGCTGATCGAGGTGTCGGGGCTGAAGATGTATTTCCCGATCACCGCCGGGGTATTTCGGCGACACGTCGGCGATGTGAAGGCGGTCGATAACGTCAGCTTCACGATTTTCGAAGGCGAGACGCTGGGTCTGGTGGGCGAATCCGGCTGCGGCAAATCCACCTGCGGGCGGGCGATCCTGCGGCTGTATGAACCCACTGCGGGGGCGGTGCGGATCGACGGCACCGATGTGATCGCCGCCAGCGCCGACACGCTGCGTCAGATGCGCCCCAAGATGCAGATGGTGTTTCAGGACCCGCAGGCCAGCCTGAACCCGCGCATGACCGTCGCCGCGATCATCGGCGAGCCGCTGGACGAGCACACCAAGCTGTCCAAGGCCGAAAAACTGGCCAAGATCTATGCGCTGATGGATCAGGTCGGGCTGAACCGCGATTTCGCCAACCGCTATCCACACGAGTTTTCGGGCGGCCAGCGGCAGCGGATCGGGATTGCCCGCGCGCTGGCGCTGAACCCGCGGTTCATCGTCTGTGACGAGCCGATTGCCGCCCTCGACGTGTCGATTCAGGCGCAGGTGGTCAACCTGCTGGAGGAATTGCAGGATCGGCTGGGCTTGACCTATCTGTTCATCAGCCACGATCTGTCGATGGTGCGCCATATCGCCGACCGCGTGGCGGTGATGTATCTGGGTCAGATTGTCGAACTGGCGCCACGCGACGCGATCTATGCCGAACCGCTGCACCCCTATACGCAAGCGCTGCTGTCAGCGGTGCCCGAACCCGACCCCGATACCGAGCGAACCCGCCGCCGTGTCGTTCTGACGGGCGACGTGCCCTCGCCCGCCAATCCGCCCAAGGGCTGCAATTTCTGCACCCGCTGCCCCAAGGCGATGGCGATCTGTCACCAGATCGAACCGACCTTCCAAGAGATCACACCCGGGCGTTTCGTCTCTTGTCACCTGTACGAACAGACCGCCGGTCAAGCGGCGGCACCCGGGGCAAGCCCCGAGCACATACAAAAAACGATCCAACAAGGAGAGTAAGATGAAACTCAAGACCGCCCTTCTGGGCGCCGCCGCCACGCTGGCCTTCGCGCCCGCCGCTTTCGCGGAACGTGGCAGCGATGGCGATGTGAAAATCCTGTATTCGCAGGCCGTTTCGACGATGAACGCCTATCTGTCCTCGGGCACGAAAGACGTCGAAGTCGGCAGCCTGGTGCTGGAGCCGCTGGCCGGCTTCAACGAAAAAGGCGAGGTGATCCCGCGCCTTGTGACCGAAATCCCGAGCCTGGAAAACGGCGGCATTTCGGAAGATCTGAAATCCATCACCTGGAAACTGACGCCCGGCCTGAAATGGTCTGACGGCACCCCGGTAACCGCCGATGATGCCGTGTTCACCGCACAATATTGCATGGACCCGGCGGGCGGCTGTGCGCAGCTGGCGCGCTATGAAGGCATCGAAAAAGTCGAAGCGCTGGACGAACTGACCGTCAAGATCAGCTATACCGAGCCGAAACCGAACCCGTTCACCGCGTTCGTCGGCGCGACCTCGCCGATCCTGCAAAAGGCGCAATTTGCCAATTGCCTGGGTGCTGCGGCCTCGACCTGCACCGATGCCAACTTCAAGCCGATCGGCACCGGCCCGTTCCGCGTGATTGAATTCCGCACCAACGACACCGTGCAACTGGAAGCAAACCCGAACTACCGCGACCCGGCCAAGCCCGCCTTCGCGACAGCCCTGGTCAAGGGCGGCGGCGATGCCACCTCGGCCGCGCGTGCGGTGATGGAAACCGGCGAATTTGATTACGCCTGGAACACCCAGATCTCGCCCGAAGTGCAAGAACAGATGCTGGCGGGCGGCAAGGGCAAGTTCGTCTCGGGCTTCGGCACGCTGGTCGAGCGCATTGAAATGAACATGACCGACCCGTCCCCGGATCTGCCCGAGGGCGAGCGCGCCACCGCCAAGCACCCGCACCCGATCCTGTCGGACATCCGTGTGCGCACCGCGCTGTCGAAGGCCATCGACCGCGAGGTTCTGGTCGAAATCGGCTATGGCGCGGCGGGTCGTGCGACCTGCAACCTGGTGCCCGCACCGGAAATCTTTGCCTCGGACAATACCGGCTGTCTGACCCAGGACGTCGAAGGCGCCAAGGCGCTGCTGGACGAAGCGGGCTGGACCGACAGCGACGGCGACGGCATCCGCGACAAGGACGGCAAGAAACTGAGCCTGCTCTATCAAACCTCGGTCAACGCCATCCGTCAGGATTTCCAGGCGATCATCAAGCAGTGGTGGAATGACATTGGCGTCGAAGTCGAGCTGAAATCGGTCGATGGCAGCGTGTTCTTCGGCGGTGATGCGGGCTCGCCCGACACCTTCCAGAAGTTCTATGCCGACGTCGAAATGTATGCCAACAACTTCGACGGCACTGATCCCGAACCCTATCTGGCGCAATACACCTGCGACAAGGCGCCGACCCCGGAAAGCCAGTGGCAGGGTGAAAACGTCAACCGCTTCTGCGACCCGGAATATGACAAGCTGCTGGCCGAACTGGTCCGCACCCGTGGCTTGGAAGAGCGTGCGGTCATCGCCAAAAAGCTCAACGACATGCTGACCAAAGACAGCATGGTCGTGGTGCCGCTGGTCGATCGTGGCCGCCTGTCGGCGCATTCCAACACGCTGGGTGGTGTGGTGCTGAACACCTGGGATTCCGAACTGTGGAATGCCTCGGACTGGTATCGCATCAAGTGATCTGAGTCCCGCCCCCGGCGGGCGCTCCGGGCGGGGGTTTCGTGCCCCCGCCCTTCTTACCCCCGACGTTTTCGCGGCCCTCCCCGGCCCGCGCCAAGCCCCCGAGGCCGCCCATGTTAACCCTGACGCTGCGCCGGTTGCTGATTGCAATCCCAACGCTCATCATCATCTCGCTGGTGATCTTCCTGCTGCTCGAGGCCGCCCCCGGCGACCCGCTGGGCGAAGTGCCGCTGACCGTGCCCCCCGAAGTGAAAGAAAAGATGCGCCTCGCGCTGGGGCTCGATAGCGCGTGGTATGTGCGCTACGGCCTTTGGATGAAACAGTTTTTCTGGGTCGAGCCGGTCCATTTGTGGGATGCGCTGTTTGGCACGCATTTCGGCGAGGGCATGCAGCGCGTGATCTCGTTCCAGTCGCGCCAGCCGGTGATGCAGATCATCGCCGAGCGCCTGCCGCAAACCCTGACCGTGGTCGGGCTGGCCTATCTGGTGGGCGTGCTGATCGCGCTGCCGATCGGCATCCTTTCGGCCTATCGGCAATATTCGTGGTTCGACAACCTCGGCACGTTCATCTCGATGATCGGGTTTTCGGTGCCGACCTTCTTCACCGGCGTCGTGCTGATCATCGTCTTCGCGGTCAAACTGCAATGGTTCCCCTCGGTCTATGACACCACATTGCAAGTCACCGACTGGGCCAGTTTCAAGATGCAGATGCGCCAGATGGTGATGCCGGTGACGGTGCTGGCACTGTATAACGCGGCGCAGATCTCGCGCTTCATGCGCGCCTCGATGCTCGACAATCTGGGGCAGGATTATGTGCGCACCGCCCGCGCCAAGGGCCTGACCGAAAAGGTCGTGGTGCTGATCCATGTGCTGCGCAACTCGCTGATCCCGGTGGTGACCGTGATCGCGCTTGGCGTGCCCACGATCTTTGGCGGCGCAATCATCACCGAACAGGTGTTCAAGGTGAACGGCCTCGGCCAGCAGCTGATCTTGTCGATCCACGCCAACGACATGCCGATGGTGATGACGCTGACCTTCATCTTCGCGATCCTGATCGTTCTTTTCAACCTCGTTGCCGATCTGCTTTACGGCATTCTCGACCCGAGGATTCGCTATGACTGACACCTCCTCCACCCCCGTGAAAATCCGCCCGCCGCGCAGCCAGTGGTGGGATGTCTGGGACCAGTTCAAGACCCACAAGGGCGCGCTGGTCGGCCTCAGCATCTTTGTGCTGATCTTGCTGGCGATCATCGTCGGCCCGTTCCTGTGGGACATGGCACCGACCTTTGTCGACCTGCGCGCACGTAACAAGAGCTTTTCTATGGCCCACCCATTGGGCACCGATCAGCTGGGCCGCGATGTGCTGGCGCGGATGATGGCCGGGGGCAAGGTGTCCATCTCGGTCGGGCTGACAGCGATGATGCTGTCGATCATGCTGGGCACCACCATCGGTGTGCTGGCGGGCTATTTCCGCCGCCTCGAAGGCCCGCTGATGCGGCTGACCGACCTGTTCCTGGCGCTGCCGCTGCTGCCGCTTTTGCTGCTGATGGTCACCCTGTTCCGCGAACCGCTGTCGAAAAGCTTCGGGCCGGAGGGCGGGATCTTCCTGCTGATCGTCTGCGCGATCGGCGCCACCAGCTGGATGCAGACCGCGCGCATCGTGCGCGGCGAGGTGCTGGGCCTGAAGGAACGCGAATTCGTGCTGGCCGCGCGGTCCATCGGCACGCCCGCGCGGCGGATGATCCTGCGCCATGTGCTGCCCAATGTGCTCAGCCCGATCATGGTTTCGGCCACACTGGGCATTGCCAGCGCGATCATCACCGAATCCGCGCTGTCATTCCTTGGCCTTGGCTTCCCGCCCGACTTCCCGACCTGGGGGCGGCTGCTGTTCGACGCGGTTGACCAGATGCAGCTTTACCCCTGGCGGGTGATCCTGCCGGGCGTGGCGATCTCGCTCACCGTGCTGAGCGTCAACTACATCGGTGACGGGCTGCGCGACGCGCTCGATCCGCGGATCCGCGGGCGCTGATCCCACGCCCCGGGGGCCCTGCCCCCGGACCCCCGGGATATTTGAGCCAAGATGAAAACCCCGCCCTTTCATCTTGGCTCAAATATCCCGGGGGTGAATGGCCGCAGGCCAGAGGGGGCGGCGCCCCCTGCCCCGCCTGCCACTTGCGGCAAATCATGGAAATCACCTCGCAACCGCGCTAGCTTGCCACCATGTCCGATCCTGTCCTGCGCTGCGAAAACATTACCCGCATCTACCGCACTGGCGCGGTCGAGGTGCAGGCGTTGCGTGGCGTCACGATGCGGCTTGATCCGGGCGAGATGGTGGTGCTGCTGGGCGCCTCTGGATCCGGGAAATCAACCCTGCTGAACATTCTGGGTGCGCTTGACAGTCCCACATCGGGGCGGGTGTTCTTTCGCGAGGCCGAGCTGACCCACGCCCCTGATCGGGAATTGACGCGCTTTCGGCGCGAGCATGTCGGCTTTGTGTTTCAGTTCTACAATCTGATGCCCGCCCTGACCGCGCGCGAGAATGTCGCGCTGGTGACCGAGATTGCCGCCACTCCGATGCGCCCCGAAGAGGCACTGGAGCGTGTCGGTCTCGGTCATCGGCTCAACCATTTCCCGGCCGAACTGTCGGGGGGCGAACAGCAGCGCGTGGCGATTGCCCGTGCCATCGCCAAACGTCCCGAACTGCTGTTGTGCGATGAACCCACCGGCGCATTGGACAGTGCGACCGGCGTCACCGTGCTGGAGGCCCTGACCCAGGTGAACCGCGATCTGGGCACAGCGACCGCGATCATCACCCATAACGCCGGGATTCAGGCGATTGCGCATCGGGTGATCCATATCGCCGACGGGCGAATCGCGCGTGAGACGATCAACGCCACGCCCGTCCCGCCTTCGGAGGTGACATGGTAAGCGCGCTGGACCGCAAGCTGCTGCGTGATCTGGGGCGGCTTTGGGCGCAGGTTCTGGCAATTGCGGCGGTGCTGGCCTGCGGGGTGATGGTGCTGGTGCTGGGCACTGGCACGCGCGCCTCGCTCGAGGCATCGCGGGCGCAGTATTACGACCGCCAGCGGTTCGCCGACATCTTCGTCACCGCCACACGGGCGCCCGAAACCCTGCTGCCCGAACTGGCGGCGATTGCGGGCGTCGCGCGAATCAGCCCCCGGATTGTGACCTCGGCACTGCTGGATCTGCCCGGGGTGGCGGAACCTGTCTCGGCCGGGGTGCTGTCGCTGCCCGCCTCGGGGGCGGCGCCCACGCTGAACGCGCCCTTGCTGCGTGCAGGCCGCCTGCCCGATCCGACCCACCCCGAGGAAGTCGCCCTGTACGCGCCCTTTGCCGAGGCGCGTGGGCTGGCCCCCGGTGCGCGGTTCTTCGCGGTGATCGAGGGGCAGCGGCGCGAACTGGTGGTAGTGGGCCATGTCCTGTCGCCCGAATATGTCTATACCATCGGACCGGGCGCGATGATGCCCGACGATACGCGTTTTGGCGTGCTGTGGCTGGGGCATGATGCGACGGCGGCCGCCACCGATATGGATGGCGCCTTCAACAGCCTCGGCGTCAGCCTGTCGCGCGGCGCGTCCGAACCTGCGGTGATCGCAGCACTTGACCACCTGCTGGCGCCCTATGGCGGCACCGGCGCACATGGCCGCGCCGATCAGGTCAGCCATGCCTTCCTGCAATCGGAACTGGAACAACTGGGCGCGATGGCGCTGATCCTGCCGCCGATCTTCCTGACGGTATCCGCCTTTCTGGTGAATATGGTGCTGGGGCGGCTGATCGCGCTGGAGCGTCCGCAGATCGGGCTGCTGAAGGCGGTGGGCTATACCACCCGGGCGATCGGGGCGCATTATCTGAAACTGGCGCTGGGGATCGGGGTGATCGGCATCGTCATCGGCTGGGTCGCGGGGTGGTACCTGGGCGCGGCGATGACCCGGATGTATACGCAGTTCTTTCGCCTGCCCTGGCTGATCTATGCGCCCTCCAGCTGGCCCTTCGCGGTCTCGGCCCTGCTGGCGCTGGTGACCGTGGCCAGCGGCGCGGGGCGCGCGGGGGC
>JAQTYE010000131.1 GCA_028749255.1 Paracoccaceae bacterium | reverse complement strand
AGAGCGCCTCCACTCGGGTCGAGCGGGGCAGGCCCAGAACCTGATCGCCGCAGGTGAAATAGAAATCCAGACCCAGCGGGAACAGGCCGCGATTGGGCTGGAAGAATGTGGTTTCGGGCAGGCGTGCGGTGGCCTCGGTCGCGATGCCAGGGCCGCGCAGCCGGGCATTGGCCGGGGCCAGCGCGGCGGTCTCGACAATCACGCTGGCGGCACGGTCGGGGTATTCCGCCGTGCCCAGGGCCAGACAGGCCAGCGGCAGCGTGGACCAGGTTCCCAAAGCAAACGCCGCGTTTTCAGGGGGCGCAAAGGGCGCGCCGGTGTGAAAGGTGATCCAGCCATGGATTTCGGCACTGTCATGCGAGGGCGCGAGGTAAATCGGCGTTGTCTGATCGGCCAACGTCAGCAACAGCGCACCTGCGGCAGGCGACAACGGCGCAGGCGGCATGGCGCCCGTCAGCGTGCCGATCTGGCCGGGGCGGGCCAATGCCTCCAGCACGGTGCGAAAGGCGCGGGCGGCCTGTGTCGGCGCGTCGGCAAACCCGCCAGTCAGATACTGGGCCATCAATCCTCTCCCCGGACCATCGTGAAAAACTCGACCTTGGTGGCGGCGGCTCGGGCGCTGAGGGCGTTCCGGCGGGCCGTTTCCTCGGTGGCCAGCGGGGTTAGCACCGCCGCCTCGATCTGCGCGGCCTCGGGGCCTTGCATCAGTGCATCAATCAGGGCTGCACGCGTCGCATGATCCTTGTCGCGGCCCTGCACATAGGCGTGGCCGACGCGACCATCGGCCAGTTGCAGCGAACAGCGCGTCACGCTCATTTCCCCCAGATTGAAGGGCGCGCCCACGGCGCCGGTGCGTCCGCGCACCATGACCGAGCCGACCTCGGGTTTGCGCAGCCAGTCATGCGCGGGCAGCGTGGGTATAAGGGCGCCCAGCCGGGCCGGGCAGGCCCGCGCCAACAGTCCCATCCGGGCCTGTCGCGCGATCTGATCTTGGGTCAATGTGGACATCTTGCCAACTTGTCTAGAGTTCTATACAACTAGACAAATGTTAATCAGATGCCCCATCCGCAAACAAGTGAAACTTCGATGACACGCCTTCCGCTCTGGCAAACCATCGCCACCACGTTGCGCCATGAAATCGCACAGGGGTTATACCCCGAAGGCGCGAAACTGCCGACCGAGGCCGATCTGTCGGCGCGCTTCGGGGTCAATCGACATACCGTGCGCCAGGCGATTGCGGCACTTGGGGCCGAAGGCCTGACGGTCTCGCGCCGGGGGGCGGGGGTGTTTGTGGCGGGGCGTCCGCCTGCTGATTACGCGCTGGGGCGCCGGGTGCGGTTTCACCAGAATATCGCGGCTTCCGGGCGCAGCCCCTCGCGCGAGGTGACCCGGATCGAGACCCGCCCCGCCAGCACCGACGAGGCCGCCGCGTTGGGCTGTGAGCAGGTGCATGTGTTCGAGGGCATCTCGAAAGGTGACGGGTTGCCGCTGGCGGTCTTCCGCTCGATTTTCCCAGCGGCGCGGTTTTTGACGCTGCCCGAGGCGCTGGCGCGGCTCGGATCGGTTACGGCGGCGCTGGCCGAGCAGGGGGTGGCCGACTATACCCGTGCCTCGACCCGGGTTACCGCCAAGCTCGCACGCGGGCCGCGCGCGTTGCTGTTGGGCGTTTCCGAGGGCGCGCCGATCCTGCGCACCGAGGCGCTGAATGTCGATGCGGAGGGCCAGCCGGTGGAATATGGCGTGACCTGGTTTGCGGGCGACCGCGTCGCGCTGACGATCACCCCCGAGGACTAGCCTTCGTATTTCTCCAAAAATGCCTCGGCGGGCAGGGCGCGGAAATCGCCCAGGGCGGTGCGCAGCCGCTCGTGCGACCAGTCCCACCAGGCCAGCGCCTGCATCCGCTCGGACACCCGCGCGGGGAAGCGTTCGCGCAGCGGCACTGCGGGCACACCGGCGACGATCATGTAAGGCGCGACATCACGGGTCACCACCGCGCCCGAGGCCACGATCGCCCCCGCGCCCACGGTGACATCGGGCTTGATGACGGCACCATGCCCGATCCAGGTGTCAGGCCCCAACACGGTGCGCCGCGCCGCGCGACGTTCAAAGAAACCCGCATCCGGTTCGGCATCCGCCCAGTAATATTCCGACCGATACAGGAAATGGTGCAGCGAGGCATTCTGCCACGGATGATCAGTCGGCCCGATCCGGGTCATTGCCGCGATATTGGCGAATTTACCGACGGTCGTGTTGGCAATGTCCGACAGTCGGTCGCAATAGGCGTAATCGTCAAACTGCGAATGCAACACGCGCGACCCGCGCCCGACCTCGGTATAGGCACCGAAAGTGGAGTGCACGATCTCGCAGTCGGGATGGATCAGTGGCTCGGTGGGGGATAATTTCGGCATTGGGGGACTCTGGTTGGGGTGTTGCCTCCGGCGGGGGAGTATTTGAGCCAAGAAGAAGCACGCGATTTCTTCTTGGCTCAAATACTCCCTCGCCGGAGGCGTCAGTGGACGAAACGGGCGCTCAGCCCTTGATGAAGCGGCGCCGGATCCAGCCTGACAGGCTGTCCATCACCATCACCATCAAAACGATCAGGATCATGTAGTAACAGACCTCTTCCCAGTCTTTCTGGGTGATGATCGCCTGCGTCAGCAGCAACCCGATTCCGCCGCCCACCAGCGCGCCGATCACGGTGGCCGAACGGGTGTTGGATTCGAGGTAATAGAGCAGCTGGCTGAGCACCACCGGTGCGACCTGCGGGATCACCCCGAAGCGCGCGCGTTGCAGTGTGGTCGCACCCGTCGAGGCGATGCCTTCGACCTGCTTGCCGTCGATATTTTCCAGCGCTTCGGAGAAGGTTTTGCCGAAGGTTCCGGTGTCGGTCATCAGGATCGCCAGCGACCCGGTCAGCGGCCCGGGGCCAAAGGCGCGGCTGAGAATGACGGTCCAGATCAGCCCGTCCACCCCGCGCAGGAAATCGAACAGGCGCCGCAACAGCAGTCGCACGGAACGCGCCGGGGCAAAGTTCGAAGCGGCGAAAAACGCCAGCGGGAAGGCGATCAGTCCGGCGCCCATGGTGCCCAGAAAGGCCATCAGGACGGTTTCGCCCAACGCGCCGAAGACCTGATCGTGATGCCACATGCGATTGGTCCAGAACCCGTTTGCCATCGCCACGATATTGGGCTGCGTGGCGTCCAGCCGCGGCTCCCACAGGGCCAGCGCGATCATGTCGCCCAGGCTTTTGCCATGGAACGGGCTGTCGATGGTGAAGAAGAACAGCTCCCATCCCGGCTGATAGCGGAATACCTCTGTCCGGCTTTTGGTCATCGAAAACCGCCACTTGCCGCGGTTGATATCGACACGGTTCGGCGCGGCCGAAATCCAGTCGGGCAGCGCGGCCCCGTCCGGCAGGGTCAGCACGATCTGGCGGCCGTCGGGGGCCACGGTGACGCGGCCGAAATCGGGAATGTCGAGCCGCGCAGTGGGGCCGTCATAGGTGGCGTGTGCGCCGCCGGGCAGCGCAATGTTGGTGACCGCGCCAAGGGTGACCCAATCAGGCGCCTGACCCGCCGGGTAAGTGCCCTTGCGTTCGCCCTCGACCGCGACCGAAACCTCGCCACTGCGATTGTCGCGGGTGACATGGGTTTTGTAGGACCAGAAATCCTTGAGCAGGATCGCACCATTATCCAGCCGCGCCCGTCCGGCCAGCCCGGCCAGATCGAAGGCGAAGAACACATAGATCAGATAGGCGACGATCAGAACCGGCACCGCCAGAGCGCGGCGTTTGCGCATGGCGAAGCGGTGGGTAATCGTGGTGTGCAGCATCTGCTGCGGCGCGGTTGCGGTCATGCTCATACCCGGCCTCCTTTCACAAGGCGCGCACGGGCGCGGTCCGAGAAATGATCGACGATCATGATGGTCACGAACAGCAACAGGAAGATCGCGACGACCTCGTCATATTTGCCAAGGCCCCATTGCAACGAGGTCTTGAGGTCATAGCCGATCCCGCCCGATCCCACGAAGCCAAGGATCGCCGAGGCACGGATGTTGATTTCGAACCGCAGCAGCGCATAGGACGACCAGTTCGGGGCGACTTGTGGGATGATGCCGAACCAGACCCGTTGCAGCCAGTTGGCGCCGACCGATTCCAGCCCCTCGACAGGTTTAATGTCACAATTTTCGGAAACTTCGGAAAACAGCTTTCCAAGCGCTCCGGTGGTATGCAGGGCAATCGCGATCATCGCCGGAACCGGACCACCACCAAGGATGAAAATCAGCACCAGTGCGATAACGATTTCGGGCACGGCGCGCAGGATATCCATCATGCGCCGGAACACCGGGATCAGTCGCGGCCACAGCGCCAAGCCCCGGGTGGACAGCATCGCCAAAACCGTGGCCAAACCCGCCCCGAACAGCGTGGATACCGCCGCAATGTTCAGGGTTTCCACCAGCGAGGGCAGATAGTGAATGAACAGCCCGGGCAGGTTGCGCCAGTTTTGCGCGGCCTCGCTCAGGATTTCGGTCGGGAAGTCGAGGATGCGATGCAGGCCAGACCAGAAGCCGCCGGCATTGCGACCGTCCGCCACCATCCAGCCCGACGTCATCAACGCGGCGAACAGAATCAAGAGGATACCGCCATACAGGCGTTTGCGTTTGACCTGACCCAGGTAATCCGCCGTCAGTGAAGCGCGCGCGTCCGTCATCGGGCACCTTTCATAAAAAGGCGAGGGCGACGATGCGCCCTCGCTTCGGGTTTTGGGTCAAATCAGTTCGACTGCTGACGACGCACTTCGATGATCGATTCGTAATAGTCGTGGGTGATCGGAACGAAGCCAGAGGTATCACCCGCCGCAACGCCGTAGGCGCATTCGGCATCCGCCGCATGCAGACCTTCGACCAGCGCGGTCATCTTGGTTTTCACATCCTCGGGCAGCGCGTTGCGCAGCACGACCGGGCCTTCCGGGATCGGTTTGGATTTCCAGATCTCGACCAGATCGTTCATGTTGACCAGACCGGCATCCACTGCCTTGCGCAGTGCGCCCGAGTTGTAGCCGTCTTCCCACGCGCCCTGGCCATCGGCCCAGGTCACGCCCGCGTCGATGTCGCCGTTGTTGACCGCGACGATGGTCTGCTCGTGACCGCCGGTGAATTTCACTTCACCAAAGAAATCGTCCATCTTGGCGCCGATCACGGCGGGGATTTCCACCGAGGGGATCAGATAGCCCGAGGTCGAGTTCGGGTCGCCGAAGCCGAACACCTTGCCCTTGGCATCGGCCAAGGTGGTGATGCCGCTGTCTTTGCGCGCAAACCCGATCGAGTGATAGGTATAGGATCCATCCAGGTTGGCCTTGACCAGAACCGGGGTCACCGCGGTCGGGTCAGTCAGGTAGACCTTGGCATACCCCGACGCGCCCAGCCACGCCATGTCGATGGTGCCGCCCAGCAGGCCCTGGATCACGCCGTCATAATCGGCGGGGGCGAACAGTTTCACCGGCACGCCCAGCGTGTCTTCGGCATATTTGCGCAGGCATTCGTTCGAGTTCAGACGGTCCTGGGCGTTTTCGCCGCCCAGCAGGCCGATGTTGAAAGCTTTGATGTCTTCAGCGCCAGCAGCACCGGCAAGCGCGGTCGTGGCGGCCAGAATGGCGAGCAGGTTCTTCATGGTCGTCTCCGGTTGGTTGACCCTCGACCACCCCGGTCGAGGGGTGGGAACTCAGTCGTTCAGCATCGCCGCGGCGTAGCTGGTATCGGGTTCAAGCGCCTCGATCGCGGTCGAGGTCGCGCTTTCGCTGAAACTGGCATCGGCGCCATAGATGTCGCGCGCGGCGCCAGTGGTCAGTTGCTCGGGCGTGCCGTCAAACACGATCCGCCCGTCGCGCATGCCGATCACCCGGTCGCAATAGCGCCGTGCGGTGTCGAGCGTGTGCAGGTTGGCAATCACCATCCGCCCGTCTTCGGTGTGAATGCGGTGCAGCGTGTCCATCACGATCTGCGCATTCATCGGGTCGAGCGAGGCGATGGGTTCATCGGCCAGAATGATCTTGGGGTCTTGCATCAGGGCGCGGGCAATCGCCACGCGCTGCTGTTGCCCGCCCGACAGGGCCTCGGCGCGTTTGGGGGCCTGTTCGGCGATGCCCAGACGATCCAGGATTTCCAGCGCGCGGGTGATATCGGCCTCGGGCCACAGGTTGAACAACGTCGTCAGTGTGCCGCGTCGGTTCAGTAGCCCGTGCAGCACGTTCGAGGCCACATCCATCCGCGGCACCAGATTGAACTGTTGAAACACCATCGCGCATTGGCTTTGCCAGGCGCGTTTATCGGCGCCTTTCAGCGCCAGAATATCGGTGCCATCGACCAGAATGCGGCCCGCGCTGGCGTCGCTCAGACGGTTCAGCATGCGCAAAAAGGTTGATTTCCCCGCGCCGGAGCGGCCGATGATGCCGATGAACCCGGACCGATCCAGCGTGAAAGAGATGTTATCGACAGCGGCCTTGCTGCCAAAAATCTTGCTGACGTTCTCGACTTGCAACTGCATGACAGCCCTCCGTTGACCGGGACGGGCTACAGCAGCTCTGTGACGGGATTTGAAAATTCACGCGACGGTTTTGTAACCAGTGGCGCCTTGCCTTAACGTCAGGTCGGCTGTGGCGTGTCATTCATGGAATTTTACCAAACCGACAAATTTGCGTCGGAAAACTGTCACGGGTCATCGTCATGGGTAGCGCGACCGAAAACCCCAGCGGAGTGTTCCCATGCTGAAAACGGCTTCTTTCGCCGCGCTTGCCCTTTCGATGAGCGCCTTGTCCGCCTTTGCCCAGACCGAAATTACCTGGTGGCACGGGATGGGCGGCCGCAACGGCGAGGTGATCAACGAGATCTCGCAGAAATTCAACGAGGCGCAGGCGGAATGCCATCTGACGCCGCTGTCGAAAGGCACCTATGAAGAGGCGCTTGCCTCGGGCATTGCCGCCTTCCGTTCGGGCGAGCAGCCCAACATCTTGCAGGTGTTCGATGCGGGCGCGGCCACGATCATCAACGCCAAAGGCGCCACCATCGCCGCTGAAGACCTGATCACCGGCGCGGGCAAACCGTTCAGCCGCGATGATTTCATCGCCGGGGTGCGCAACTTCTATGCCGATTCCACCGGCAAGTTCATCGGCATGCCGTTCAACTCTTCGGCGCCGATCCTGTATTTCAACACCGATGCGCTGGCCAAGGCCGGTGTCGCGGCGCCCAAAACCTGGGAAGAGTTCGAACAGGTCGCGCCGAAGTTGAAAGCGGCGGGCTATATCCCGCTGGCGGCTTCGCAGCTGACCTGGATGATGGTTGAAAACTTCAAGTCGCGGAACAACCAGCAGTTCGCCACCAACAACAACGGCTATGACGCCGTCGAAGGCACCCAGCTGATCGTCAATGACGATGCACAGGTGATGATGTTCGACAAGCTGAAAGAATGGGCCGACGACGGTTATTACGGCTTCTATGGCGCGGGCTGGGCGGACAACCAGAAACCGTTCGAAGAAGGCAAAGTCGCGATGTGGATCGGTTCTTCGGGCAGCTTCGGCGGCCTGCAGAAAACCGCCGTCATGCCGTTCTCGGCGACCTACATGCCCTATTGGGCCGCGCTGGGTGAGGGCACGCAGTCGTTCATCGGGGGCGCCGCGCTGTTCGCGATGGCGGGCAAACCGGCCGAGCAAAACGCCTGCACCGCCGAATTCTTCAGCTTCCTGACCTCGCCGGAAGTTCAGGTCTATTGGCATGAAAACACCGGCTATGTGCCGGTCACCACGGCGGCCTATGAACTGGCCAAGAAACAGGGCTGGTATGACCAGAAGCCGGTCGCCGAAGTCGGTATCCAGCAGCTGATGCTGCCGGGCGGCGATTGGTCGAAAGGCTATCGTCTGGGCTTCTATCCGCAGATCCGCAGCGTGATGGAACGTGAATTCAACCGCATCTTCTCGGGCGAGGTCACCCCGCGTCAGGCGTTTGACACGATCCAGTCGGAAGGCGACGCCCTGCTGGCGCGCTTCGCCAAGACCGCGAACTGATCTGTCATCCATCGGGTCGGGCCTCGGGGGAACCCCCGGGGCCCGGCGCTGTTGAAGGAACCCACCCCGTGACCGACACGCCCCTGCCCAACTCTCCCACGCGCCTGCGCCGCTGGCTTGACGGTCTGCACTCTGCGCCCGCCAAACGTGTGCAATTCGACCGTCCCCTGACGCCTTGGGCTTTTGTGTTGCCGCAGCTTTTGGTGGTGGTGGTATTTTTCTACTGGCCCTCGGTGCAGGCGGTGACGTCGTCGTTTTACATCGAAGACCCGTTCGGCTTTGGCGCGACCTTCGTCGGGCTGGAGAATTACCAATCGGTTCTGGCCTCGGGCGAATACCGCTCGATTGCCGGATTCACGTTGTTTTTTGCGGTTCTGGTGACGGCATTGGCGCTGGGGGCGGGTCTGTTGCTGGCGGTCAAGGCCGATGCGGTGATCCGTGGATCGGCCCAGTACAAGACCGCGCTGATTTCCGTCTATGCCATCGCGCCGCCAGTGGCGGGGCTGATCGGGATGATGTTTTTCGACATGCACATCGGCCCCTTTGTCACCGTCGCCAGTTGGTTCGGCTGGCAGATGCAGGTCGGCATCAACTATTGGGATACGGTGCTGGCGCTGGTGCTGGTGTCGGTCTGGAAACAGATCCCCTACAATTTCATCTTCTTCCTGTCGGGGCTGCAATCGGTGCCGGTTTCGGTGCGCGAAGCCGCCGCGATCGACTGTCGGTCCGGCTGGCGGCGGTTTTATACCGTGACGCTGCCACTGCTGGCGCCGACCGCGTTTTTTCTGCTGATCATCAACGTGACCTACGCGCTGTTCGACACGTTCGGGATCATCGACGTGATGGTCAAGGACAAGCCCGCGAACAACCCGATCACGCTGGTCTACAAGGTCTATCTGGACGGGTTCAAAGGCAATGACATCGGCGGGTCTGCGGCGCAGTCGGTCATTCTGATGGGCGTCGTTTTCGCGCTGACGATCCTGCAGTTCCGCTTCCTTGAAAAACGCATTCATTACGGTTGAGCCATGCATCGCACCCGTTTTTTCGACCATCTGATCCTGGCGCTTGGCGCGGCGTTTCTGATGGTGCCTGTCCTGATTGCCTTTATGACCTCGACCCATACGGCGGCTGATGTTCACATGAGCGGGCTGTCGCTGATGCCCGGCGGGCATGGGATGGAAACCTATCACAAGGTGCTGACCCAGCGCGGCGGATTTACCGGCGAGGTGACCGGCGCACGGATGCTGATGAACTCGACCATTCTTGGGTTCGGCTTTGCACTGGGCAAGATCGTGCTGTCGATGATGGCGGCCTATGCACTGGTGTATTTCCGGTTTCGTTTTGCCACCGCGATCTTCTGGATGATCTTCACCACGCTTTTGCTGCCCCTCGAAGTGCGGATCATGCCCTCTTATCAGGTGATGTCGGATCTGCATCTGCTCAACACCTATACCGGGCTGATCGTGCCGCTGCTGGCCTCGGCTACGGGCACGTTTTACTTCCGCCAGTTTTTCAAATCGGTGCCCGACGAATTGCTGGAGGCCGCCCGGATCGACGGCGCAGGGCCGCTGCGGTTTTTCATCGACATTCTGGTGCCCCTGTCGCGCACGATGATGGCCGCGATCTTCATCATCATGTTCGTCTATGGCTGGAACCAATACCTGTGGCCGATGCTGATGACGACCGAGGAACGGTTCTTCACCCTGATGCGCGGCATCAAGTCGATCCTGCAAGTCTGGATCGGCAGCCAGATCCCCGATTACAACGAAGCCTTCGCCCTTGCGGTGCTGGCGATGGTGCCGCCGGTGGCGGTGGTCGTCGTGTTCCAGCGCATGTTTATCAAGGGCCTGACCGAAAGCGATAAATGATGGCTGATCTTTTGATCTCGCAAGTCTCGAAACTTTATGCAGGCGGGGTGCGCGCGGTGTCGGATGTGACGCTGGATGTGCGCGATGGCGAATTCATCGTGCTGGTCGGGCCGTCGGGCTGCGGCAAGTCCACGTTGTTGCGGATGGTGGCCGGGCTCGAAGACATCTCTGCCGGTGAAATCGCGATTGGCGGGCGGGTTGTGAACCGGCTTGACCCGGCCGAGCGTGATATCGCGATGGTGTTCCAGAATTACGCGCTTTACCCGCATATGAGCGTGCGCGAGAACATGGCCTATGGGTTGAAAAACCGCCGGATGCCGCGCGACGAGATTGCAGCCCGGGTGGCCGAGGCGGCACAGATGCTGGAACTCGGGCCCTATCTGGATCGCAAGCCGCGTATGTTGTCGGGCGGCCAGCGCCAGCGTGTCGCGATGGGCCGCGCCGTGGTGCGCCAGCCCGCCGCCTTCCTGTTTGACGAACCGCTGTCGAACCTGGACGCCAAGCTGCGCGTCAGCATGCGCGGCGAGATCCGCAAACTGCAAAAACGTCTGGGCACCACCGCGCTGTACGTCACCCATGACCAGTTGGAGGCGATGACCCTGGCCGACCGTCTGGTGGTGCTGAACGGCGGGCAGGTCGAACAGGTCGGTAGTCCGCTGGAGGTCTATCACCGCCCCGCCTCGACCTTCGTGGCGTCGTTCATCGGTGCGCCCGCGATGAGCCTGCTGGATGCCCATGTCATCGGCGGGCAGTTGATGCTGGCGGGCCATACGCTGGCGCGGGTGGCGGGGCCCGAGGGCGCCGTGACGCTGGGCCTGCGCGCCGAGGATCTGCGCATGGTGGCGCCGGGGCAGGGCGTGGCCCTGCAGGTCGATTACATCGAAGAGTTGGGCGCGCAGCGGTTGGTGCATGGCCTGGTCGAT
>JAQTYE010000130.1 GCA_028749255.1 Paracoccaceae bacterium | reverse complement strand
TGGATGCGGCGGGCGAACTGGATTTCCTCAACCGCTCGGCCGCGCGCATGCTGGGGCTGGACCCGGCGCGCGATCACGACCGCCCCCTGGCCGACGCCGTTCCGGAGTTTTCCAATTTGTTCAATCGCTTGCAAGACGGTCTTCATGAAGTGGTTCAAGAAGAAATCCGGGTTTCGCGCGGCGGTCGGCTGGAAAGCCTGCTGGTGCGGATGGCGCTGCGGCGGGGCAATGACGGCGCGCCTGAGGGCTATGTGGTGGCCTTTGACGACGTGACCGAGCTGGTCTCGGCGCAACGCATGGCGGCCTGGGGCGATGTTGCGCGCCGGATTGCGCATGAAATCAAGAACCCGCTGACTCCGATCCAGCTGTCGGCGGAACGGATCAAACGCAAATATACCCGCATGACAAGCGGCGAGGATGCCGAGATTCTGGAACAGCTGACTGGCGTTATTATTCGTCAAACCAATGACTTGAGACGCATTGTTGATGAGTTTTCGCGCTTTGCCAGGATGCCGGAGCCCGACCGGCGTGACCATGATCTGGCACGGCTGATGCATGATGCGGTGTTGCTGCAAGAGGGCGCGTTGCATGGCGCGCATCTGACGGCGGATCTGCCCGAAGAACCAGTGGTGGTGGAACTGGACGCGACGATGATTTCGCAGGCGGTCACAAACCTGATCAAGAACGCCGGAGAAGCCATTGAAAGTATGATTGAAAAAGGGGCGCCGGATGGATATGCACCCGAGGTGCGGGTCACTATGGAGGCCACGCCCGAACAGGTCACGATCCGCATTGCTGACAATGGAATCGGCTTGCCACCCGACCGCACCCGGCTGTTCGAACCCTATGTGACGACCCGCGCCAAAGGCACCGGGCTGGGCCTGCCGATCGTCAAGAAGATCATCGAAGAACATGGCGGCACGCTGGTTTTGACCGATGCTCCCGCCTTCACCCCCGGCGCGCCCTGCGGGGCGCTTGCCGAAATCCGCTTGCCGCGCGCCCGCGCAGGCCATCGTGCCATCAAGGACAGTGACTGACATGAGTGACATTCTGATCGTTGACGACGAAAAGGACATCCGCGAACTGATCGCCGATATTCTGAAGGACGAAGGCTTTGCCACCCGCATGGCGGCGAATTCCGATGATTGCATGGATCAGATCAACGCCGAGGCGCCGGCGCTGATGATCCTCGATATCTGGCTGAAAGACAGCCGGATGGACGGGATCGACATTCTGAAAACCGTCAAGCGCGACAACCCGGACATCCCGATCATCATCATCTCGGGGCATGGCAATATCGAAATCGCCGTCGCTGCGATCAAGCAGGGCGCCTATGACTTTATCGAGAAGCCGTTCAACATCGACCAGTTGATGGTGGTCATTTCGCGCGCGATGGAAACCGCGCGGCTGCGGCGCGAAAACTCCAGCCTGCGGCGGCGCGATCTGCATTCGGGCGAGATGCTGGGGGCGTCGGCGGCGTTCCGCAAGTTGAAGGACCAGCTGGACAAGGTCACCAAATCGAACGGTCGGGTGATGCTGAGCGGCGAGCCGGGATCGGGCAAGGAAACCGCCGCGCGCTATATCCATCAGCATTCGAACCGCGCCGCGGCACCCTTTATCACCGTCAATTCGGCCTCGATCGCGCCTGAACGGATGGAAGAGGTGCTGTTTGGCCGCGAAACGCCCGAACGCGGCCTGGAAAAGGGCCTGCTGGAGCAGGCGCATGGCGGTGTGGTCTATTTTGACGAGGTGGCCGAGATGCCGCCGGGCACGCAGTCGAAAATCCTGCGCGTGCTGACCGAACAGCAGTTCATGCGTGTGGGGGGCGCCGACAAGGTGCGCGTCGATCTGCGGGTGATTTCGTCCACCACCCGCGATCTGCCCGCCGAAATCGCCGCCGGACGGTTCCGGCAGGAACTGTTCGACCGGCTCAACGTGGTGCCGATCACGGTGCCCGCGCTGGCTGAACGGCGCGAAGATGTGCCGCTGCTGGCCAGTCATTTCATCGAGGCCTTCAACCGCACCCAAGGGCTGCCCGCGCGGGCGATTTCCGAGGATGCGGCGGCCATGATGCAAACCATGGACTGGCCGGGCAACATTCGTCAGCTGCGCAACGTGATTGAACGTGTTCTGATTCTGGGCGAGGGCGCGGGGGACATCGAAGCGCGCGAATTGCCGGGCGAAACCGCGCCGGTGGACGAGGGCCGGATCGTGCTGGGCGGGGCGCTGGCCACGCTGCCGCTGCGCGAGGCGCGCGAATTGTTCGAGCGCGAATATCTGCTGACGCAGATCAATCGCTTTGGCGGCAATATCTCGCGCACCGCGAATTTCGTCGGGATGGAGCGCTCGGCCCTGCACCGCAAGTTGAAAAGCCTTGGTGTGGTCACCTCGGCCAAATCCGGCGCCCGGGTGGCGCATCTGGAAGACGAAGACGAAGAGTTCTGAGCGCGGCGCCCGCGGTGCAGGGCGGACATGAGTATTTTTGCCAAGAAGATGCGTCAGAATTTCTTCTTGGCGCAAATACTCCCGCCGGAGGCATCCCCGGCGGGCCCCGGGCCTGCGATTGACCGGGCCTGCCGGGCCGCATAGAACAGGGGCCAGACAGGCGCAAAAAGGGTTGGCCCATGAAAGTGATCATCTGTGGCGCGGGTCAGGTCGGCTGGCAGATCGCCCGGCATTTGGCGGGTGAGCGCAACGATGTGACCATCGTTGACAGCAACCCCGAACTGGTGCGCCGGGCCTCGGATACACTGGATGTGCAGGGGGTCGTGGGATTTGCCTCGCACCCGGATGTGCTGGACCGGGCGGGCGCGCGCGATTGCGATCTGATCATTGCGGCGACCTATTCGGACGAGGTGAACATGGTCACCTGCCAGGTCGCGCAATCGGTCTTTGGCATCACGCGTAAAATTGCGCGGATTCGGGCGCAAAGCTATCTGGCGCCGCAATATGCCGATCTGTATCGCCGCGATCACCTGCCGATTGACGTGATCATCAGCCCCGAGCGCGAGGTGGCCGAGGCCGCCTTGCAGCGGCTGGCGGCGCCCGCGACCTTTGACACCGAAAGCTTTCTGAACGGGCAGGTGCAGTTGTTGGGGATTGTTCTGGATGCGCATTGCCCGGTGTTGAACACTGCGCTGCGCCAGCTGACCGATCTGTTTTCCACCCTGCGCGCCATCGTCGTGGGGGTGCGCCGCGAGGGGCGCTTGTTCGCGCCCGAGCCGGGCGATCAGCTGTTTGCCGACGATCAGATCTATGTCTTTGCCCATACCGAAGATGTGAACCGCACGTTGGAGATCTTTGGCAAGGCGACGAAAAAGCAAGAGCGGATTGTGATCATCGGCGGCGGCAATGTGGGGCTTGCGGTGGCGCGGGCGCTGGAATCGCGCTCCGACCGGGTGCGCGCCAAGGTGATCGAGAAAAGCCGTCCACAGGCCGAGCGCGCCGCCGATGCGCTGGAACGGACCATTGTTCTGAATGGGGACGGGATGAGCGCCGAGTTGCTGGAAGAGGCCAATATCGCGCGTGCCGATGCGGTGTTGGCGGTGACCGATGACGACAAGACCAATATTCTGGTCGCGGTGCGCGCCAAGCAGGCGGGCTGCAAGATGGCGATCAGTCTGGTCAACGATCCGACGCTGGTGCCTTTGATGGCGCCGTTGGATATTGATGCCTATATCAACCCGCGCGCGACCACGGTCAGCTCGATCCTGCGCCATATCCGGCACGGGCGGGTGCGCGCGATCTATTCGATCGGCGATGCCGAGGCCGAGGTGATCGAGGCGCAGGTGATGGGCACCACGGCGATTGCGGGCAAGATGCTGCGCGATATCGACTTCCCCGAAGGTGTGTTGATGGGCGCGCTGAAAAAGGGTGACCGGGTGATGAAACCTGCAGGCGATACCAAGATCGAAGAGGGCGATGTGATCGTTCTGTTCGCGCTGGCCGCCGATGTGCCCGTGGTGGAGCGCCTGTTGCAGGTCTCCATCGACTTTTTCTGAGGCGCGGTGATGCTGGGCCGGGTGTTGCGCAGCTTGCAGGATGTGCCGCTGATCGTGATCTTGATGGGGATCGGCGCGCTGGCGATGTTTGTGCCAGCGGTGCATGCCTATATGCTGCGCGATTATGCCGTTGCGCGGCCGTTCCTGTATTCGGGCACGCTGTTTTCCGCGCTGACGGTGCTGTTGGCGCTGGCCACGGTGTCGAACCCGCGCGGTCATCAGGGGCGCTCGCATCTGCTGGCGATGCTGGGGACGTTCACCGTGCTGCCGCTGATGCTGGCGGTGCCGTTCAATGAGGCGGTGCCCGACACCGGGCTGTTCAACAGCTGGTGGGAGATGGTGTCGGATCTGACCACCACGGGCGGCACGCTCTATGAACCGGCGCGACTGGCGCCAAGCCTGCATCTGTGGCGCGCGCTGGTCGGCTGGATCGGCGGGTTCTTCATGCTGGTGATGGCGATCGCGGTGCTGGCGCCGCTGCGTCTGGGCGGGTTCGAGGTCTTCTTTTCCGGCGGGGCGCAGGGGGCGGCAATGACCCGGGCCACCGTGTCCGATGGCGGGGCCGAGGCAGGCGAGCGGATCGTGCATTACACGCTGCGGCTGCTGCCGGCCTATCTGGGGCTGACGCTGGCACTGTGGGTGGGGCTGTTGATTGCGGGCGATCCGACGCTGGTCGCGCTGTGCCATGCGATGTCCACACTGTCCACGTCGGGGATCTCGCCGGTGGGTGGGGTTGGCGGCGCGCCGTCGGGGCTGGGCGGCGAAATGGTGATCTTTCTGTTCCTGATCCCGGCGGTGTCGCGCCGGTTCTGGCCCGGCGGCGGCGAGTTGCGCGCGACCGAGCGGCTGCGCGATGACCCCGAATTGCGGCTGGCGGCGGCGCTGGTGGTGCTGGTGCCGACGGTTTTGTTCGTGCGGCACTGGATCGCGGCGCTTGATGTGCAGACCCCGGCCACTGCGTTGGGGCCGATCGTGAAATCCTATTGGGGCGGGCTGTTCACCTCGCTCTCGTTCCTGACCACGACCGGATTTGAATCAAGCACCTGGGACGATGCGCGGCATTGGTCTGGTCTGGGCACGCCGGGGCTGATCCTGGCAGGGCTGGCGATCACCGGCGGCGGCGTGGCCACCACTGCGGGGGGCGTGCGCCTGCTGCGGGTCTATGCGCTGCTGCGTCATGGCGAACGCGAGCTGGACAAGCTGGTGCATCCGGCCTCGATTGCGGGCGGCGGTGATGTGGCGCGACGGCTGCGCCGCGAGGGCGCCTATATCGCCTGGATCTTTTTCATGCTGTTCGCGATGTCGATTGCGGTGGTGATGATGGCTGTGTCCTTTGCCGGACTGGAGTTTGAACCAGCCACAATCCTGTCGATCGCGGCGCTGTCGAACACCGGGCCGCTGGCCTCGGTCGCGGCCGATGTGCCGCTGAGCTGGGCGGAATTGTCGGACCCGACAAAAGCCATTCTGGCCTTCGCAATGGTGTTGGGGCGGCTGGAAACACTGGCGATCATCGCGCTTTTCAACCCCGAGTTCTGGCGGGCCTGAGCGGGGATTTGCGTCACGGTGTCGCAATATTTCGTCCCCGCAGCGCTAACGAACTGTTTTTAGGGGTGGAATCTCCCGGTTTCTTCCGCATACTGATTTGAGGGGCGGTTAAACGCCTAAACGCGCGACAAGAATATAAAGGCATAATAAAAATGGCTGCCGACAAACAGAACCTTCAAGACGCATTTTTGAACCATGTGCGCAAAACCAAGGTTCCGGTCACGATTTTCCTCATCAACGGGGTGAAGTTGCAGGGCGTGATCACTTGGTTTGACAACTTCTGCGTGCTTTTGCGCCGCGATGGTCAATCGCAACTGGTCTACAAACATGCGATCTCGACGATCATGCCGGGTCAGCCGATCTCGCTGTACGAGGGCGAAGACTGAGCGATCCAGTTTCCTCTTTTGCCAAGGTCACGCGCGCCTATGTCCTGCACCCCGATCTGAAGTCGGCAGCGGGATCACGGCGCATGCCCGAACACGGGCTGGCCGAGGCGGTCTCTCTGGCCGCCGCCCTGCCGGACCTCGAGGTCACGGGGGGCGAAGTCGTGCGCCTGTCAAAATTGCACCCCGGGCACCTGTTCGGGACCGGAAAGTTGAAAGAAATCAAGCAGAAGCTGGATGACCTTGAGGTTGATCTGGTGCTGGTTGACGGGCCCGTCAGCCCGGTGCAACAGCGCAATCTGGAAAAGGAATGGGGTGTTAAACTCCTGGACCGGACCGGGCTGATCCTTGAAATTTTCGCCGACCGCGCACGGACCCGCGAAGGTGTGCTGCAGGTCGAACTGGCCGCGCTCAGCTATCAGCGTACGCGTCTGGTGCGGGCCTGGACCCACCTGGAACGGCAGCGCGGCGGGCTTGGTTTTGTCGGCGGCCCCGGCGAGACGCAGATCGAGGCGGACCGCCGCGCCATCGACGAACAGGTGATCCGCATCAAGCGCCAGCTTGGCAAGGTCGTGAAAACGCGCGAACTGCACCGTGCCGCGCGTCGCAAGGTGCCGTTCCCGATTGTCGCGCTGGTGGGCTATACCAACGCCGGAAAATCGACGCTGTTCAACCGGATGACCGGCGCCGATGTGCTGGCCAAGGACATGCTGTTTGCCACGCTCGACCCGACGATGCGCGGCATCACGCTGCCCTCGGGGCGCAAGGTCATCATGTCCGATACGGTGGGCTTCATCTCGGATCTGCCGCATGAACTGGTCGCGGCCTTTCGCGCGACCCTGGAAGAGGTGCTGGAAGCCGATCTGATCTTGCATGTGCGCGATATTTCCCACCCCGAGACCGAGGAACAGGCCGCCGATGTCGGTGACATTCTGGAATCTCTGGGCGTGGATGAAGACGTGGCGCTAATCGAAGTCTGGAACAAGATTGACGCGCTCAGCGAACAGACCCGCGCGGCACTGCTGGTGCAAGATGCGCGGCGCTCGGATGTGCAGGCGGTCTCGGCCTTGACCGGCGAGGGCTTTGACGCGCTTCTGGCCGCGATTGAAACCCGGCTGAGCGAAGAGCGCCACGATGCCACGCTGGAGCTGAGCTTTGCGCAGGGCCGTGCCCGTGCCTGGGCGCACGAGCAAAACGTGGTGCGCGCGGAAACCCAGACCGATACCGGCTGGGTGCTGGAGGTCAACTGGACCGACACCCAGCGCGCGCGGTTCGAGGCGCTCTGATCCTGATGTTCGGGCGGATGCCTTCGGCGAGAGTATTTGCACCAAGAAGAAGCACGGCCCCGGCGCATGAACTCCGGGGCTTCTTCTTGGCCTAAATACTCAGCCTTGCCCGGTCACAGGCCGCATCATTGTTCGGTGGCGATTGGCAGCAACTGGGTGATCCCCGCCGCCGCCGCCCGTGCCAGCGCCGGATCAAGCGACATCGGAATATATTCGCCGCGCCGCCACAATTCGGACAGGTCGTCGTAATGGCGCGAGAGTGGGTGCCCCGATTGCCCGGTCGCAATGATGAAGACCGAGCTGTCGGGATCGGCGAAATCATAGACCCCGCGATAGCCCGCACCATGCACGTTTTCGAACGGGTTCGGATCGGTGCCCCGGGTCATGCCGCGCATCAGCGTGAAATCCCCGCCCGAGGTCGATTGACGGATGTTCATCACCCAGGACAGCATCGGCGCCTGACCCAGAACCTGATGGTCGTGCAGCGCCTCATGCGCATCGCCCCAGCGCCAGCTTTCGACCTTGGGGCCATAACGTTCGGTCAGTTCGAGGATCGCATCGTCCAGTGCCATCCGGGCGATATCGGTGCAGGTTTCAACCGGGGCCGATTGCATCACATCGCACCAGCGCGCGGCACCGGCGGTATTGCGGAACACGCGTTCGATGAACAGCGGTTCGAGATGGGTGAATTCGGCGGCCAACGGGCCCAGTTCATCGCGGATCAGCCGGGTTTGCAGCGCGCGCATCCAGGCGGCATAGATCAGCGGTTCGGGCAGGTGTTCGCTCATCTCGCCATCCCAGGCGGCCAGCAGTTCCAGCGCGCGCTGGCGGCGGCGTTCCGGCGTGCCGTCGGGGGCGGGCGATCCGGTGTACCACAGATCGGCGCCGACCAGTGGCAGCAGCCCGCGTGCGGCGGGTGAGACAGTATCAAGCTGCGCCGCGATGAAGCTTTCGCGCGAATGCACTTCGCGCTCGCCCATCAGCCGGGTCAGGCGTTGCACGCGCTGGCTGTCGCCCCAGTCATAGCTGACATGGTTCGGAAAGGCGCGATCCACGGTTTTGTTGTTTGTGTTGATGACGATGCCGCCTTCGGGGTCCAGAAAGCGCGGGTTCTCGGCATAGGGCAGCCGACCTTTCCAGCGGTTTGCAGGCTCCCATCCCGGGCTGGGCATCCGGCCCTTGGTCACATGGGCCGGGTCGCGCAGCGGCAGCGCGCCCACGGTCAGCATCGCGACACTGGTCTGATCGGCCAGCACCAGGTTTTGCGCGGGCGCCACAACGCGTTCGCCCGCCGCGACCGCCTGCGCGACGGATCCCGCGCGCATCAGCGCCAGACCCGCGCTCATCGTCGTGTCCTGGCGGTCAAGCGCCGTCCAGGCCAGCGAGACGACATGGCCGGGCGGCGTGATCGCGGCAAGGTTGAAATGCCCGCCCGGGATCACCGGGCCGTTTTCCGTCCAGCGCAGGGTGACGGTCACGGGTTCGGCGTCTTTGACGGTGATGATCGCGCGACGGGTGTCGAACGCCTTCCAGCCCTCGGGCGTCAGATAGCGTTCGGGATCGGCGGGGTTGAGTTCTTCGATATACAGATCCTGATCGTCCGCATAGGCCGCGGTCACCCCCCAGCCCAGCCGCGCGTTGCGCCCGGTCAGAATCAGCGGAACACCGGGCACGGTGCCACCGATCACGCCGCCGCTGGTCAGTTCGAGCCGTGCCAGATACCAGGCCGAGGGCGCGGTCAGCGCCCCGTGCGGGTCATTGGCCAGCAACGAGCCCCCGGCTGCCGACCGTCCCGGGGCCGCAGCCCAGGCATTCGATGCCCCCGCCAGCGCGCGCGGCGCGAACGGGCTGAGCGGGTCCGTCGCATCTGCGGTCTTGGTCGCGCGCGGCGCCTCGGGGAACAGCTGTGCATAGCCGGGCAGGGCGCCGACACCTTCACCCGGAACATCGGGCATCAGATCCCGCACCCAGTCCTGGCCCAGCATCGACACACGGGCGCGCAGCACCTCGGTTTCGATCTGGCTGGATTGCTGGGCTGCGATCAGTTTCAGGATCGCCAGCGAATCCGCCGGGGTCCAATAGGCGATGGCATTGTCGAACAGAAAGAATTCGGGCGCGCCACGGCCCAAGGCCCCCGAATTGACCTGCTCGATCCATTGATTGACGCCCTTGGCATAGGCCTCAAGCGCGGCGCGGGTGTCATCGTCTTGCGCCGCGACCGAGGCGGTGGCCGCGCCATACAGATCCAGCCGGCGCATCAACTCGTCGGTTTTCAGGGTTTCTGGCCCGAAGACTTCGGACAGGCGCCCCTGCACGGTGCGGCGCAGCATCGTCATTTGCCACAGCCGGTCCTGCGCATGGGCCAGTCCCAGCGCAAAGAACACATCCGCATCGCTGGCGCCAAAGATATGCGGCACGTCCTCGGTCGAGCGCACGATTTCCACCGGCGCCGAGATCCCCGAAACCACATAGGTGGCGTTGTAATCGGGCAAGGATCGGGCGGCGAAATACCAGACGAAAAACCCCGCCAGCGCCAGCGCGATCAGCGCGGCCGAGACAATGCGGACCATCCATTGAAACAGCGAGAACATGGCGCCTCTCGGGCTTGGAAAAACGGGCAATTTCCCCGCCGCGGTTGACGAGGCAGGCCGGGGCGTTACTAAGTCAGACAAGGCAAATGTTCAACGCGCGTTTGCGCGAGAAGCGGAGGGATGCGCAATGGCGAAAGTGGCTTTTCTGGGTCTTGGGGTGATGGGCTATCCGATGGCGGGGCATCTGGCTGCCAAGGGGCATGAGGTGACCGTTTACAACCGCACGGCTGCCAAGGCCGAGGGCTGGGTCACGCATCACAAGGGCGATTGGGCCGCGACCCCGGCCGATGCCGCGCGGGACTGCGATTTCGTGATGGCCTGCGTTGGCAATGATGATGATCTGCGCGCTATCTGTCTGGGAGAGAACGGCGCGTTTGCGGGGATGCGCCCGGGCGCGATTTTCGTCGATCACACCACAGTCTCGGCGGCGGTCACGCGCGAACTGGAGGCCGAAGCGCGCACGCGCGGGCTGGCCTTTGTCGATGCGCCGGTGTCGGGTGGTCAGGCCGGGGCGGAAAACGGGGTGCTATCGGTGATGTGCGGCGGCGAGGTGGCGGCCTATCTGGCGGCCGAGCCGGTGATCGAGGCCTATGCCAAGATCTGCCGTCGGCTGGGCGATAGCGGCGCGGGCCAGTTGACCAAGATGTGCAACCAGATCGCGATTGCCGGTCTGGTGCAGGGGCTGGCCGAAAGCCTGCATTTCGCCGAAAAGGCGGGCCTGTCGATTTCCGACGTGGTCGAGGTGATCAGCCAGGGGGCCGCGGGCAGCTGGCAGATGGCCAATCGCTACAAGACCATGGAAGAGGACCGTTTTGATTTTGGCTTTGCCGTTGACTGGATGCGCAAGGATCTGGGGATCTGTCTGGCGACCGCCAATGATACCGGCGCCAGCCTGCCGGTCACCGCGCTGGTCGATCAGTTCTATAAGGATGTGCAGAAACTGGGCGGCGGGCGCTGGGATACCTCGTCGCTGATCGCGCGGCTGCGGCATCTGGGCTGAGCAAAAGGAAAAGCGCCGCGAAAGCGGCGCTTGTTCTGCAGGTCAGTTTTTCGGATCGGCTTAGCCGTTCCAGGTGCGGACCTGACCGCAATCCATATGCACGAAGTTCGAGCGGCTATA
>JAQTYE010000129.1 GCA_028749255.1 Paracoccaceae bacterium | reverse complement strand
GATGACTGTGACCGATACCGGCACCGGCATGCCGCCCAAGGTTCTGTCGCGCATTTTCGACCCGTTCTTCACCACCAAGCAGGCACAGGGCACCGGGCTGGGGCTGTCGATATCCCAGCAACTGGTGAGTCGCCTTGGCGGGCAAATCACCGCCACCTCAACGCCCGGCGCAGGCAGCCGCTTTGAAATTGTGCTGCCCGCGGCCCATCCGGGGTCATAAGGACACTTTGGGGCAGATCGCGCCGCGCGGGTCACTCCACGCAGACAAAATGTCCCAACGCCCCGTGCCGACCCCGGATCCCGCAGACAGCGTGACCAATAACCTATTGTTTTAGATATATATTTTCAATTGACATTACAAGCGACACCCCGCCTTTTCCGATACGGCATGCTGTCGCATGCCAAGAAGGGCCGTCGCGGTAGGAGGCTGTGGCGCCTGGAGTGTCAAGGGAGGATACACAATGAGCAACGCTTCTGGCGGTGCGCTGGGGTTTCTGCATAAAGACCACATCGTCGCCAAACCCGGTTTCAATCGCTGGCGGGTGCCGCCCGCCTCGATCGCCATTCACCTGTGCATCGGCTCGGTCTATGCGTGGTCGGTCTTCAACCCCGCGCTGACGCGCGAACTGGGCGTGATGGCCCCCAGCGCCGATGACTGGAGCCTAAAATCCGTCGTCTGGATCTTCTCGGTCGCCATCGTCTTTCTGGGCCTGGCGGCGGCGTTCGCGGGCAAATGGCTTGAAGAGGTCGGCCCGCGCATGGTCGGCGTTCTGGCTGCGGTCCTGTGGGGCGGCGGCTTCATCATCGGCTCCTTCGGGATCTCGACCCATCAGCTGTGGCTGATCTATCTGGGCTATGGCGTGCTGGGCGGTTGCGGTCTTGGGCTGGGCTATGTATCGCCGGTCTCTACCCTGATCCGCTGGTTCCCGGACCGGCGCGGCATGGCGACCGGCATGGCGATCATGGGCTTTGGCGGTGGCGCGATGATCGGCGCCCCTGTCAATGGCTGGTTGCTGAGCCTGTTCCAGAAGATGCCCGACTATCTGGGCAGTCAGGATGCGGTGTCCACCGTGGTCGAGGGTGGGCGCATCTTTGCGCAGACCGCCGCGGGCAAGATCGAGGTGGTGATCGCCAGCGCCGCGCAGGCCGCGCAGATGGGCGGCGAAGCCGGGGTCTATGTCGTCGGCACCGGCAATACCGGCGCGGCGCAGACCTTCCTGATGCTGGGCGTGGCCTATTTCATCGTGATGATCCTGGCCTCATTCCAATATCGTGTTCCCGCGCCGAACTGGAAACCCGCAGGTTGGCAGCCCAAACCCGCCGCCTCGGGTCTGGTGACGCAAAACAACGTGCATATCGACCAGGCGCTGAAGACCCCGCAATTCTGGCAGCTGTGGATCATGCTGTGCTTCAACGTGACCGCCGGGATCGGGGTGATCGGCGTGGCCAAGACCATGATGAGCGAAATTTTCGGCACCGTCATGCCGTTGGTGGTCACCGCCGCCTTCGCCTCGACCTATGTGCTGATGATCTCGGTGTTCAACATGGTGGGGCGGTTCTTCTGGGCTTCGACCTCGGATTACATCGGGCGCAAGGCAACCTATATGGCGTTCTTCGTGCTGGGCACGATCTTGTATCTGTCGATCCCCTATTTCGCCAGCGCGGTCGCCACCAACCCCTCGGTGATCTATCTGATCGGCTTCTATGCCGCGACGATGATCATCTTCTCGATGTATGGCGGCGGCTTTGCCGCGATCCCGGCCTATCTGGCGGACATGTTCGGCACCATGCATGTCGGCGGCATTCACGGCCGCCTGCTGACCGCATGGTCCACGGCGGGGGTTCTGGGGCCGCTGGCGATCACCTCGCTGCGGCAGATGTCGGTGACCAATGCGATCCAGGATCTGGCGGCACGGATTACGCCCACGACCTTTGCCGAGACCTTCGGCGCCCCGATCGCGCAGCTTGATCAGCTGGTGGCCGCCAAGACGGTGACCATCGCCCGGCTGATGGAGATCGCCCCCGAAGGCACCATCGACCCGACGCCCAGCCTGTATAATACCACGATGTATTGCATGGCGGCGCTGTTGGTCGTGGGCTTTGCCGCCAACCTGTTCATTCGGCCGGTGAAAGAGCATCACCACCATGACGAGGCCGAGCTTCAAGCCCTGCCCGTCGAATAACCCTGAGGCAGGGCGCCTGACCGGGCGCCCTGCCCACTTCGAATGGCGGACGGGCAATTGCCCCTTAGGCAAAATCCATGTGCCAACCTGCCGTCGCGTCACGAAAATCTTGTCTTATGCCCTTTAAAAAACAATTACCTTTCCGCAACTTAACCGTCACTCGGCACCGCTAGCACCTGCGAGACAAATCAAAGGAGTTACCGATGCGTCTTTCCCTTGCGCTGCTTGCAGCCTGCACCGCCCTGTCCGCCCCGGCTCTGGCCACCCGCGCCCAGGCCGAGGAAACCTTCCCCGCCACGCTGGCCGGTCACGCCTATCTGCCCGCGATGACCATGGTTGCCCCGCCCGCCGACGCGCCGCGCGATCTGTGGATTTCGGGCAAGTTCACCGGCGCCACCCGCAACGAACACCCGATGAGCGTGATGGGCAATGTGGGCAAGAATTACGGCGGCCATGAAACCGGCATCGCCCTGCCCTTCCTGGGCCAGCCGGTGCAGGGCATGTCGGGCTTTGCGATGAACCGCGCCGAGGATGGCAGCTGGTTCGTGCTGACCGACAACGGCTTCGGCAGCAAGCTCAACAGCCCGGATGCGGCGTTGTTCTTCCACCGCATGATGCCCGATTTCGCGACGGGCACCGTGGCGCGCAAGGACACCGTGTTCCTGCACGACCCCGACCACAAGATCCCGTTCCGCATCGCCAACGAGGCCACCGAAGCGCGCTATCTGACCGGCGCCGATTTCGACCCGGAAAGCATTCAGTATCTGAACGGCGAGATCTGGATCGGCGAGGAATTCGGCCCCTATCTGCTGCACGTGGCGCTGGATGGCCGGGTGCTGGAAATCTTTGAAACCAAACTGGACGGCGCCGTGATCGCGGGCCCCGACACGCCCAGCGTGCGGGTTCCGGCCGAAGCGGGCAAGGATTTCCAGGTGCAGCGTTCGGGCGGCTATGAAGGTATGGCACTGCAACCCGACACCGGGCTGCTGTGGGCGATGCTGGAAAAACCGCTGCTGGTCGAGGGTGGCGGGACCGAAGGCGATTTCCTGCGCGTCATCACCTTTGACACCGCGGCCAAGGACTGGACCGGCCAAAGCTTCAAATTCAAGCTGGCCGAGGGCGCCAAGGCGATCGGCGATTTCAACTTCATCGACGCGACCCACGCGCTGGTGATCGAGCGTGACAACGGCGAAGGCGACGCCGCCAAGGCCTGTGCCGACGGCGCGACCGATACCTCTGCCTGCTACCCGAACCCCGCCAAGGTGAAAAACATCGTTCTGCTTGATACCGCCGACATCGACGCCGACGGCTTCATCCGTCGCATCGGCCATATTGACCTGATGAACATTCAAGACCCGGACAACAAGGCCCTGCCCGGCCTGAAACCCGCCGAAGGCCCGTTCACCTTCCCGTTCTTCACCATCGAGGACGTGGCGCGCGTGGATGACACCCACATCATGGTCGCCAATGACAATAACCTGCCGTTCTCGGGCGGGCGCGAAATCGGTCAGGCGGCGCATAACGAGTTCATCTTGCTGTCGGTGCCGGAACTGCTGTCGGCAAAATAACCCGCCAGCGCGGACCCTGTTTCAGACCGGCGACGGCAACGTCGCCGGTCTTTTGCATGTCTCGGGTATCAGCCGCGCCCGGTGGCACCGAAATGCTGCATCAGCCATTGCGCGACGCTCAGCACCGCGCGATCATCGCCATGGCGGCCCACCACCTGCACTCCCATCGGGCGCCCCGCCGGGTCGTGCAGGAGCGGCACGGTGCAGCAGGGAAAACCCAGCAACGACCAGATCCGGTTGAAAATCGGATCGCCCGTGCCACTTTCGAACGCGGGGGCAGCGCCCGGGGTGGCCGGCGTCAGCCAAATCTCGCCCGGGCGCGTCTCGCTCATCGCGCGCAGTCGAAGCGCGATCATCTGCATCCGGTCGGCATGACGGTGCGCGGGCGATTGTGCGGCGCCCCGCACGATCTGCGCGTGCAGCCCCGCCGAGAGCAGATCGGGCGCGATCATCGCCTCGTAGGCCAGCGCCTGCGCCGCCTCGGTGGCCATGATCCGCGCGTGCAGCGCGGGAATTTCGGCCAGCGCCTTATAAAAGCCGTCGGAAAAGGGCGTGTGCCCAAGCGGGGTATCCCGTTCCAGACGGTCGGTGAATGCCGCCCATTCGCGTTGCAGATCGGGGCTGGCCGCGTCCCAGACCGGGCTGCGCAGAATGGACAGCGCGGTCCAGGATCCGGGGGCCTCTGGTTGCAGGTCCAGCCCGCTCAGCGCCTCGACCGCCAGCGCCGCATCGGACACCGACCGGGCAAAGGCCCCGACCGTGTCGAAGCTGCGCGCAAACACGCTGATGCCGCCGGTCTCGATCAGGTCGAACGAGGGTTTGAACCCCACCACGCCGCAAAACGAAGCCGGGCGGATGATTGACCCCGAGGTCTGGGTGCCAAGTGCCAGCGGCACCATCCCTGCGGCCACCGCCGCCGCAGACCCCGCAGACGAGCCCCCGGGTGTGGCACCCGGCACCACCGGGTTGCGGGTGCGTGCGGGCTGATAGCCGGCAAATTCGGTGGTTTCGGTCTTGCCCAGGATCACCGCGCCAGCCCCCCGTGCCAGCGCGACCGATCCCGCGTCAAACTCGGCCACCCGGTCATGCCAGATCGGCGACCCGCACCGCCAGGGCTGGCCGCGGACCGCGAAAATATCCTTCACACCCAGCGGAACCCCGTGCAGCTGGCCGCGCACCGGCCCGCGATCCAGCGCCCGCGCCGTTGCCAGCGCGCCCGCGATATCCAGATGCACCCAGGCGCCGATACTGTCCTCCAGCGCGGCGCAGCGGTCCAGCCGGGCGCGCAACGCGGCCTCGGCGGTCAAGTCACCCTGCGCGATGGCACGGCGGGTTTCCAATGCACCGGGAAGTTCGACACCCAGATCTTTCATCGCTCACACCCTCCAGCGGTCCAGCGCCCCGCGATAGATCGCGACAGCCTCGTGCAGGCGGGCAAGGGACACATATTCATCGGTTTTATGGGCCATTGCGGGGTCACCAGGCCCCAGAATGACCGTTGGCACCCCGTCCAGCGCCGGGGTGAACACCGAGGCATCGGTGAAATAGCTCATCGCCACGGGCGCGGTCGGCGCGCCGGATATCGCGGCGCTTTCACGGGCAAGATCCACCAGCCAGGGTGTTGCCGGATCGGTCCAGACCGCAGGCAGGTCGATCAGCGCATCGACCTCGGTTCCCGCGGGCAGCAGCGCCCGGACGGCCGCGATCAGATCGGCATGGTCCACGCCGGGCACCGAGCGCAGATCAAGTGTCACCTCGCACAGGTCGGGCACCGAATTGGTGTTCAGCCCGCCCGCAATCGTGCCGATGTTCAGCGTGGGCGCACCCATCACCGGATGCGCCGCCCCCAACGCCAGCGTCTCGATCCGAGCCAGCGCATGGGCGGCCAGGCTGATCGCATTCACCCCGCGTTCGGGCATCGAACCATGCGCCGTCACACCATGAAACCGCAACCGCAGCCACAGCGCGCCCTTGTGCCCGGGCACCGCGCGGTTCTGGGTCGGTTCGGCCACGATCAGCGCGCCGATCTGCGGTAACGGCCCGGCGGCAACCATGGCGCGCGCGCCATCACTGCCGGTCTCTTCGCCTGCGGTCAGCAGCAGGGCCACGCCCCCCGGCGGCGGCGGTGCGGCCAGTGCGGCGACCATGAACGCCGCCACGCCGCCCTTCATATCGGTGCTGCCCCGACCATAAAGCCTGCCCTCCGCGACCGTCCCGGCATGGGGCGCAAAGGCCCAGGGCGCGGCGCCCAAAGGCACGGTATCCAGATGCCCGGTGAAGCCGAGCGCCCGCCCCGTTCCAGTGCCGCGCGTGGCGATCAGGTTGCACCGTCCCGACCCCTGCGGGATCATCCGGCACTCAAAACCACCCGCCGCCAGCAGACCCGCGCAAAATTCCATCGCCGGGCGTTCGGCGCCGGGCGGATTGACCGTGTCGAAGGCAATCAGCCGTCGTGTCAGTTCCAGAACATCCATGATCTCACCCGAAATAGGCTTCGCGCACGGCCTCGTCGCCCGCCAGATCGGCCGCAGGCCCCTGCGCCACCAGCTTGCCCCCCGACAGGACATAGCCGTAATCGGCAATCGCCAGCGTCTGGCGCACGTTCTGCTCTACCAGAAACACGGTGATGCCCTGATCGCGGATGTCCTTGATGATGCGGAAATTTTCTTTGACATACAGCGGCGACAGGCCCAGCGAGGGTTCGTCGATCAGCAGGATCTTCGGCCCGCCCATCAGCCCGCGCCCGATCGAGACCATCGCCTGCTCGCCCCCCGACATAGTGCCCGCCAACTGATCGCGCCGTTCAGCCAGACGCGGGAAGGTATCGAAAACCGTGTCCAACCGCTGCCGGATCAGCGCCTCGTCACCGACCTGAAACGCGCCCAGACGCAGATTTTCGGTCACCGTCATCTTGGCAAACATCCGCCGCCCTTCAGGGATCGCGGCGATGCCGCGCGCGATCACCTTGTGGGTGGCCAGTCCGGTGATGTCCTCGCCATCAAGCAGGATCTGCCCGCTGTGCGGCGGGGTCAGCCCCAGGATCGCCCGGATCAACGTCGATTTCCCCGCCCCGTTCGAGCCGAGCAGGCAGGTGATCTGCCCCGGCGCCACGTTCAGCGACACATCATGCAGCACATCGACCTTGTCATAGGCCGCCCGCAGCCCGCGCATTTCGATCCCAGCCATCAATCCGCTCCCAGATAGGCGTTTTGCACCTCGGCATCGGCCGCCACTTCGGCATAGGTGCCCTCGGCGATCTTGCGCCCGTAGCTCAGCACGATGCAGCGGTCGGTGATCCGTTCGATCACGCCCATTTCATGCTCGACGATGATGATCGACAGGCCCGCGCCCCGCGCGCGCACCGCCAGAATGTCATCCATCAGCTGATGCGTTTCATCATGCGTCATCCCGGCCGAGGGTTCGTCCAGCAGCAACAGCCGCGGGCCGGAAATCAGCGCCCGGCAAATCTCGATCCGGCGCCGCTCGATCATCGGCAGGGCGCCGACCGGCTGATCCATGCGGTCCGCCAGATGCCCCGAAAAGCTGCCCACCAGATCGCGCGCCAACCGATAGGAGGCGTCGATCTGGCCGTGCAGTCGCTTGCGCGAAATCAGGTTCGACCACAGGCTGCCGGTCAGCCGCGCGGTGTCGCCGATCATGATGTTGTCATAGATCGACAGTGGCAGGCATAGCCGCGAACGCTGAAAGGTGCGCACGATGCCCGCCTCATAAACCGCACGCGCGGCGGCGTTGGTGATGTCCTGACCATCAAACAGCACCTGCCCCGCCGTGGCCGGATAGATCCCGGTCAGCACGTTGAAGCTGGTGGTTTTGCCCGACCCGTTCGGCCCGATCAGGCCCAGAATCTCGGCCCGTCCCAGACGCATCGAAAAGTCATCCAGCGCCGTCACGCCGCCGAACCGTTTGACGATATTGCGAAATTCAAGAAGTGTCTGGGTCATTTCCCGGCCCTCCGGCTGGCAAAGAAGCTGCGCATTGGGCGCGGCAAGATCCCGTCCGGGCGGAACAGCAGCACCAGAATCACAAGGATCGAGAACAGCAGGAAACGGTATTCCTGCAGCAGTTGCAGCTTTTCGGGCAACAGCACCACGATTGCCGCCGCCACCGCGCCGCCCCACAGGCTGCCCAGCCCGCCCAGCAGCACGATCGACACCATCAGCAGGCTGTCCGAAAAGGTGAAGGACGCCGGAGCGATGAAGGAAATCATCATCCCGTAAAGAGCCCCGCTGACCCCAAGGATCGCATTGCCCATCAGAAAGGCGGTCACCTTGGTCCGCGTGACCGAGATCCCGAAACAGGCGGCCGCAGTTTCATCCAGCCGCACGGCATCCATATGCAGCCCGATCCAGCTGCGCTCCAACCGCCGCATCAGCATGAACACCAGCCCCGCCAGCGCCGCCGCCAACAGCGCATAATTGACGTAAAACGACATCTCGTAGCCACCGATCACCGGCGCGCTGTTGAAATCCCAGCCAAACAGCCGCATCGGCGCGACCATCAAGCCCTGCGGACCGCCGAGGATTTCGTTCACCTCCAGAAAAGTGCGAAACAGCACCCCGAAAGCGATGGTCACGACCGCCGCGTAATGCCCCGTGGTGCGCACGATCGGCAACAGCAGCGGCAGGCTCAGCACCAGCGCGACGCCGCCGCCCAGGGCCAGCGTCAGCAGCGGCGGCACGGCGGTCACAGTGCCCAGAACCGCCGCAGTATAGGCGCCCGCCCCGAAAAACGCAGCCCCCGCGAAATTCGCCATGCCGGCAAAACCGAACTGGATGTTCAGCCCCATCGAGGCGGTGAAATACAGCAACGTCGTGGCCACCATCAGCAGCGCGAAATGCGCGTCCGACAGCACGAAAATCAGCACGATCAGCGTGGCAAAGGCCAGCCGGTTCAAGCGCGTCTCAGAGGCGCTCCAATCCTGATGCAGGCGCCGCGCGAAGCCGGTTTTCAGCGCGGCCAGAACCGCAGCCACGGCAAGCGCCAGCAGCCCGGTGACCTGCCAGGTCTCTTCGGCCATCAAAAGCGCCCAGGCATAGACCCCGGCGGCCACGATGACGGCGGCACCCGCAGCCCAGGGGCGCGCGGCGGAGGCGGGGGATGAAATCGGAAGATCTGTCATGTCGTTACACCCGGTCACTGGAGCGTTCAGGGATCAACCCGGTTGGTTTCCACGCCATCAGCGCGATGACGACGGCAAAGGCGAACACGTCCTTGTAGGCCGAGGCGAAAGGCAACAGCGCCGCACCGATCACCTGCAACCCCGCAAACAGGAACCCGCCCAGAATCGCGCCGTACAGGTTGCCAAGGCCCCCGATGATCGCCGCAGAAAACCCGATCAGCCCAAGGATCAGCCCCATGCCGAAGTTGATCTCGTTGTAATAGAGCCCGTTCATGATGCCCGCGAAGGCCGCCACGCCGGAACCGATGGCAAAGGTGGCCAGAACCACCAACGTATAGTTGATGCCCATGATCCGGGCGGTTTCTTCGTCTTGCGCGACGGCGCGGATCGCCAGACCCAGCCGGGTGCGGTTGATGACCAGGTTCAGCAGCCCGATCAGCCCAAGCCCCGCCAGCACCAGGATCACGCTGTCGGCGCGCAGCGAGAAACTGCCCAGCTCGACCGCGGCATCAGGCAGAAGCGCGGGAAACGCCTTGGGGTTGGAGCCATTGGGGTAGAACAGACGGACCGCCTCGCGGATCGCGGTGCCCAGCATCAGCGTGATCAGCAGCGTGTTGAGCTGTGGCGCCTTTTTCAGCGGCAGCACCAGCCATTTGGCAATCGCCGCCCCGATCAGTGCAGTGCCGCCCAGGCTGCAGATCAGCACGCCCAGCAGCTGCACCCACGGGTTGGCCACGCCAATCGCCTCGAGCCCAAGCCAGGCCGTGAAACCGATAAACGTGCCCAGCATCAGCACATCGCCGTGGCTGAACTTGATCACATCAAGCACGCCGAAGAACAGGGTGAAGCCCACCGCCACCAGCGCATACATCGTGCCAAGCAAGATGCCATTTGCCAGGTATTGCGCGATCAGTCCGAAATCCATCGTATCGTCTTTCCTCGAAAAGGGGATGCGGCGCGGCCTGTTGGCCCGCCGCATCGCCGGGGCGGTGGATTACTTGGGCGCAGGCAGCGAGCGCGTGCCCTTGGCATAGTCGCTGTCTTCCCAGACCACCCATTTGCCGTCTTGCGCGACATAGCCGGTGATCAGCGCCACGGTGTTCTGACCGTGATCGTCAAAGCTGATCAGGCCGGTGATCGACTCGTGATCCTTGACGGTGCCCATATACTCGACAATCGCCTTGCGATCGGGGCCGACCGCCTCGACCGCGTCGATCAGCAGGTTCATCGCGGCAAAGGCGAAGGGGCCATAGGCCTCGGGCGGGGTCGCGAAGCCTGCCTTTTCGTATTCGCTCAGGAAGAACGCGCCGCCGGGCAGTTTTTCCGCAGGCGCACCTTCCAGGAAGGTCAGCGTGCCCTCGGCCAGATCGCCACCAAGACCTTCGAAGAAGGCATCCGACTTGATCCCCGATACGCCCTCGAACACCGCAGAGATGCCCAGTTTCGCCATCTGCTGGCGCACCCGCACGCCGCCCGGCGTCAGCCCCGCGTACACGACCACATCGGGGTTCAGCGCCTTGACCTGCGTCAGTTCGGCGGTGAAGTCCTGCTGATCGGCACTGACACCAAAGGCGCCCACAACCGTCGCGCCATCCTCGGCCAGGAACTTCGACAGATAGCTGTTGTGCCCCTTGCCGTAATCGGTGGTGTCATGGATGATCGCGAAAGTCTTGTAACCGAGCCCGGTCATGAATTTCGCGGCGGTCTCGTTTTGGTTGATCATCGTGCCGTTGACCCGGGTGATCTCGGGGTAATCATTGCCATAGGTGATGTCGGGCAGCACCGCGCCCCAAACCGTCATCGGCAGGCCGAAGCGGTGATAGACATCGACCGTCCCCATCGCCACGGCCGAACAGTAATGCGCCACCGCCCCGGCCAGTTTGCGGTTGGTGGCCAGTTTGGTTGCGACCTGCACACCGACATTGGGTTTGCATTCGTCATCCAGCGCGTCCAGCTCGTAGCTGTATTTCGCACCCGGGTCGGCATTGCGCAGCCGGATCGCGAGTTCGGCCGAGTTGCGCCCGCCCAGACCCACCGACGACACGCCGCCGGTCAGCGGGCCGATAAAGCCAAGCGCGACGGTCTCTTTCGCCGTGGCCGCAGTGCCGCATGCAAGGCTCGCACAGGCGCCAGCCGCCAGCACGATCCCGTGAAACTTGGTTCGGATATTGAATTTCATTCCACTTTCCTTGAGATTACCTGTGGGTCACGTAACCCTGATGAGGAATTGATGCTGTAATTTGAATATTGTTCAACTTTTGC
>JAQTYE010000242.1 GCA_028749255.1 Paracoccaceae bacterium | reverse complement strand
TCGCCTTTCACGGCTACCTGCCCGTCGACGAAGAGGCGCGCAACAAACGCATTCGCGAGTTGGAGACAGAGTCAGCGCGACATTCCCGCACCCAGCTATTCATCGAAACGCCCTATCGCAACGAGCGCATGTTCGAGGCCCTGCGCAGCAACTGCCGGCCGGAAACCCGTTTGTGCGTGGCACGCGACCTGACCCTCGAGAGCGAGTGGATTAGCACGCACAGCATTACTGACTGGAAGCGGGCGCCGGCCCCCGATCTCGCTCGACGACCCACTGTATTCCTGATCCTCGCCGCCTGAACAAGAGCGGGCCCGAGCCAGTTCAATCGACCAGATAGACCCCGCCGTCCCGCTCTTCGACACCCAACGACACCAAACGCGCACCACGGCAGGGGCCTGAGACGCAGTATCCGGTCTCGGGTTCGTACAAGGCACCATGGGTCGCGCAGACAAGATACAGGCGGGCGTCATCGAAGAATTTGCCGGGTAGCCAGTCCAGCTCCACCGGCACATGGGCGCAACGATTGATATAGGCGTGAACCCGCCCCTGAAAGCGCACCACAAAGGCCGGCTCCTCACCGGTCACGCGCGTCACGCTGAAGCGCACCCCATCTTCCCCCTCGCGCACCGCCTCTGACCTGCAGATCACGCCCGCTCCTCAAGCCAGGCACGCAGCTCGGCAGGGGTATGCACGCAGGCCAGGGGTGCCTCCGCCAGCAACTGCCCCACCGAATGGGCACCAAAGCTGACCGCCAACCCCGCCATCCCGGCATTTTTGGCCATTTGCAGATCATGGGTGGTATCACCGATCATCAGACAGGCGTCCGGCCCCAACCCAAACTCATCCATCAGCTCATGCAGCATGGCCGGATGAGGCTTCGAGAAACACTCGTCAGCACAGCGCGTGGCATGAAAGAAACGCCCCAGACCCGAAAACTCAAGGGCCCGCGCCAAGCCCTTGCGGCTCTTGCCCGTTGCCACGGCCAGGCTGTAACCCCGCCCGTGGAGCGACTCGATCAACGCGTATGTACCCTCAAAAAGCGCGAGCTCATGATCACCCGACAAATAATGATGGCGATAACGCTCCACCATGGCCAGGTAGTCTTTCTCGGCCAGCTCGGGAACCGCATGGCGCAAGGCATCCACCAGCCCCAGGCCGATGACGTAGCGGGCCCGCGCATCCGGCGGCACCGGCAACCCCAGGTCGGCACTGGCCGCCTGGATGGCGCGCACGATGGCTGCCGCCGAATCCATCAGCGTGCCATCCCAGTCAAAAACGATCAGCTCAAAGCGCTTAGCCATGCTCTCTCTCTCCCGGGTCTGCTCGACGAAGGCCACAAAACCCTCCAGTTCGGCCGGCAGGGGCGCCGAGAGTTCAATCGCCTGATCTGTCAGCGGATGCCGGAACGCCAACTTGGCGGCATGCAGAAACATCCGCTTGAGCCCCTCCTTCTCGAGCTGCTTGTTGAGCGCGAAATCCCCGTACTTGTCGTCACCGCACAAGGGGAAGCCCAGATGACTGAGATGAACACGGATCTGGTGGGTTCGGCCGGTCTTCAGCTCCACCTCCACAAGGCTGTAACCACTCCAGCGCCTCACCAGCCGGACGATGCTGTGCGCCGGCTTTCCCTCCGGGTTCACGCTGACACGGCGCTCACCGTTGTCCAGCAGATACTTGTGCAGCGACAGCTTTACGTGCTGCTGCTGATTGAGCCAGCGCCCCGCCACCATGGTCAAATAGCGCTTCTGCACCTTACCGTCGCGCATCATGTCATGGAGCACCGTAAGCGCGCTGCGCTTCTTGGCAACGATCAGGAGACCGGAAGTCTCGCGGTCGAGGCGATGCACCAACTCCAGAAACTTAGCCTCCGGTCGCTGCCGGCGCAACTGCTCGATGACCCCGAAGCTGACACCGCTTCCACCATGCACCGCCAGACCGGCGGGCTTGTCGAGCACCAGCAGGGCTTCATCCTCGAAGACGATATCGAAGGCCTTGCCCACCGGCACCGGTGCGGCCGCAGCCTTGTCAGCCAGACGGATCGGCGGGATGCGCAGCTCGTCCCCCTCCTGCAGGCGGTAGGTCTGGTCGACACGCCGGCTATTCACCCGCACTTCACCGCTGCGCAGAATGCGGTAGATGTGGCTCTTGGGCACCCCCTTGCACACTCTTACCAGGTAGTTGTCGATGCGCTGCCCCGCACTGCCTTCATCCACGCGGGTATGGCTTACTGCGGGTGCTTTACTCAAGGCCATCTTTTTGAAATATACTAATTAACGGTTTTTTCGGTTCTGATGCGTCGCGCTCACCTGCAGGTGTGTTGGCAGATTTCAACACCGGTCCGCGTCGTCCCAGAGCGACTCAACGCCTGGATATCCAGCGCCTTCACCGCTCCCGGAAAAATCACAGGAAGGTCCATCGCCAGACAAAAAGAGGGCGATGGTACTGTATTCGACAATAAACTTGTACCAATTGCGCGCAGGCGCACACGCAGCTTGACGGCCCTGAAACCGGGGGCCGCGAAGCACACCAGGCAAGCAGGCCCGAGGTCGCAACGAGAGACGCCGTCGTACCCGTGAGTACGCCCCGTCCCGGAATGGCGAGACCAGGCGACGCAGCCGGCGCTTCGCAGCCCCCCAGCGTATATCGCGGGTTCAGGGTGCAAAAGACGAATCCCGCCACCCACTTTAGTTTGTTTCCCCCCGATGAAGGATAGTCGCGAAAACGCCAAACTAAGTCACCGCAGTTAAGCGGGTGGCGCGCTTCGTCCTGCCCGTGTGCCGCGCGGG
>JAQTYE010000128.1 GCA_028749255.1 Paracoccaceae bacterium | reverse complement strand
TTTCCGGCTAAAAATATCCATGAACAAATACAGGTAAAAATAGAGGCCCTTCACCGGAAACGGCGGCGCCAAACGGATTTTCCGTCACAATGATGTCGCCCACCTGCGCGAGTTGCTGGCCGCTGACGCGCCCGATGCGCCCAAGCTGATTGCCTTCGAGTCGGTCTATTCGATGGACGGCGATTTCGGCCCGATCACCGAAATTTGCGATCTGGCCAAGGAATTCAATGCGCTGACCTATCTGGACGAGGTTCACGCCGTCGGCATGTATGGCCCCCGTGGTGCCGGTATCGCCGAACAATTGGGCGAAATGGACCGGATCGACATTTTCAACGGCACGCTGGGCAAGGCTTTCGGCGTGTTCGGCGGCTATATTGCGGCCTCCGAGAAGATGATCGACGCGATCCGCTCCTATGCGCCGGGCTTCATCTTCACCACCTCGCTGCCGCCGGTTGTGGCCGCAGGGGCCGCGGCCTCGATCGCCTTCCTGAAAACCGCCGAAGGGCAGAAACTGCGCGATGCGCAGCAACTGCACGCCAAGGTTCTGAAAATGCGCCTGAAAGCGCTGGGCATGCCGATCATCGACTGCGGCAGCCACATCGTTCCGGTGGTTATCGGCGACCCCAAACACACCAAGGCGCTGTCGGATATGCTGCTGGATGAATTTGGCGTTTATGTGCAGCCGATCAACTTCCCGACCGTGCCGCGTGGCACCGAACGGCTGCGGTTCACGCCTTCGCCGGTGCATGATTTGAAGCAGATCGACCATCTGGTGCGCGCGATGGACGCACTGTGGTCGCGCTGTGCGCTGAATCGCGCCGAGGCCTCGGCTTAACTCTGTTCTGCCAGTGCACTGCTCTCTGACCTGTGATAATAAATGACTAAGGATTCGGACAAGGGGTAGGCCGAATCTACAATCTTTAGCGGTTGAGGCAGGGGCAGGCACATGATCGGGCGGAGGAGCAAACCTTCGACGCAGACCGAGGATAAGCCGAAAGGCTTTGACGCGTTCGAGTTGCGGCTGGGCGATGTGATGCGCGGAGAGCGCGCAACACTGGCAAAATCATTGCTTGATGTGCAGCGTGAGCTGCGCATCAAGGCGGCTTATATTGCCGCCATCGAAAGTTGCGATGTCGCCGCGTTCGAGACCCCGTCCTTCATTGCAGGCTATGTGCGGTCTTATGCGCGCTATCTGGGGATGGACCCGGATTGGGCCTTCCAGCGCTTCTGCGTTGAGGCCGATTTCATGCCGACCCATGGCATGGCCCCCGCCGCCTCGGGCCCGAAACCGCAACGCCGCCCGACCGAGGTGGCAGAGGCGCTGGCCAATCCGAACGCGACCTTCGTGCCCCGCACCCAGGCCTTCTGGACCCAGATCGAGCCGCGCGCCGTGGGCTCGGTTCTGGCGCTGGCGCTGTTGGTCGGCGGGCTTGGATATGGTGGCTGGTCGGTCTTGCAAGAGGTGCAGCGCGTGCAGCTGTCGCCGGTTGATCAGGCGCCGGGTGTGGTGGCCGAACTCGATCCGCTGACCTCTGCCCAACCGATGCAAATGGCCATTGACGATGCGCTGCCGCAATTGCCCGCCCCCGAGGCTCTGGACCGGATCTATCGTCCGGCCACGCTGGACGTGCCGGTGCTGATCGCCCGCGATGGACCGATTGCGGCCATTGATCCGAAACAGACCGGCGTTCTGGCGGGGCTGCCGGGCGAGACCGCGCCGCAGCAAGTGGCCGCAGCCCAACCCGAACCGGCTCAGCCCGGGGTAGTGCGCACCAGTGCGGCGGATGCACCTGCGATCGAAATTCTGGCTGTGCGCCCATCTTGGGTGCGGGTTCAGGCCAAGGATGGTTCGATCATCTTTGAAAAGGTGATGGATGCGGGCGAACGGTTCGCGCTGCCCAAACTCGAAGAGCCGCCGCTGATGCGCACGGGCGAATCCGGTGCGATTTATTTCGCGGTGAATGGTGTGGCGCATGGCCCGGCCGGGTCGCGCGGCGAGGTCACCAAGAATATCGAACTCTCGCCCGAGTCGCTGGCGGCGAAATATGCCACCGCGAATATCGGCGCCGACGGCGATCTGGCCAAAATGGTCGCCGTGGCCGATGCGGGCGCGCTGGCGCCGGTCGAACCCGTCGCGGGCGAGTAACCGCGCCACAGCGGCCCTCGGCCGACAGCCGGATTTCGGAACAGCCGTTGCCCTCGGGCGGCGGCTGTCCTATCTCTGGGGCCAGCAACCGGAGGCCGCTCATGTCGCACAATCCCATCCGTCCGTGGCGCGATATTTCCCGCCGTAAATCGCGCCAGATCATGGTGGGAAATGTCCCCGTGGGGGGCGACGCGCCGATTTCGGTGCAGACGATGACCAACACCGATACATCTGACGTGAAGGCGACACTGGCGCAGGTGATCCGCGCCGCCGATGTGGGCGCAGATATCGTGCGGGTCTCGACCCCAGACGAATCCAGCACCCGGGCGCTGCGCGAAATTTGCCGCGAAAGCCCGGTGCCGATCGTCGCCGACATCCATTTCCACTACAAACGCGCGATCGAGGCGGCCGAGGCGGGCGCGGCCTGTCTGCGCATCAACCCCGGCAATATCGGCGATGCCGCGCGGGTGCGCGAAGTGGTGAAGGCGGCCAAGGATCACGGCTGTTCGATCCGCATCGGCGTGAACGCGGGGTCACTGGAAAAACACCTGCTCGACAAATATGGCGAGCCCTGCCCGGATGCGATGGTCGAAAGCGGCCTCGATCATATCAAACTGTTGCAGGACAACGATTTTCACGAGTTCAAGATCTCGGTCAAGGCCTCCGACGTGTTTCTGGCCGCCGCCGCCTATCAGCAACTGGCCGAGGCCACCGACGCGCCGATCCACCTTGGTATCACCGAGGCGGGCGGGCTGATGGCGGGCACCGTCAAATCGGCGGTGGGCCTGGGCAATCTGCTGTGGTCGGGGATTGGCGACACGATCCGCGTCAGCCTGAGCGCGGACCCGGTCGAAGAGGTCAAGGTCGGCTTCGAGATCCTCAAATCACTGGGCCTGCGCACCCGTGGCGTGCAGATCATCTCCTGCCCCAGCTGCGCGCGTCAGGGATTTGACGTGATCAAGACGGTCGAGGCGCTGGAAAAGCGGCTCGAACATATCAAGACGCCGATGAGCCTGAGCATCATCGGCTGCGTGGTGAATGGCCCCGGCGAGGCGCTGATGACCGACATCGGTTTTACCGGCGGTGGTGCGGGATCGGGCATGGTCTATCTGGCGGGCAAGCAAAGCCACAAGCTGAGCAATGCGCAGATGATCGACCATATCGTCGAGCTGGTGGAAAAACGCGCCGCCGATCTGGAAGCCGCAGAGGCCGCCGCCGAATAGGCCGCCGCGCTTGCGGATGGGCCGGGCAGGGGGCGCGACCCCCGCTTGGCTGCGCCAGTTTCCCCCCGCGATATTTGAACTTTGTTGAAAGCTGGTGTTGCACCAAAGTTCAAATATCCCGGGGGGAGCCCGTGAGGGCGGGGGGCAGCGCCCCCCTGTGCAGATTTCAGCCGCGCTGGCCTTTGATAATCTCGGCCATGGCATCCGCGGGGGCATAGCCGCGCAGCAGTTCGCCGCCGATCACGAAGGCGGGGGTGCCGGAAATCTTCATCCGTTCGGCCAACTGGTGGTTGGACCGCAGCACTGCCGTCACCTCTTCCTCGTTCATCCGTTTCAGGATCGGTTCGGGATCCTGGCCCAGATCGGTGGCCAGACGGCTCAGGCTGTCGAGCGTGATCGCACCACGAAAGGCGATCAACTGGTTGTGAGCTTTCTCATAGACCTCGGGGCCAGCCAGTTGCAGCACTGCGACGGCAAAGCGCGAGGACAGCTCGGATTCTTGGCCCAGGATCGGGAATTCCTTGACCACGAAGCGGATATTGCCGTCTTTTTCCAACAGCTTCTCGACCTCGTCATAGGCCTTGCGGCAATAGGTGCAGCGGTAGTCCATGAATTCGACCATGGTCACATCGCCCTCGGGATTACCCCCGATCCAGGAATAGCCGTCCTCGAAGATGTCCTTGGCGTTGGTCTGCACCAGCACCTGATCGTTTTGTGCTTCGGCGGCCTGCTGGCGTTCTTCCAGAACGCCGATCGCCTCGACCAGAACCTGCGGGTTTTCCATCAGATAGGCTTTGACCGCCTCGCCGAAGGCGGCCTTTTCGGCATCATTCATCGCCGAAAGGTCCAGCGCCGAAGCGGGGACGGCAAGGGTGGTCGAGAGTGCCAGAGCGGCAAGAAGCGTGCGGGTCATCGGGTCATCCTGTCTGCGCCCTGCGGGCATTTGCGCCAAACTGGCCGGGTTACGGGGCCGACGCAAGGGGGCATGGCTGCGACCCGGTGACCGGGCCACGCGCCTTGACCCCGCGGCCGCAGCGGCCTATCGCGCAGGTTCATGCACAGGATGGAGGCAGAGGATGCGTTTCTCAACCCGTGGTCAGGTCGATCCCTTTATTGTGATGGATGTGATGGAGGCTGCACGCGCCGCCGAGGCTGCTGGACGGCACATCATCCATATGGAGGTGGGGCAGCCCTCGACCCCGGCCCCTGCGCAGGCCCGCGCTGCCCTGGCCGCCGCGCTGGAACAAGACACGCTGGGCTATACCGTCGCGCTGGGGCTGCCCGCGCTGCGTCGGGGGATCGCGGATCTGTATGCGCGCTGGTATGGCGTCGATCTGAACCCGGCGCGGGTGGTGGTGACATCGGGGTCGTCGGGGGCGTTTTTGCTGGCGTTTTCGGCGCTGTTCGATGCGGGCGACCGGGTGGCTCTGGGCGAGCCCGGCTATCCCAGCTATCGCCAGATCCTGCGGGCAATGTCGGTTACGCCGGTGGGCATTCCGTCGCGTCCCGAGAACCGCTATCAGCCGGTGCCCGATGAAATCCCCGCCGATGTGCAGGGGCTGATCGTGGCGTCGCCGGGCAATCCGTCGGGGACGATGCTGGGCAAGCCCGAGCTGGCGGCGCTGATGGCGGCGGCACAGGCGCGCGACATCGCGTTTATTTCGGACGAGATCTATCACGGCCTGCACTACGAGGCCCGCGCGGTTACGGCGCTGGAAGTGTCGGACGAGGCCTTCGTGATCAATTCCTTCTCGAAATATTTCTCGATGACGGGGTGGCGCGTTGGCTGGATGGTGGTTCCCGAAACCCATATTCGCACGGTCGAACGGCTTGCGCAGAACATGTTCATTTGCCCGCCGCATGCCAGCCAGATCGCGGCGCTGGCGGCGCTTGACTGCATCGACGAGCTGGAGGCGAACCGCACGGTCTATGCGCAAAACCGCCAGTTGATGCTGGACGGGCTGCCGAAGGCGGGCTTCACGAAGATCGCGCCGCCTGACGGGGCGTTTTATATCTATGCCGATGTGTCGGATCTGACCACGGACAGCCGCGCACTGGCGGCCGAGATCCTGGACCAGGCCGGGGTTGCGGTGACGCCGGGGCTCGATTTCGACCCTGCGCGGGGCAATCGGACGCTGCGGTTTTCCTATGCCCGGCAAACGACGGATATCGCCGAGGGTCTGGCGCGGCTGCAGGCCTTCATGGCCGCGCGGGGTTAACGGTATCGTGCCCACCGCCGCCACGCTATACTGCGCGAAAAAGGAGCGGGCCCAAAACTGAGCAGGCCCAAAACGGAGCAGGCATGACACGGTTTTTCCTAACGATGGCGCTGGTGCTTTGGGCACTGGCGGGGTTCGCGCAGGCGCCCGAACTGTCGGCGCTGGCGCGGCTGGATCCGGCGCGGTCGGGGGTGCGGGCCGAGGGCGATGCGCTGGTATTGGAGCTGGGTCTGAGCCAGCCGGTGCCGTTTCGCGCCTATCTGCTGGATACGCCGCCGCGACTGGTGATGGATTTCCGCGAACTTGATTTTGGCGCCATCGCGCCCGGCACTCTTGCGGGCGCCGATCAGCTTGTCGATCTGCGTTGGGGGCGGTTTCGCCCGGGCTGGACCCGGCTGGTGGCTGAACTGCCCGGACCGATGGCGCTGCGGGATGCGGTCGAGGAAACCGGCGAGGACGCGCGTGTCCGGGTGCGGCTTGACCCGGTGCCCGCGGCACAATTCGCCGCCCGCAGTGGCGCTCCGGAATCGGCGCTGTGGGATCTGCCGCAGCCCGCCGTGACCGAGCCGCCGCACCGCCGTCAGGATGGCACCGCCCCGCTGCGCGTCGTGCTGGACCCCGGCCATGGCGGTATCGACCCGGGCGCGGAATCGGACGGTCATTCCGAGGCGGTTCTGGTGCTGACCTTCGCACGCGATCTGAAAGACGCGATGACGCGGGCGGGCATGGAGGTGCTGATGACCCGCGAAGAGGATGTCTTTGTGCCGCTTGAAACCCGGGTCACCGTGGCGCGCGCCGCGGGCGCCGATCTGTTCTTGTCGCTGCATGCCGATGCGCTGGCCGAAGGCGAGGCCACGGGCGCCACGGTTTATTTGCTGGATTCGGCCGCGCAGGATGCGGCCTCGCAGAAACTGGCCGAACGGCACGACCGCGCCGACCTGTTGGCGGGGGTCGATCTGGAGGGGCACGACGATGCGGTGGCCGGGGTGTTGATGGATCTGGCGCGCGCCGAGACCCAGCCACGCAGCCTGCGTCTGGCGCAGGTTCTGGCGGGCGCGATCAAGGCCGAGGGGCTGAAAATGCACCGCCACCCTGTGCAGGGTGCGGATTTTTCGGTGCTGAAATCGCCTGATATCCCGTCAATCCTGCTGGAACTGGGGTTCATGTCGTCGGAGGCCGACCGCGCGCGGCTGCTCAGCGCCGAATGGCGCGGGCGGATGGCGGCGGCGCTGGTCGAGGGGATCCAGCGTTGGGCGCAGGCCGATGCCGCCGAGGCGCGGCTGTTGCGCCAGTAACGGGCCGGGCCGCCCCCCTCTGCGCGGCAGCTTCCTGCCGCCCTGACACCAAGTTGTTTTGACCCTGCCGTGGCGCCGCGTTATACGGGCGCCAATCGGGGGCGGTTGGCCCCATGGGGGTGGCTTTTGATCCGTTTTATCCTGTCTTCGATCGGTGGTCTGTTCTCGTGGATCGTGACCGCGCTGTTTTTCGGCGCGCTGACCATCGGTGCGATTTTCTGGATGTATTCCCGCAATTTGCCCAGCCACGAGCAGCTGGCGCAATATACCCCCAAGACGATTTCGCGGATTTATTCCGGTGAGGGCCGGTTGATCGACGAATTCGCCGAAGAGCGGCGGATCTTTGTGCCGATTCAGGATATTCCCGATCTGGTGAAGAACGCCTTCATTTCGGCCGAAGATAAAAATTTCTATCACCACCGGGGCTATGACACGCGCGGCATGCTGGCGGCGCTGGTGCAGGCGGTGAAATCGGGCGGCAAGGACGTGCGCGGCGCCTCGACGATCACCCAGCAGGTGATGAAGAACTTCCTGTTGTCGTCGGACCGCTCGATGGAGCGCAAGATCAAGGAATTGATCCTGGCGTCCCGCGTCGAAGAAGCGCTGAGCAAAGATCGCATTCTCGAGCTGTATCTGAACGAGATTTTCCTGGGTCAGAACAGCTATGGCGTGGCGGCGGCGGCACAGACCTATTTCAACAAGACGCTGAGCGAGTTGAGCCCGCACGAGGCTGCGACCTTGGCTGCGATGCCTGCCGCGCCGTCCAGTTTCCACCCCGTGCGCAACAAGGAAAAATTGCAGGGGCGGCGCAACTATGTGCTGCGCGAGATGGCGCAGAATGGCTATATCAGTGAAGAAACCTATCAGTCCGAGCGGCTGATGCCGGTGCAGTCGGTGCAGAATGGTGATTTCTCGCCGTTCCGCGATCAATTGCCGCCGCGCGACTATTTCACCGATGAAATCCGCCGCCAGCTGTCGAAAACCTTCGGGCAGGACGAATTCTTTGGCGGCGGCCTGACCATTCGCGCGACGGTCAACCCCGACATGCAGGCGGTGGCGGCGCGGGCGTTGCAGAACGCGTTGGAGAAATACGACCGTGGTTTGGGGATCTGGCGCGGCACCGGGGTCAAGATCGAGGCCGACAAACTGGGTTCCGAGGCCGACTGGCGCGCGGCCCTGGCCGCCGTGCCGACAGAAAAGGCCCCGCGCGACGTTGCGGGCTGGCATGCGGCGGTGGTGCTGGAACTGGGCGACAAGGACGCGCGGATCGGCATTGAGGGGATCGAGGAAGACGCCGATGGCCATTGGATCCCGGCCGAGGATGTGACATGGGCGCGCAAGCGGCTGGGCAACGGCAAGCTGGCCGCGCGGGCCAAACGCGCCGCTGATCTGGTCGAGGTCGGCGATGTCGTGCTGGTGCGCGCGATGACCAAGGATACCGACGGCAGTTTCATCCGCTGGACGCTGCGGCAGGTGCCGCTGGTCGAGGGCGGCTTCATGGCGATGGACGTGAACACCGGGCGCGTCATCGCGATGCAAGGGGGGTTCAGCTATCAATCCTCGGTGTTCAACCGCGCGACGCAGGCGATGCGCCAGCCCGGCTCGAACTTCAAACCGTTTGTCTATGCGGCGGCGCTGGACAGCGGCTTCACCCCCGAAACCATCGTGGTTGACGCCCCGATCGAGGTGAACACGCCGCAGGGCCTGTGGCGCCCGAAAAACGCGTCGAACAAATTCTATGGTCCGACGCCGATGCGGACCGGGCTGGAGCAGTCACGAAACCTGATGACTGTGCGGATTGCGCAGGAAATCGGGATGGAAACGGTGGCGCAATATGCCGAGAAATTCGGTGTCTACAACCCGATGCAACCGTTTCTGGCCAATGCGCTTGGTGCGCAGGAAACCACAATGTATCAGTTGATTTCGGCCTATGCGATGTTCGCCAACGGCGGGGAACGGGTCGAACCCACGCTGGTGGACCGGGTGCAGGACCGCTGGGGGCGCACCGTCTATCGCCACGATCAGCGCGACTGCGAAGATTGCCAGACGGAAATTCTGGCCGCTGGTCTGGGCCCGCGGATTGCCTCGAAACGCGAGCGGGTGATCGACCCGGTCACCGCCTTCCAGATGATCTCGATGATGGAGGGCGTGGTGCGGCGCGGGTCGGGGTCTGGCGTCAATCTGCCGGTGCCGGTGGCGGGCAAGACAGGGACCACGAACGACGCGAAGGACGTGTGGTTCACCGGGTTTACCTCGAACATCGTGGCCAGCTGTTACATGGGGTATGACCAGCCACGGGGCTTGGGCGCGGGCGCCTATGGGGGCACGCTGTGTGTGCCGGTGTTCAACGAATTCATGCACGAAGCGGTCAAGGTCTATGGCGGCACCAAGTTCAAGGTTCCGCCGGGGGGCTATTGGGCCAAGTTCAACCGCTTTACCGGCGAACGTCTTGCCGATGATGCGACAGGCGATTTCGTGCAGGCCGAATATCTGCGAGAAGGCCAGGATGGCATGCTGGGGCTGGGGCTGATTGTGGACGGTGGCTTTGGCATGGGGGCGAACCTGCCGTTGTTTGCGCAAGGGGAAACCGACGCGGGCGGCACTGCGGTCACCACCTCGACCGGGCAGACCAAGGTCATTCCGAAAAAGGCCGATTTCGGCACGCTGACCTCGGGTGGGCTGTATTGAGGGGGGCGGCGTTTTTCGCCGCACTCTGGTTGGCAGGGCCGGCCTTTGCGCAGGTGCCGGATTGTGGCACGCCCTGGCATACCGCCCGGCTGACCCATTACACCGCCTATCCGGCCCCGGGCAGCGCGGAATGTCTGGCCTATAATGGCTGCACCTGGGCGGGCCAGTTCTATGGGGTAGAGGGGACACAAACCCCGGACTGGGTGGCGCGGCATGATATCGTGGCGGTGCATTCGAAAGACTGGGACTGGCTGGGACTGAAAACCCTGCAGCTGCGTCAGGGTGCGCACCACCGCCGCGTGCAGGTTCTGGACACCTGTTCAGACGCCGATTGTGCGGGGTGCTGCACGGCCAATCTGGGCGGCGACGGCTATTTGATCGACATCGAAAGCCAGACGATGGCACGCTTTGGCAGCGGCGACGGGATCGTTGAATTCCAGCTGTGCCCCTAGCGGTGGCTGCGCGAAATCAACGCAGCTTCTTGCCCGCGCGGCGCCTTGCCTGTATCACCGCGCGAAGACGAAAAAGAGGAAGATGAGCCCCATGCGCGCCGAGATGCAAAATATCGTGGAAGCGATCCGCAAGACGCTGAAGCTTTTGGCGCAGCGGATGGATTGGGAAACCGCGCCGCATCGGTTGGAAGAATTCAACGCGATGATCGAGGACGGCGATCTGTGGTCGGACCCGGCGCGCGCGCAAAAGCTGATGCGCGAACGGCAGATGCTGATGGACAAGGTCGAGACCTATCGCATGATCGACCGCGATCTGACCGACAATGTCGAGCTGATTGAACTGGGCGAGATGGAGGGCGACCCCGAAATCATCGCCGAGGCCGAGAAATCGCTGCGTGCGCTGAAAGTTGTGGCCGATGCCAAGGAGCTGGAGGCGTTGCTGGATGGCGAGGCGGACGGCAACGACACGTTCCTGGAAATCAATGCGGGCGCGGGCGGCACCGAAAGCTGCGACTGGGCCAATATTCTGGCGCGGATGTATGTCCGGTGGGCCGAGAAAAAGGGCTATAAGGTCGAGCTGCAATCGGAAAGCCCGGGCGAAGAGGCGGGGATCAAATCGGCCGCCTACAAGATTTCGGGCCCCAATGCTTATGGCTGGCTGAAATCGGAATCGGGCGTGCATCGTCTGGTGCGGATTTCACCCTACGATTCGGCGGCGCGGCGGCATACCTCGTTCTGTTCGGTCTGGGTGTACCCGGTGGTTGACGACAATATCGAGATCGACATTCCCGACCGCGATATCCGCATCGACACCTATCGGTCGTCGGGCGCGGGCGGTCAGCACGTCAACACCACCGACTCGGCCGTGCGGATCACCCACTTGCCGACCAATATCGTTGTCACCAGTTCGATGAAATCGCAGCACCAGAACCGTGAGATCGCGATGAACGCGCTGCGTTCGCGGCTGTATCAGCTCGAACTCGACAAGCGCAACGCGGCGATCAACGCGGCGCATGAATCCAAGGGCGATGCGGGGTGGGGCAACCAGATCCGGTCTTATGTGTTGCAGCCCTATCAGATGGTCAAAGACCTGCGCACTGGCTACGAAACCTCGGACACGCAGGGGGTTCTGGACGGCGATCTGGATGGG
>JAQTYE010000127.1 GCA_028749255.1 Paracoccaceae bacterium | reverse complement strand
GCTGGCGTAGCGCTTGATCAGCAAGGGCTTGGCGTCATCAGTCATCGGGTTCCTCCCCTTCTTATTGGCAGCGCAGCAATCTTGGAGCCGCGCGGGCGCAAAAGCAACAAAAGAAAAGGGCGAGCCGAAGCCCGCCCTTTCAGGTTCCGTTCCCCGGCAGGGAGGAGGACGCCGGGTTGCGGGAGGAACCTAATTATTTCGCCGGAGTGGTCACTTTTTTCGCCGCAGCGGTGACTTCTTCGGTGGCTTTTTTGACAGCGGCGGTTGCATCTTCCGAGATGTCTTTGCCAGCAGCCAGCATCAGCTCGACGGTTTCCATCTGCACTTTTTTCGCGATTTCAGCGAAAGCAGCCAGGTTTTCAGCGGCCATTTCAGCCGAGGCCGAAGCGAACTCGCTCACAGCTTTGGCGTAATCGGCGGGCTCTTCTTTTTTCGCGGCCAGCGAACCAACTTTCGAAAGGGTGTCTTTGGCCCATTTCGAGGTGATTTCGGTGGACTTTTCAGCAGCGTCCAGCGCCACTTTGGTCATTTTTTCGCCCAGCGCAGCTTGCGACTTGAAAGCGTCTTGGAATTTCGAGGCGTCCATCGGCATGGAAGCCATCATGTCTTGCATCATTTTGCTGAAATCTTGGGTCTTAGCCATTTTCTTGCTCCGATAGTGGCCCGAGGAAGGATGGTGTGGCGAGGGCCCGTTCGCTTACGAAACAGATATACATGCTGCAGCGCAGCATTTCAAGAAAAAAATGCTGCGTCGCAGAATTTTCACAATCAGGGGATGTAAACGGCGCGGCCGTCAGTCGGCAGGGTCACCCCCGCCCGCACGCCCCGCTATGGGGACGCAGGCGGGGGATACACTGCGGGGTAGCCCGGGCTGTCAGACCCGGACTTCCTCGCTCACATAGGTGCCTGGCGCAGGTGCCAGCACCGGATGGGCGGCGTCACCCGGTTCGCGTGCGGGCACCATCCGCCCGGACCGCGCGGCAAGCCATTCACCCCAATGCGGCCACCAGCTTCCTTTGTTATAGGTCGCCTCGGCCTTCCATTCGTTGGGGTTATGGATCGGCACCGCACTGGTGTAATGGCCGTATTTCAGCTTGCTGGGCGGGTTCACGATCCCCGCGATATGGCCCGATTCCGACAGCAGGAACGTTTTGTCGGCCGATCCCATCTGCGCCACGCCATTGAAGCTGGCGATCCAGGGCGCAATATGATCGGTCTCGCAGGCAATGGCGCAAAGTGGCACCTTCACGTCGCTCAGCTTCACCATCTCGCCCAGCACCTCAAACCCCTTGGAGGCGAATTTGTCCTGCTGGCACAGCCCGCGCAGATACTCGACCGCCATCTTGCCCGGCAGGTTGGTCGAATCCCCGTTCCAATACAGCAGATCGAAAGCCGGCGGCGCCTCGCCCAGCATGTAGCTGCGGATCGCGGGCTGATAAATCAGGTCATTGGCCCGCAGATAGCTGAAGGTTCGCGTCATGAAATACGAACTCAGAACGCCATCCTTCTTGCATTGCGCCTCGATGCCCGACACGAAATCGTCTTGCAGGAAGGTGGTGAATTCCCCCTGATCCGAGAAGTCGGTCAGCGTGGTAAAGAAGGTGGCCGAGTTGATCGAACGGTCCTTGCGCTTTTCCATCAGGGCCAGCGTCAACGACAGCGTGGTGCCCGCGATGCAATAGCCGACGGCATTGATCTTCTTCTCTTTGGTGATCGCCTTGACCTGCTCGATCGCGGTCAGATACCCCTCTTCGACATAGGTATCCATGCCCACATCGGCATAGCTTGCATCGGGGTTTTTCCAGCTGACGACGAACAGCGTAAAGCCCTGATCGACGATCCAGCGAATCAGCGAGTTGGCAGGCTTCAGGTCAAGGATGTAGAACTTGTTGATCCATGGCGGAAAGATCACCAACGGTGTCTTGTGGACGGTCTCGGTGGTGGGCTTGTACTGGATCAGTTCGAACATGCGGTTGCGATAGACGACCGAGCCTTCGGCGGTGCCGATATTCTGGCCCACGGTGAACGCGTCGCGGTCGGCCAGCGTGACCACCAGATTGCCGTTGTTCAGCTCGACATCGCGCACCAGGTTTTCCAACCCCTTGACCAGGCTCGCCCCCTCGGTCGCAACCGCCCGTTCCAGCGCATCGGGATTGGTCGCCAGAAAGTTCGTCGGCGCCATCATGTCGATGATCTGATGCGCGAAATAGTCGATCCGCTTGCGATCAACCGGATCCAGATCTTCCAACGCATCGACGGCATCCTCGATCGCCTTGGCCGAGATCATGTATTGCTGTTTGACGAAGTTGAAATAGGGGTGGCTGTCCCACAGCGGATTGGTGAAGCGGCGATCCTTCGGGCCGGTATCGGCGGGGGGCTTGAACTGGCCCTGGCTCAGCGCATGACTGGCCTCGACGTAGTGTTTCATCGCCTGGCCCCAGTAGTTCACCTGAGCCTCAAGAATCTTTGACGGCTTGTCGGCCCATTCCTTCACAAGGGCCGCACCGGCATTCATGTAAAGATCCAGCCCGGGGCCTTCCAACGCGGGATTTGGCGCTTGTTTATGCGACAACGCTTCGATCAGGCGTTGCGTCAAAGCCTCGATTTTGTCGAGATTCTCTTGCATTTGCTGCGATGCAGCGGACACCGGCGCCTCCGTTGTTGTCATAATCAATTTTCCTCCCTATCCTTTGCCTAGCAGCATAACGCCGCCTTTGCGGGAGGGTAAAGCGACGTTTTGCAGGGAGCCTGTGGGCCAAGGAGATACGCATGAAGGGTATTATGAGTTACGACCTGATGGAGACCATCAGGAATACCAATGAGTGGATGGGGGCCTCGGCCCGTGCGATGGCGTCCTATCCGGTCTGGGGTCTGACACCCCACCCGATGTTCAAGGTGATGTCGGCCTGGGGCCGCGTGACCGAGCGCAGCTTCTCGCGCATGGTGATCAAGCCCGACTGGGGCATCCGTTCGATCCCCGGCGTGGACGGCCGCGACCACCTGATCACCGTCGAGACGGTTCTGGACAAACCCTTCGGCTCGCTCATCCGATTCAAGGTTTCCGGCCGCGAAAAGATGGCGCGTCAAATCCTGCTGGTTGCCCCGATGTCGGGCCATTACGCCACCCTCCTGCGGTCTACCGTCGCCAGTCTGCTGCCCGACTGTGACGTCTACGTGACCGACTGGCACAATGCGCGCGACATTCCCGTTTCCGAAGGCAAATTCGACGTCGAGGATTACACCCTCTATCTGGTCGATTTCATGCGTCACCTCGGCCCCGACATCAACGTCATCGCCGTGTGTCAGCCCGCGCCGCTGACCCTGGCCGCCACCGCCTATCTGGCCGAGGAAGACCCGACCGCCCAGCCCCGCACCCTGACCCTGATCGGCGGCCCGATCGACCCGGATGCCGCCGCAACCGAAGTCACCGATTTCGGCGCCCGCGTCACCATGGGCCAGCTGGAGCACATGGTCATCCAGCGCGTCGGCTTCAAATACAAGGGCGCCGGGCGTCTGGTTTACCCCGGGCTGATGCAGCTGGCCTCGTTCATCTCGATGAATTCGGAAAAACACGCCAAGGCGTTCCAGGATAAAATTCTGGCCGAGTCGAAAGGCGAAGGCAGCGAGCACGATCACCACAACATCTTCTACGATGAATATCTGGCGGTGATGGACATGACGGCGGAATTCTATCTGTCCACCGTCGAGCGGATCTTCAAAGGGCTGGAGATTGCGCAGAACAAATTCGTGGTCGATGGCAAGATGGTCGATATCGGCAAGATCACCAATGTCGCGGTGAAAACCGTCGAAGGTGGACACGACGACATCTCGGCCCCCGGCCAATGCGTCGCGGCCCTGCGGCTGTGCACCGGTCTGCCGGACAGCAAGAAGGCCCAGCATCTGGAGCCGGGCGCGGGCCATTACGGCATCTTCGCAGGCTCCAGCTGGCGCAACAACATCCGCCCGCTGGTGCTGGAATTCATCGACGCCAACGCAGGCGAAGCACCGAAAGCCACAGTGACCCCGATCCGCGCGGTGTGATCTGCGGGTCACGTGAAACGGAAGACGCGCGCCTTAGGGCGCGCGTTTTTGTTTGGGAGGCGGCTTTGCGGGACGAAGTGGCCGGTCGCGCAGCAGTTCGGAAACACTGGTCTAAATAGACAAATTTGATGCAAGTGCTAAGTTGCTAGCATGGTTTTAGCAAAGATTACTGAACGTTTTCTCATAAAGGGTCGTGGCACTGTCGTCGTAATCAATGCGAAGACCGACTTGCCGATAGGCCGTTGCCTTGAGGCGAAAATTCTCCAGCATGCCGGAAAGACTGAGACTTTCGATGCATGGAAAGAATGGCTTCTTCGCCGCAGTAAAGAGCCACTCGAAGATGAGGGGTTTCTGATCGTTGGTGCCACAATAGAACAAATTCCCATTGGTGGATCGATCAAACTGCAGATCAAAGACAATTAGGGCTCTAACCTGCCTTGCGGCAATGCCGTGCTATTTTTCGCTTTCAGACGCGCACGGCAATAATGTCCGGCATCCCAAAGAAAAACGGCGCCCCGTGGGGCGCCGCTCTCGTTTCAGTTTCCGGTGACCGGGGGCAATCCGCCCAGGCCCATGGGCGCCGGGATGCCGAGGCTTGCGCCGCCGCCTTGCGGCGGTTCGGCCGGTTGGCCCATCGGCGCGCCAAGCCCACCCAGCGGTGGCAGGCCAAGGCTGTTGCCGCCGCCGGGTGCGGCGCCCGGTGCCCCCAGACCGCCAAGCCCACCAAAGCCGCCGCCCAGACCCGGCATATCGGGCAGGGTCATCTGCACGGTCGAAGGGTCGATCGGCTTGCCCTTGTAATGCATCACCATCCCCGGGAAGGCGATCACGATGCCGATCATCACGATCTGGATGAACACGAACGGCACCGCCCCCCAATAGATCTGCGAGGTCTTCACAGGATCGGTCATCTTGCCCGTCACCTTGTCTACATACGCCGACTTCGGTGCGACCGAGCGCAGGAAGAACAGCGCAAAGCCGAACGGCGGGTGCATGAAGCTGGTCTGCATGTTCACCCCCAGAATAACGCCGAACCAGATCAGGTCGATGCCCAGTTTCTCGGCGGCGGGCGCCAGAAGGGGCACGATGATGAAGGCCAGTTCAAAGAAATCGAGGAAGAACGCCAGAAAGAACACCAGCAGCGAGACCACGATCAGGAAGCCCATCTCGCCGCCCGGCAGCGAGGTCAGCAGGTGTTCAACCCACAGATGCCCGTTCACACCATAGAAGGTCAGCGAGAAGACGCGTGCGCCCAGCAGGATGAACATCACGAAGGCCGACAGCCGCGTGGTGGCCGCCAGTGCATCGCGCACCACCGCCATGCTGAGGCGGCTTTTCACCGCCGACAGGATCAGCGCGCCCATCGCGCCCATCGCGCCACCTTCGGTGGGCGTGGCAACGCCCAGGAAGATCGTGCCCAGCACCAGAAAGATCAGTGCCAGCGGCGGGATCAGCACAATAACCACCTGCTGCGCCAGACGGCTCATCAGGTTGATCTTCAGCGCCTTGTCCAGAACGGCCAGCGCATAGACCACAATCACCGCCAGCCCTGCGGCCAGAATCCCCGCATTGCCGCCGTGGCTGGCATCCATCCAGTCGCGCGCGAACAGGAAGATCGCCACGCCCAACGCCAAAATCACCGCCAGCGAGGTCACGCCAGAGCCCAGCGTGCGGGCCTCTTTCGGCAGGGCAGGCATCATGTTCGGGCGGAAGATCGACACGACCGCGACATAGCCCAGATAGATGCCGGTCAGCACCATCCCCGGGATCAGCGCGCCTTTGTACATGTCGCCGACCGAACGGCCCAACTGGTCGGCCAGAACGATCAGCACCAACGACGGCGGGATGATCTGCGCCAATGTGCCCGACGCCGCAATCACGCCACTGGCAATCCGCCGATCATACCCATAGCGCAGCATGATCGGCAGGCTGATCAGCCCCATCGCGATCACACTGGCCGCCACAACACCCGTGGTCGCCGCCAGCAGCGCGCCGACGATGATCACCGCATAGGCCAGACCGCCGCGCACCGGACCGAACAACTGCCCGATGGTATCCAGCAGATCCTCGGCCATGCCGGATTTTTCCAGCACGATCCCCATGAAGGTAAAGAACGGTATCGCCAGCAGTGTCTCGTTCGACAAGACCCCCCAGAACCGTTCGGGCATCGCGTTCAGCAATGGCCAGCTGAGGTTGATCGAGCCACCCGACAGGGGGGCCAGCTCGACCCCCACAAAGAAGAACAGCAACCCGTTCGCGGCCAGCGCGAAGGCCACCGGATAGCCCAGCAGCAAAAAGCCGATGAGCGACAGGAACATGATCGGCGCCATGTTCTGCGCGATAAGCTCCAAAATCACAGGGCTTCCTCCTCGGCGATCATGTCATGGCCGTGATGGCCCACCGCCGGATGCGGGTCTTCGATTAGCCCACGCATCACTGCGATTTTCTTGACGATTTCCGACACGCCCTGCAGGAACAGCAGAACGAAGCCGATCAGCAACAGCATCTTCGCGGGCCAGATCACCAGACCGCCCGCGTTTTGCGACACTTCGGGGGTGCAGACCACACCGGCTGGCAGGAACGCGCTGAGACACATGGATTTGCCAACATAGGGCACCAGAAGATACAGCATCAGGCAGACCATCGGCATCAGGAAGAACAGATGCCCGAACAGGTCGATCCAGTGCTGCTTGCGCCGCGACAACGCGCCATACAGAATGTCGATGCGGATATGCTCGTTTTGTTTGAGCGTATAGGCCGCTGCCAGCAGGAACGCGGCACCGTACAGATACCATTGCAGTTCAAGCCACGAATTCGACGATACGTTGAAGATCTTGCGAATGGTCGCGTTGACCGCCGAGATCACGACCGCCAGCAGAATGAGCCACGAGACGCCCTTGCCGATGAGTTCGTTCATCCGGTCGATCAGGCGCGATAGGGCCAGCAAACCGCCCATGTCCGTCCTCCCCTTCCCAGTTTCGCCCCCTATTCCCGGGGGCTTCAGCGTTCCTTGGCCGAGCAACGGGCTCAGGTCAAGAAAATTGGTCCGATTTGGTCCAATTTTCTAACCAGTTTCCGCTAGCGCCACCATGATTGATGCAGCGGCCCCGTTCTCAACATCTTTTGCTTATGTTTCTGGGGCCAAAGCTGGCGGCAAGATAAAGAAACCGAGAGCGAGAAGGAAGAGGGGAAGCGGCGCAAACCCGCCTTGCAGTAGCACCGGGCAACAGCCGCGAATCCCGCCCCTGTCAGCCCCACAGGCGCACCGGAACGGCCACGGGGGGACTCGCCCCCGGGGTTCGGCGGTGCGCAAAATGGCATTTACCCCCTGAGATTTTCGGATAATTACAGCGCAAACGGCAAGTTGCGCAACAAAGTGAAAGAAAAATCCCCGGCCCGCGACATAATATTCACAGATTTGCCGTTGACGCCCACGACGCACGCCCATAATGTCCGCTGCAACGCAACAGAAAGGACAGGCGATGGGTTCGCTCCTTGTAGTCGTAGGGAAGATGCGCATGGGCCGGTGACGGTTTGACCATGATGGTTCCCATGCGCCCTCGCCCGAAATGCGAGGGCTTTTTGTTGCGAAAATGGATGATGCGGGCACAGTCCCGAGGCGATGGAGTAAAGTGATGTCACGGCAGATGACCGGCGCGGAAATGGTGGTGCAAGCTCTTAGGGATCAGGGGGTCGATACGATCTTTGGATACCCGGGCGGCGCGGTTCTGCCGATCTATGATGCGATCTTCCAGCAAAACGATATCCGCCACATTCTGGTCCGCCACGAGCAGGCCGCCGTGCATATGGCCGAGGGCTATGCCCGTTCGACCGGCAAGCCGGGCTGTGTGCTGGTGACGTCGGGGCCGGGGGCGACCAATGCGGTGACCGGGCTGACCGACGCGCTGCTGGACAGTATCCCGCTGGTGGTGTTCTCGGGTCAGGTGCCGACCTTCATGATCGGCACCGATGGCTTCCAGGAAGCCGATACCGTGGGCATCACCCGTCCCTGCACCAAACACAACTGGTTGGTGAAAGACACCGACAAGCTGGCCGAGGTGATCCATCAGGGCTTCCATGTCGCCACCTCGGGCCGCCCCGGCCCGGTGCTGATCGACATCCCGAAAGACGTGCAATTCGCCACAGGCACCTATACCGGGCCGAAAACCGCGCGGGTGGACCATTACCAGCCCAAGTTGAAGGGCGATATCGACGCGATCACCAAACTGGTCGAGCTGATGGAAACCGCCGAACGCCCGGTGTTCTATACCGGCGGCGGGGTGATCAACTCGGGCCCGGCCGCATGCCAGCTGATGTGCGAAATGATCGACGCCACCGGATTTCCCGTCACCTCTACGCTGATGGGTCTGGGGGCTTACCCGGCCTCGGGCAAAAACTGGCTGGGCATGCTGGGCATGCACGGGCTGTACGAGGCCAACCTGGCGATGCATGGCTGCGATCTGATGATCAACCTTGGGGCGCGGTTTGACGACCGGATCACCGGGCGCGTGGCCGATTTCAGCCCGAACTCGACCAAGGTGCATGTCGATATCGACGCCTCGTCGATCAACAAGGTGGTGACGGTGAACCTGCCGATCATCGGCGATATCGGCCATGTTCTGGAAGACGCGCTGCGGATCTGGAAATCGCGCGGGCGCAAGGTGAACAAGGCCGGGCTGGCGAAATGGTGGGCACAGATCCAGGAATGGCAGGCGGTCAACTGCCTCGCCTATACGAATTCGGACACGGTCATCAAACCGCAATATGCGCTGCAACGCCTGCAAGCGCTGACCGAAGGGCGTGACCGCTATATCACCACCGAAGTGGGCCAGCACCAGATGTGGGCCGCGCAATTCCTGGGCTTCGAGGCGCCGAACCGCTGGATGACCTCGGGCGGTCTGGGCACGATGGGCTATGGCTTCCCGGCCTCGATCGGGGTGCAGGTGGCGCATCCCGATGCGCTGGTGATCAACGTCGCGGGCGAGGCCAGCTGGCTGATGAACATGCAAGAAATGGGCACCGCGACCCAGTTCCGCACGCCCGTCAAACAGTTCATCCTGAACAACGAACGCCTTGGCATGGTGCGCCAGTGGCAGCAGTTGTTGCATGGCGAACGCTATAGCCATTCCTGGAGCGAAAGCCTGCCCGATTTCGTGAAACTGGCCGAGAGCTTTGGCTGGAAGGGCATCCGTTGTTCCGACCCGGCCGAACTGGACGCCAAGATCATCGAGATGCTGGAATATGATGGCCCGGTGCTGTTCGATTGTCTGGTTGAAAAGCATGAGAACTGCTTCCCGATGATCCCTTCGGGCAAGCCGCATAACGAAATGCTGCTGGCTGCCGACGCCGAGGCCTTTGCCTCGGGGGCGACGCTGGTGTGAGCCGGGCGCCGGGGGTTTTGCACCCCCGGACCCCCGCAGGATATTTGAACCAAGTCGAAAGACGAACGGGATAAAGGAGAGAGGCAATGGCCGCTCTGAACATCAAAAAAGGCTCGACCAGCCATTCGGCCTATGACCTGCGCGATTTCCATTCCGATGTGGAAAGTTCGCATACGCTGGCGGTGCTGGTGGACAACGAGGCGGGCGTTCTGGCGCGCGTGATCGGGCTGTTTTCGGGCCGTGGCTATAACATCGACAGCCTGACCGTGGCCGAGGTTGACCACAAGGGCCACCGGTCGCGCATCACCATCGTGACGCGCGGGACGATGGCGGTGATCGACCAGATCAAGGCGCAGCTGGGCCGGATCGTGCCGGTGCACGAAGTCCACGACCTGACACTGGAAGGCCAGTCGGTCGAACGCGAACTGGCGCTGTTCAAGGTCGCGGCCATCGGCGAGAAGCGCGTGGAATCGCTGCGCCTGGCCGATATTTTCCGCGCCAATGTGGTGGATAGCACGCTGGAAAGCTTCGTCTTTGAAATCACCGGAACCCCGGAAAAGATCGACGCCTTTGCCGAGCTGATGCGCCCGCTCGGACTGATTGATGTGGCCCGCACCGGGGTCGCCGCGCTGTCGCGCGGTGTCTGATCCGGGCGCCCTGTAAACGCAGCAGCCCCCGGCACGATCCGCCGGGGGTTACGATTGCGCAGTTTTCGCGCAGCCGCCCTTTGGGTGCGGCGGCAACGCCCCCTCGGCAAGACTGGCCAGCGCACCTGTCTGCAAAGCCCGGTGCAGATCGCGGCGCAAATCCTGTTCACATCGCAAAAGATGATAAACTGGCGGCCATGCGTGGCGCGATTGCGTGCCGCGTAAATAGGCTGCAATCCCCGATTTTGAACAATGCACCAACCAAGCGCCGGTGGAATGATTTCGCCATAAAATAACAGATTGCATCGGCCTGTCCTCCCTGCCGAACCCGCTTCGCCCCCGCGACGCAGGCCCTTGTGCCTGCCATCCCGAAGAAAACGATAGATCAACCGGTTGAAAACGCCAATAGATCAATAGAAGTGAGAAATTAAATTTCGATCACTTGATCACTTCAGCAATAAAGGTGCAGAAAACCAGTCACGCAATGCCTGGGTGACCTTTTCGGGTTGCTCCAGCGGGCTCAGATGCCCCGCGCTCAGGATCAGTCGAAATTCGGCATGCGGCATAAGTTCGGCCAGGAATTCATGGCGGCGCGGCGGGCAGATCGTGTCGTATTCGCCGCAAATCAGCATGGCGCGCACCTTGGTATTGCGCAGGGCGCGCTGCTGATCGGGGCGGCGCATCAGCGCGCGGCTTTGTCGGGTGAAAACCTCGGGGCCAAGGCTGGCGGCCATTTCCAGTACCATCGCCTGCACCTCGCGCAGACCAGCCCCGGGTGCCAAAGCCGAAGCCGGGATTTCATCGAGCATCACCTGATCGAGCCGCCCGGTGCGCGCGCCCACGATCCGGGTTTCCCGCGCGGCCGCCTGCTGCGGGGTTTCGGGCAAGGGCGAGACGTCAATCAGCGCGATCTGCGAAATCCGGTCCGGCGCACGGCGCAGCATTTCCATCGCCACCAACCCGCCCAGCCAATGCCCTACCAGCGCGAACCGCGCGGGCGCCGTGGCCAGCACGGTTTCCGCCATCTCTTCGACCGTGCCCCCCAAAAGCGGCACCACCGTCACCGGGCGCTCGATCGAGAACGCCAGAATCTGGTGCCAGAACAGCCGGGCGTCGCACATGAAGCCGGGCA
>JAQTYE010000126.1 GCA_028749255.1 Paracoccaceae bacterium | reverse complement strand
GCTGCCGGTCGCGACCGCGGCCCCTGCCCCGCGCCCGGATGAGCCGGTGATCGTCACCGTGACCGAGGATCTGCTGGTGATCGTGGGCGAGCGCGAGGTGGCGCTGGCGGAACTGCCGATGGAGCTCGACATCGTCACCCGTCTGAACCGCGAGACGCGGATTTATATCTCGGCCGACCGCGCGGTGCCCTATGGCGAGATGATGGCGGTGATGAACAAGATGCGCGGCGCCGGTTACCTCAAGATCGGGCTGGTCGGGCTCGAGGGCGAAGAAGATGCGGAGGCCGCGGAAGGCGCCGCTGCCGCGACACCCGGCACGCCCGCGCCGCCCGCTGGCGCGGAGGCCCAGCCATGAGCCTGGTCTTCACGCCGCGGCGCGGGCCGGGGCTGCTTTTGGGCCTCGGGCTGAGCCTGAGCGCGCATCTGGCGCTGGCGGGCATCTGGCTGGCCCAGCCGCAGGTTCCCCTCGCCCCCCCGCCGGACCCCGGATTGAAAGGCCGCGCCTTCATCAATCTGGCGCCGGTCGAAATGCTGATGGCCGCGCCCGAGGCGGAGCTGCCCGAGGGCGATCTGGCACAAGACAGCCAAGCCGCGCTCGACAGCCCGGCAGAGCGCGAAATGGCGAAAGCCTCGGAGGCGCCGTTACTGGCGCAAAGCCCCTATGAGGTCGAAGACCCGGAGCTTCAGTTCCGCATCGCCAACCCGCTCGATGCGGACCAATCCGACACCGAGGCCGAGGAGGTTCCGACCGAGGTGCAGGAGGATTATGTGGAAAATCCCGCCGCAGCCAGTCAGGCCGCAGCCCCTCTGGCCAGCGCCGGGCAGGATGCGCAATCGGGCTCGACCGAGGCCGAAGTCGGGCTGAGCGACGAGGAAAAGGCCCGGATCTCCGCCTGGCAGAAAGACCTCGTCCTCGCCCTTGCCCATGCCAAGACCTACCCCCCCGCCGCCCGAAAGGCGCGCGCCGAGGGCAAGGTGATCGTCGCCTTCCGGCTTGATCGCTACGGGCGCATCCTGAGCCGCGAGATCGTCGAAAGCGCGGGTTGGCCGGTGCTCGACCGGGCAGCGCTGGCGCTGATCGACGGGTTCGACCGCCTGCCCGCGCCCCCGGCCGCGATGGGCGGCGGCCCGTTCGACCTGCGCTTTCCGATCGCCTACGCGTTCAAGTGAACGCGGGGCGATAGAGGCGCTCGGGTGTGATCTCGGCGCAGGTCTCGCAGCCCATCAGGCCCATGGTCACGGCAAATTCATCCTGCAGGCGGCGCAGGCAGGTCGACACCCCCTGCGCCCCGCCAAGCGCCAGGGCATAGAACACCGGTCGGCCAAGCAGCACCGCATCGGCCCCCAGCGCCAGCGCGCGGAACAGATCCTCGCCCGAGCGAATCCCGCCATCGGCCAAAATCAGCGCCTCGGGCAGCGCCGCGCGGATCTGCGCCAGCACCTGCGCAGTCGCGGGCAGCCCCTCGAGAACCCGCCCGCCGTGGTTCGACACCACGACCCCCGCGCAGCCCGCCGCAAGCGCCGCGCGCGCCGAGGCGACCGACATCACCCCCTTGGCCAGCACCGGCAGCGACACCTCGGCACAGAGCGCGGCCAGTTCGGCCCAATCCGGCGCCATCGCCAGCGCGCCCGCGATCGGGTCTTGCACCGCTGACCGCGCCGCTGCGGGCAGCCCATCCAGCATGACCGGCCGGATTCCCGCCGGCAGAGCGAAGCCAGCGGCGATTTCCGCGTTGCGGATCCCGTTGAGCGGCGCATCCATCGTGACCACCAGCGCCTCGGCCCCGGCGCGGACTGCCGCGGCGACCAGCGCGCGCGTCGCCGCACGCTCGGGTTGCAGGTAGAGCTGGAACCAGAAGGGTTCGGCGGCGACCTGATCGGCGGGCAACGAAGTCTGACAGGACAGAACGAAACCCGCCCCCTGCGCCGCCGCCGCCAGCGCGGTGGCCCGTTCACCCTCGGGATGTGCCAGCCGCTGATAGGCCATCGGCGCCACCAGACAGGGGAAGCGATAGCGTCGGCCCAGGATTTCCACCCCGGCGCTGAGCGCGCCCAACCGACGCCCGAGCGCGGGTTCGAGCAGCAGCGCCCGCCAAGCCTCCTGATTGCGCGCCACCCCCGCCCCATGCCCGGCGCCGCCGGAGACATAGGCATGGGCCTCGGGCGTCAGGGCGCTGCGGGCATGGTCTTCGTAAAGATCAAGGGCGAGTCGATGCATCGGACATATTTGTTAAGTGTTTCACTCAACAAATGCGCCATTCGCGCCCCTTTGGCAATATGCCTGACTGTCCCGAGCATGTTTCGTGGCCACAGAGCACCACCGATATCTGGCACCAGAAAATCGAAAGCAATCGCTCCAGGAACGCCGGGACTGAAAACCCAAGCCTCGGTTCGCTACAGGCGGTCGCATTGCGCGAATGTAAAATGCCCCCCTTCAAAAACCGTTCGCCTCATTACAGCTATTTCCAGTGTTGAGCGATCCAAGATGCTGGCTTAGTTTTGTGAAGAAAATCTGACTTGAATCCATCAATTGCTTCCTGGATGCTTGGCCTTCCATGAAAGCAAACGACCTTTGCGGCTTTCGGTTTCTTCGGGGACATGAATGCGTTCAATGGCTGCGCTGGACGGCAGTGATGTTTGAAACTTACAACCCACTCTTTTGGAAATGGTGAAAATACTCCGTATGCCTTGGCGCGCCCCGACGTGTAGCTTTGCTCGGACCCGTAAGATTCCTGAACCATTAATGCGGTTGATGTCGCAATGTCGGAAAAAAGAAATCCGTGATGCTCGGGTTCAAACTTGATCACCGATCCTTCCCCAAAGGTTGGCCTTTTGGAACTGGCCGCAAACGGCGGTGGCATGGCAATATGGCCCGGCGCGAAATTCGCCAGATCATCAATCGGGCCAGAAATGATCACATCCAAATCAAAGGCAAGAACCGCGCCCGTAACCGGAAGCAGCCCAGGCTCGAACATAGCAATTTTTTTATAGGCGCCGTTCTTTTTGACAGCGCATTCCTGCGCACGGGTCAGGTCATCCTGGAACGCGAATTTTTTTAGCTCAATACAGGTGATGTCGCTGTCAACCCCCCTGGGGTCGTCAGTCACACAAAAAAATTTAACGTGTCGCGTAGAATTTCTTAGAGCCCCACGATGCAGACGGTTAACGTAGTCCGCGCTGTAAGCGCTCCCCCATTTAGCGCAAACGATATTCAGGCTCTTTGTCATTGCACGCACACCCTCCCCACGTTACTGCTCTGCGACTAAACGTGACCTCGCCCATCTGCAATAGGGCTTTCAGGAAAATTGCATATGTCCGACAAAATACTGTCTCTGATCCGGTGGGCGATTCTGCTGCGGCACCCTCGCCTAGCCTATTGGTACTGGGAAATTGGTCACTACAAGAGAATTCCGAACCCGGCCAATCCGCAAACGGCAAATGACAAGTTTTTTTGGAGAAAGATATTTGATCGGCGCCCCGAATTCACTGAGATCAGTGATAAACTACTTGTGCGCGATTGGCTGAAAAGAAACGCGATCAACATCGACGGGCCACCAATTCTTTGGTCAGGAAAGGACCCGGCTGATATTCCGGATCATCTCTTGTCCAGCGGTGTTGTCGTGAAGGCAAATCACGGCAGCAGCACTAATTTATTCCTGCAAGATCCCCCACCCGACCGTGCGGCGGTCAATCGAAAATTGCGAAAATATCTGCGAAAGCCGCATGGTCGGAAGAAACTTGAGTGGGGCTACTTCGGGATTTCCAGGAAGCTGTTTGTCGAGAAAATCATTCCGAATATGGCGGCGGAATTTAAGATATTTACATTCGGGAAACGCGTTGAACGATTGCAGATTATTTACGACCGCTTCAGCGCGGATGGCATTTCTGCGGACGTGTGGTTGCCTGACGGCCAGGGGGGGTGGACTCTTTTTGAAGGGTCCCCTGAAATTACCAGAAATGCCAATCGACCGATGCCGGAAACTACGCAAAAGGCTCTGGATGTCGCGCGCCAGATAGGGGATCATTTTGATCATATGCGCGTTGATATTCTTACCGACGGGCATAATCTTTGGTTTAGTGAGCTGACGATCTATAATCTGGCGGGGATGATACCGATTGTCGGCCGTGAACCGACCGAGGGGGTGAACACGTCGTGGGATCTTCAAAGGAGTTGGTTCATGCAAACGCCGCAAAGCGGATGGAAGAAGCTTTATGCAGACCGACTGAGGAAAATGATCGCTTCAGCAGATCAAACCTAGCGGTTCAGTCTTGGCGTTTTATGGGCTGGGTGGGGTATGTTGCACAAAAGCAGACCGACATCCCCGACCTGCAAGACTGAAAACTGGCCCGCCGATAACGAAGCACTCAAGCGCCTGGGCTCTCTGACGATCCGTTGGCCGTCAGGCGATTTGTGCAACAGAGCCGCGTCACGGCGTCACCGGTCATGTGCGCCGGGCAGATAACTGCCCTGCAAGGTCACGATGGCGTCCCAAATCCGGGCGGCCACCGGGCGCGGCACTTCGGCTTCAGGACGCACCACGAACCAGTGCCGCATGATCGGCAGCCCCGGCGCAGCCAGTTCAACCAAGCGCCCCGTCGCCAGTTCTTCGGTCACCGTGTGCAGGCTGAGGAAGGCAATCCCCAAACCCGCCATCACTGCTTGTTTGATGGTTTCGTTGCTATCCATTTCTAACGTTTCATATCCGCGCCCATCGCCAATCCGGTCAAGCCAGCGGCTCATCAGAATGCGGGTGCCGGACCCGGTCTCGCGCGCCAGAAACACCTGTTCGAACAGCGCGTCACTGGCCACCGTCTGGCCCGCCAGCGGATGGTCCGGAGCCGCCACGAGCCCGTGCGGGTGCGGCCCCAGCGGTTCGGCCCGCACCGCAGGGGCGCGCGGCGGACGGCCCATGATCGCCAGGTCGAAGGCACCGCGCGCCAGCCCCTCGATCGTCGCCTCGCGATTGCCGACCCGTAGCGCGATTTCAATATCGGGGTGGCTGTCTTGCAGTAATTTCACCAGGCGCGGCGCGAAATATTTCGCGGTCGAGACCACCCCAAGCGTCACACGCCCCGCCTGCCCTCGGGCCAGCGCGCGCAAATTCGCCTCAGCCTGCGACAGGTTGTCCGTAATTCTGAGCGCCGCCAGACGCAGAACATGGCCCGCCTCGGTCAGCTCCGACCCCGCGCCATCCGCCGCGCGCTGGATCAGACGGATCTGGGTTGCTTCCTCCAACCCCTTGATTTGTGTGTGAATTGCGGGCGTTGTCAGGCCCAGGGAGGCCGCCGCCGCAGTCAGTGATCCGCCGCGCGCCACCGCATCCAGCGCGCGCAATTGCTTCAGTGTGATGGCATCGAAGCGCATGTTTTTAAAAAATCCTGAACATGGGTTCCAAATTATTAAATTTCACAAAACATATTTCCCCGCAATGCTTCGTTACAGATGCCCCACGGCATCAAATGGAGGACACCATGACCCTGGAGCTGAATGGCCTGAACATCCCGGCGGATCTGGCCGATGTGATGACGCGGCTGGCGCGCGTGGGCGCAGATCTGGCGCGAATGATTGCACTGAACGGGATCGAGGGCGATCTGGCGGCCAGTGCGGGCATCAATTCGGACGGCGACGGGCAAAAGGCGCTCGACGTGATCGCGGACGAGGCCTTCATGGCCGCCCTGCGCGACAGCGCCGTCACGCATTACGCCTCTGAAGAGCAGGACGAAGTGGTCAGCTTCGGCCCCGGTCGGTTGGCACTGGCGATTGATCCGCTGGATGGGTCGTCGAACATCGACGTCAACGTGTCGATCGGCACGATCTTCTCGATTTTTCCGGCCGCTGACACCCCCGACGCCAGCTTTCTGCGCCCCGGCACCGAACAGATCGCGGCGGGGTATATCATTTACGGGCCGAAATGCGCGCTGGTCGCCAGTTTCGGCGCCGGTGTGCATGAATGGGTGCTCGATCCCGCGACGGGCACCTTCCGCCGCATCGCCGACCCCAAGCCCCTGCCCGTCGAGACCTCGGAATACGCGATCAACGCATCGAACTATCGCCATTGGCCCACGCCGGTGCGCGCCTTCATCGACGATATGGTGGCCGGCGCCGAGGGGCCGCGCGGACGCAATTTCAACATGCGCTGGATCGCCTCTCTGGTGGCGGAAACGCATCGCATTCTGACCCGCGGCGGGGTGTTTCTGTATCCCTCGGACGATCGCAAGGGCTATGAACGCGGTCGGCTGCGCCATGTCTACGAATGCGCGCCCATTGCCTTTCTGATCACCCAGGCCGGGGGTGGCGCCACCGACGGCTGCGATCCGATCCTGACCGCCCTGCCCGACCGGCTGCATGCCCGCACCCCCTTTGTCTTTGGCACCGCCGCCAAAGTGGCCCGGGTCGCCGCCTATTACGACCTGCCCGAAGGCGAAGCCTCGGCGCTGTTCTCTTCGCGTGGATTATTCAGGAGCTAGGAATGTCGAAAAAGCATCCCATCATCTCGGTCGTCGGCTCTTCGGGGGCCGGCACCTCGACCGTCAAGACGACGTTCGAACAGATTTTCCGCCGCGAGGGCATCACCGCCGCCTCGATCGAGGGGGATGCGTTTCACCGCTACAATCGCGCCGAGATGAAGGCCGAGCTGGAGCGACGCGTGGCGGCAGGCGATGCGACTTTCTCGCATTTCTCGTATGATGCTAATGAACTCAAGGCTTTGGAAAGCGTCTTTAAGGCGTATTCCGAAACCGGGACAGGTCAGGAACGGCATTACATCCATGATGATCGCGAGGCTGCACGCTATGGCGTGGCGCCCGGCGAATTCACCGATTGGGCGCCCATCGCCCCTGGGTCGGACCTGTTGTTTTACGAAGGCCTGCATGGCTGCGTGGTCAATGACGAGGTCAATCTGCCCGCACTCGCCGACCTGAAAATCGGGGTGGTGCCGGTGGTCAACCTCGAATGGATCCAGAAAATCCACCGTGACCGCGCCCATCGCGGCTATTCGACCGAAGCCGTGACCGATGTGATCTTGCGCCGGATGCACGCCTATGTGCATTGCATCACGCCGCAATTCACGGAAACCGACATCAATTTCCAGCGCGTGCCGGTGGTTGATACCTCGAACCCGTTCATCGCGCGCTGGATCCCGACGCCTGACGAAAGCCTGGTGGTGATCCGGTTCAAGAACCCGCGCGGCATCGACTTTCCCTATCTGACGCAGATGATCGCCGGGTCCTGGATGAGCCGCGCCAATTCCATCGTGATCCCGGGCAACAAGCAGGATCTGGCGATGCAGCTGGTGTTGACACCCCTGATCGAGCGGCTTGTCCGCGAGTCAAAGCGCGCGTGAGGTTTGCCATGAAAGATATTGTTTTCGCTGACGAAAAGAAGATGGCAAACGCAATTCGCGCGCTGACGATGGATGCGGTGCAGCGGGCGAATTCGGGTCATCCGGGGATGCCGATGGGGATGGCGGATGTGGCGACGGTGCTGTTCAACCGCTTTGTCACGCTCGATCCGTCCGCGCCGAAATGGGCGGACCGCGACCGGTTTGTGCTGTCGGCCGGGCATGGCTCGATGCTGCTTTATGCGATTCACCATCTGCTGGGCTATGCCGATATGGGGATCGACCAGATCAAGGCGTTCCGGCAATGGGGCAGCCGCACGCCGGGTCACCCCGAATATGGCCATACTGAAGGCGTCGAAATGACCACCGGCCCGCTGGGGCAAGGGATCGCCACAGCGGTCGGCATGGCCTTGGCAGAACGCATGAAGAACGCCCGTTATGGTGCTGATCTGGTGGATCATTTCACCTATACCATTGCGGGGGATGGCTGCCTGATGGAAGGCATCAGCCAAGAAGCCATCGACTTGGCCGGGCATCTGGGGTTGGGGCGGTTGATCGTGTTGTGGGATGACAACAAGATCACCATCGACGGCGACACCGCACTGTCCACCTCGACCGACCAACGGGCGCGGTTTGCGGCTTCGGGGTGGCATGTGTTGGAGTGTGACGGTCACTCCCCGACTGAAATCGCCGATGCCATCGCCGAGGCGCGGCTTGATCCGCGCCCTTCGCTGATCGCCTGTCGCACGGTGATCGGTTTCGGGGCACCCAACAAGCAGGGTGGCCATGATGTGCATGGCGCGCCACTGGGCGAGACCGAAATCATGGCGGCCCGGGGGCAATTGAACTGGCCCTTTGAACCCTTTGAAATCCCTCAAGATGTTTATTACTCTTGGCGGCGGATTGCGGCGCGCGGCCATCTGGCGCGCACCGATTGGGAAGCACGCCTGGCCGCATCCCCGCAGCGCAGGGCTTTCCTGAGTGCCGAAGCCGGCGATGCCACGGCCTTGCCTGCTGCAATTGCCCGCCACAAGGCGTCTTTGGTGGCCGACGCCCCCAATATCGCCACCCGCAAGGCCAGCGAACTGGCGCTGGCGGTGTTGCAACAGGCGCTGCCCGATCTGGTCGGCGGTTCCGCCGATTTAACGGGGTCGAACCTGACCAAACCCCGTGGCATGAACACCGTGCAACGTTCTGACTATTCAGGAAATTATCTGCATTTTGGCATTCGAGAACATGGAATGGCTGCGGCGCTGAATGGGCTTGCGCTACACGGTGGGTTCCGCCCCTATGGCGGCACGTTTCTGGCCTTTGCCGATTACTGCCGCCCGGCGATCCGGCTGTCGGCGTTGATGGGCGCGCCGGTCACTTATGTGATGACGCATGACAGTATCGGCCTGGGCGAGGATGGTCCGACGCATCAGCCGGTCGAGCATCTGGCCAGTCTGCGCGCCATTCCCAACCTGTGGGTGATCCGCCCTGCGGATGCGGTCGAAACCGCAGAGGCTTGGGAAATTTCCATGAAATCAAAAGATAAGCCCGTGATGTTGATCTTGTCGCGGCAAAACCTTCCAACGGTGCGGCGCGTGCATCAGCTGGAAAACCTGACCGCGCGGGGCGCCTATTTGCTGCGTGCGCCCGAAGATCGGCAGGTGACGTTGATTGCCACGGGCTCGGAGGTGTCGCTGGCGCTACAGGCCGCCGATCAGCTGGCGAGTGAGGGCATTCGCGCCGCGGTGGTCTCTGCCCCCTGTTTCGAGGCCTTCGCCGCCCAGCCCCGCACCTACGTCGACGAGGTTCTGGGAAATGCCCCTCGCGTTGGCGTCGAAGCGGCCCTGCGCCAAGGGTGGGATCTGTTCCTTGGTCCGCAGGATGGCTTTGTGGGGATGACGGGATTTGGCGCCTCTGCGCCTGCCCCGCAGCTTTATAAAAACTTCAATATCACAATGGAAGCAATTGCTTCGACTGCAAAATCCTTGATCTGAGGAAAGACGATGACAGTGAAAGTTGCCATAAACGGCTTCGGCCGTATCGGGAGAAATGTGCTCCGCGCGATCATTGAATCCGGCCGCACCGACATCGAGGTCGTGGCAATCAATGATCTGGGCCCGGTGGAAACCAACGCGCATCTGCTGCAATTCGATTCCGTGCATGGCCGGTTTCCGGGCATGGTGAGCACGGGCGCCGACTGGATCGACGCGGGCCGCGGGCCGATCCGTGTCACCGCCTTGCGCAACCCGGCCGAACTGCCTTGGGGTGATGTGGACATTGCGTTGGAATGCACCGGCATCTTTACCGCGCGCGACAAGGCCGCGCTGCATCTGGCCAATGGATCGCGCCGGGTTCTGGTGTCGGCTCCCGCCGATAATGCCGATAAAACAATTGTTTACGGGGTGAACCACACCCAGTTGACGGCGACCGATCTGGTTGTATCGAACGCCAGCTGCACCACCAACTGCCTGAGCCCGGTGGCCAAGGTTCTGCACGATGCGATCGGCATCACCAAAGGCTTCATGACCACGATCCACAGCTATACCGGCGATCAGCCGACGCTGGACACGATGCACAAGGATCTGTATCGCGCCCGCGCTGCGGCGTTGAGCATGATCCCGACCTCGACCGGGGCAGCCAAGGCCGTCGGGCTGGTGCTGCCCGCGCTGAAGGGCAAGTTGGATGGCGTGTCGATCCGGGTGCCGACGCCGAATGTCTCGGTCGTTGATCTGGTGTTCGAGGCGGCGCGCGATACCACCGTGGCCGAGGTCAATGACGCGATCCGCACCGCTGCCGAAGGCCCGCTGAACGGCATCCTTGGGTTCACCGACAAACCTAATGTTTCCAGCGACTTCAACCATGATCCTCATTCATCAATCTTCCACATGGACCAGACCAAGGTGATGGATCGCCGGATGGTGCGCATTCTCAGCTGGTATGACAACGAATGGGGCTTTTCCAACCGCATGGCCGATACCGCCGTGGCGATGGGGACGTTGATCTGAAATCTTAGGAGTAACCGATATGGCATTGATAACGCTCAGACAACTTTTGGATCACGCGGCGGAAAACGACTATGCCGTGCCCGCGTTCAACATCAACAACATGGAACAGGGCCTGGCGATCCTGGAGGCGGCGAAGGCCGTGGACGCGCCGGTGATCATTCAGGCCAGTCGCGGGGCGCGCAGCTATGCCAATGACATCATGCTGTCGAAGATGATCGAGGCACTGGCCGCGATCTATCCCGATATTCCGATCTGCATGCATCAGGATCACGGGAATGACGAGGCGACCTGCCTGTCGGCGATCCGCCATGGGTTTACCAGCGTGATGATGGATGGCAGCCTGGAAGCAGATGCAAAAACCCCCGCAAGTTACGATTATAACGTGGAAATCACCGAACGCGTTGCGCGCATGGCGCATTGGGTCGGGGCCTCGGTCGAGGGCGAGTTGGGGGTTCTGGGCAGCCTTGAAACCGGCGAGTCCGAGGCCGAGGATGGCCATGGCGCGGTCGGCAAGCTTGACCACAGCCAGCTGCTGACCGATCCCGACCAGGCGGTCGATTTCGTGCGCGCGACCAAGGTCGATGCCTTGGCCATCGCCTGTGGCACCTCGCACGGCGCCTACAAGTTCAGCCGCAAACCCGATGGCGAAATTCTGGCGATGGGCGTGATCGAGGCGATCCATGCGCGCCTGCCAGACACCCATCTGGTGATGCACGGATCGTCCAGCGTGCCGCAGGAATTGCAAGACATCATCAATGAATTCGGTGGTGCGATGCCGCAAACCTTTGGCGTGCCGGTCGAGGAAATCGTGCGCGGCATCAAGATGGGGGTGCGCAAGGTCAATATCGACACCGATTGCCGGATGGCGATGACGGGTCAATTCCGCCGG
>JAQTYE010000125.1 GCA_028749255.1 Paracoccaceae bacterium | reverse complement strand
TGGGCCGCCATCAGCTACCGTCCTTCATCATCTGGTAATGGCGCCGCATGTCCGGGTCGATCATCGCTTCCAGAACCTGCCGGAACCCTGCCACCGCCTGCGGGCCTGCCGCACGATAGGCGCTGCGCATCCGTTCCCGCTGGGCCCCCGACAATTCGCGCTCCAGCGCCTCGCCCGTGGGGGTCAGGTACAGGTGCCGTTCGCGTTTGTCGCGGCGGCCCACACGGTTTTCGACCAGCCCATCCTCGATCAGCGTGCGCAATACCCGGTTCAGGCTCTGCTTGGTTACGCCCAGCACCGCCAGCAGCGTCGTTACCGTCAGCCCGGGCTGACGGTTGATGAAATGGATCGCGCGGTGATGCGCGCGGCCATAGCCGTGCTGATCCAAAATCCGGTCCGGGTCGGCCGTGAAGCCGCGATAGGCGAAAAACATCGCCTCGATCCCCTTACGCAATTGCTCGTCGGTCAAGAACAGCAGGGTCTCACCCCCCTGCGTGCTGGTCTCTGCCATCGTCTTCCCTCGCTTTTGCGTGATTTTATGTCAGCCTTGTTGACTTTCCAAGAATCAATTGTTACCGAAGCGCAGTTTTTGCGCAACTTTATGTCCGAAACGGACCGATTGGACGCAATTATTGGAAACCGGGTAATCCGAAGGAGGATAAAATGGCCGGGGCTTATGATGATCGTGATGGCAAGATCTGGATGGATGGCAAGCTGGTCGAGTGGCGGGACGCGAACGTCCACATTCTGACCCACGCGTTGCACTATGCCTCCTCGGTCTTCGAAGGCGAACGTTGCTATAACGGCAAGATCTTCAAAGGCGTTGAGCATTCGCAGCGTCTGCACCGCTCGGCCAACCTGCTGGACATGGAAATCCCCTATTCGGTCGAAGAAATCGAAGCCGCGAAATATGCGATGCTGGCCGCCAATGGCTGGACCGACGCCTATGTGCGCGCCATTGCCTTCCGTGGCGCAGGCGAGGAAATGGGCGTTTCGGCGATCCACAACCCGGTGCGTCTGGCGATCGCGGGCTGGGAATGGGGCGCCTATTACGGTGACGCGAAAATGAAGGGGGCCAAGCTCGACATTTCGAAATGGCGCCGCCCCGATCCGAAAACCATCCCCTGCGAGGCCAAGGCCGCAGGTCTGTATATGATCTGCACCATGTCCAAACACGCCGCTCAGGCAAAGGGATGCTCGGACGCGCTGATGATGGATTATCGCGGCTATGTGGCCGAGGCGACCGGCGCGAACATCTTCTTCGTCAAGGATGGGGAAGTGCATACGCCGTTGCCCGATTGCTTCCTCAATGGTCTGACCCGTCAAACCGTGATCGGCATGCTGAAGGAAAAAGGCATCACCGTGCACGAGCGTCACATCGAGCCGGTCGAACTGGCCGGGTTCGAGCAGTGCTGGCTGACCGGCACCGCCGCCGAAGTGACGCCCGTGGGGCAGATCGGTGATTTCCATTTCGAAGTGGGCGCGCTGACGCGCGACATCGCCGAAAGCTATGAGAAACTGGTGCGCGCGTAACACGCGCTGTGCGGTTCCAAAACCAAGAAGGCGCGCCCTTGGGCGCGCCTGCCTCGTCCTCCCTGCCGGAGAGTTGTGTTCAGGCTCCGGCGCGTTCTGCGCTCTCAATGCGCAGAAACTCCTGCACCTTGCGCGCGCTACGCTCTGCCGGGCGTTGATTCAGCCCCAAGATCGCAGGGTGAACACCTTCCTTGCGGGCCAGATCAAGGAAATGTTTCACACGCGCACCTTCGGCTTTCGGCGCGGCGTGGTCGATGACGTGACGGGTCATGGCAGTCTCCTTCAGGTTCATCCGTGCGCAACCCTAGCACGAGTGCCGTGATTCTGCGACCTGCTAGACTGTCGCAGCGGCGCTTCGGCCAAATATGGCCGACATGCGCCCGGACCGGATCAGCCCTGCGGTGTCATCGCCTTGCGCTGCCGATCACGTTTCAGGCCCAGTTGCCGTTCGCGCCAGATGATCAGGACGCCCGCGATGATCACCAGTGTCGCACCCGCCAGCATGACGGCGGTCGGCACCTCGCCAAAGACGAAATAGCCGATCAACAGCGCAAAGATCATCGAGGCATAGTCGAAGGGCGCCACGATGGAGGCATCCGCGAAACGGTAGCTGGAGGTCAGGAAAATCTGACCGAACCCGCCCAGAATGCCCGCGCAGACCAGCAACGCGGTTTGCGTCGGGCTGGGCACCACCCAGCCAAAGGGAATGGTGATCAGCGACAACCCGGTCGAGGTGCACGAAAACCAGAACACGATGGCCGAGGTGCGTTCCGTTGCGACCAGCTTGCGCACAAAGACCTGAGCCAGCGCCGCGCAGACCGCCCCCATCAGCACCACCATCGCACCAAACGCCTCGCGGTGGCTGGCGCCCGCGACCGAACTCAGCCGGGGGGACAGCACGATCAACACGCCGATCAGCCCCAGCGCGACCGCGCTCAGGCGGAACAGCCGCACTTCCTCGCCCAGAAACATCGCGGCGAAAATCACGACCAGCAGCGGCGCGGCATAACCGATGGCGGTGACCTCTGGCAGCGGCAACAGCCCAAGCCCGGCAAAGCCCAGCCCCATCGCCGAGGTGCCGACCACGCCGCGCCAGACATGGCCCATCGGATTGGCGACCCGCAGCCCTGACCCCATCTCGCCCCGGGTTGCCAACCAGATCAGAATGACCGGAATCGCAAAGGCAGAGCGAAAGAACACCGCCTCGCCGGCGGGCACCTCGGGGGCGGTCGCCTTGATCAGCGCTGACATCACGATGAAAACCAGCACAGAGGCCAGTTTGAACAAGATGCCGCGCAACGGCGAAGGGGTAAGGGTGTTGGCCTGTGACATGCGCCCAAGCTAGCGGTAACAGGGCGGATGAAAAGAGCTAATCGTGTGCGCAGGACGGGTTTGCACGGACGGATGCCAGCCGCCCCCGTGCCCAATGCGCCGCATCCGCGACGGCGGGGTCCGCGTCGGATCGCAGCGCCTCGACCAAAGGCAGCAGGCCCACGTCCCCCGAGTTGCCAATCGCATAAAGCACATTGCGCACCATCCGGTCGCGTCCGATCCGCTTGATCGGGCTGCCCGCAAACCGCGCCCGAAACGCGGTATCGTCCAGCACCGCCAACTCGGCCAGCGCGGGCGCGTGGTGACGCGCGGCATAGCCGATTTCACGCGCCTCGGCGGCGAACTTGTTCCAGGGGCACGCGGCCAGGCAATCGTCGCAGCCATAGATCCGGTTCCCCAGTGCCGGGCGCAGATCGGGATCGACGGGGCCCTTGTGCTCGATCGTCAGATAGGAAATGCAGCGCCGCGCATCCAGCCGGTAGGGCGCGGGAAAGGCCTGCGTCGGGCAGGCGTCCAGGCAGGCGGTGCATGTGCCGCAATGGCTGATCTCTGGCGCATCGGGGGGCAGGTCGAGCGTGGTGAAAATCGCCCCCAGAAAGAACCAGCTGCCCAGATCGCGCGCCAACAGATTGGTGTGCTTGCCCTGCCAGCCCAGCCCTGCCGCCTGTGCCAGCGGCTTTTCCATCACCGGGGCCGTGTCCACAAATACCTTGATCTCGCCCGCGGGGGCCTGGTCCAGCAACCAGCGGCCCACGCGTTTGAGCCGCTTCTTGACCAGATCGTGATAGTCCTTGCCCCGCGCATAGACCGAGATGTTCCCGACCCCGGCACGCCCCACATCGGCCATCGGATCGGCGTCGGGGGTGTAGGTTTCCGCCAGCATGATGACCGAGCGCGCGGCGGGCCAAAGTTGATCGGGCGCGCCACGCCAGCCCATCCGTTCGGCCATCCAGCCCATCTGCCCGTGCATCCCGGCATCCACGAAGCGCGCCAGCCGCCCGGCCGCCTCGGGGATCGCATCGGGGCGGGTCACGCGTGCTTTGGAAAACCCTTCCTCCAGGGCTTTCGCAACCAAACGCGCTTTCAACCCGTCCACAGGCAGTCTCCCTTGATGCGGTAGGCCGGGGGCGTTGCCCCTAAACCCCCGGAGAAGCCGCCCGGGCGTGCGGGTTCAGAAATCCAGTTCCGCATATTGCGGCGACGGCGGCAGGCCGGGCAGTTGATCGGCCAGAAGCGAGCGGAATGCCGGGCGCGATTTGATCTTGGCATACCAGTCTTTGACGTTGGCCGAGCGGTCCCAGTCCACGTCGGAGATGTAATCCAGGCAGCTCAGATGCGCGGCCGCCGTGAAATCGGCCAGCGTCATCACATCGCCCGCCAGCCAGCGTCGCTGATCCAGCAGCCAGCCCATGTAATCGAGGTGAAACTTCACCGCCGCCAGCCCGGACTTCACGTTCTTGCTGTCGGGGTAGCCCTGCTTCATCACCTTTTTCCAGACCCGTTCGCCCATCACTTTGCGGGTGACTTCCTCGTTGAACTTGTCATCGAACCAGGCGCACAGGCGGCGCACCTCATAGCGGCCTTCCGCGTCGCGCGGCAGCAGCGGTGGGGTCGGGATCGTCTCTTCCAGGTATTCGCAGATCGCCTGGCTTTCGCTCATCGTCTTGCCGTCGATTTTCAGGATCGGCACTTTTCCCGCTGGATTGCGGCGCAGGAAATCGGGGCTTTGTTCCCAATAGCGTTCCTCGACCAGCTCGACCTCGATCTTCTTTTCGGCCAGCGTCAGCCGCACCTTGCGGCAAAAGGGCGAAAGGGCAACGTGATACAGACGGGTCATGCGGGGTCTCGGGCTGTTCGGGGCAGGTTCCCCCTGATAGCGGGCGGGGCCGGGCGGATCAATGCCTGCCCGTCGGGGTGGGGCATTCAGAACGCCCGCCGTGCGCGCAAGGCGGCCTGGATCGTGCCGTCATCCAGATAGTCCAGTTCGCCCCCGATCGGAACGCCTTGCGCCAGGCTGGTGACCGCCACGCCCGCGCTTTCCAGCGCCTCGGCGATATAATGCGCGGTGGTCTGGCCCTCGACCGTGGCATTGAGCGCCAGGATCACCTCGCGCACGCCCTCGCTCGCGACCCGATCCAGAAGCCGCGGAATGCCCAATTCATCGGGACCGACCGCATCAAGTGCGCTCAGCACGCCGCCCAGCACATGATAGCGCCCCTTGAAGGCCTGTCCCCGTTCCATCGCCCACAGATCGGCGACGTCTTCGACCACGCAGATCTCGCCGGTGGCGCGGGCGGGGTTGTCGCAGATCTCGCAAATCTCGCCGACCGAAATATTGCCGCAGCGGGTGCATTCGCGCGCTGTTTCCGCAACATGCGCCATCGCGGCGGCCAAAGGCGCCATCACGGCGGCGCGCTTGCGGATCAGGTGCAGCACCGCGCGCCGGGCCGAGCGCGGCCCAAGCCCGGGCAGCCGCGCCATCAGCGCGATCAGCGCCTCGATCTCGTCGCGCCCGCCCGAGGCCATCTCAGACCGGCAGGTTCATATCGGCGGGCAGGCCCAGTTCGGTCAGCAGCTTCTGCTGCTCTTCCTGTTCGCGCGCTTTGGCCTTGGCCTGGGTGTCCTTGATCGCGGCAAGGATCAGATCTTCGACCACTTCCTTTTCGGAGGCGACCAGAATCGAGGGATCAATCGACAGGCCGGTCAGCACGCCCTTGGCCGAGGCCGTCGCGCTCACCAGACCGGCGCCCGCCTCGCCGCGCACCTCGATCTGCGTCAGCGCCTCTTGCAGCGCCGCCATGCGTTCTTGCATGTCCTTGGCGGCCTTCATCATTTTTGCCATGTCGCCAAGCTGGCCCAGACCTTTGAACATTACGCTCTCCTCAATTGTCCTCGAAAGGGTCCCATTCATCCTCGACCTCGGGCAGCGCGTCGGCCTGCTGCTCTTGTGCCAAGGCTTCGGGGGTTGTGATATCTTCGAATTTGGCGCGGGGGAAGGCGTCGAAAATCGCGGCGATCACCGGATTGTGGCGCGCTTCGGCCTCGGCGGCGCGACGGTCGGCGTTGCGGACTTCGGCGATGGTTTCGGCGCCGCCTTCCGACACCACGGACACGCCCCAGCGCACGCCGGTCCAGCCTTGCAGGCGCGCGCCCAAGGTCGCCGCCAGATCACGCGGCGCATCGGGCGTCGGTTCGAATTCGATCCGCCCCGGCGCATACCGCGCCAGCCGCAGGCATTTTTCGACATCGGTCAGCAGCTTGAGGTCGCGCATCCGGCGGATCAGGTCGAGCACATCCTCGAACCGCGCGAACCGATCCAGCGCGGTGCCGGGGGCCGCCTGCGCATGGGCCACCGCACCGCCTGTCGCCACCGCCGAAACCGGGGTGCCGAACATGCCGCGCATCGTCGCCCCCGCCAGCGGATTGGCCTGCGCGCTGGTCCCGCCGCCACCACCACCTGCCGCAGGCCCGCGTCCGGCACCGCCGCCGGGGCCCGACTGGATTTTCTTCATCAGGGTTTCGGGGTCGGGCAAGTCGGCCACATGGGTCAGCCGGATCACCGCCATTTCGGCGGCCATCATCGCATTGGGCGCGCTGGAAACTTCCTCGATCGCCTTCAGCAGCATCTGCCAGAACCGCGACAGCACCCGCATCGGGATCGCCGCGGCCATCGCCTGACCGCGCGTGCGTTCGTCGGGGGGCACGGTCGGGTCATCGGCGGCCTCGGGGGTGATCTTGATCACCGAAACCCAATGCGTGATCTCGGCCAGATCGCGCAGCACGGCCATCGGATCGGCGCCATCGGAATATTGCGCGCCGATCTCGGTCAGCGCTTCGGCGGCCTGACCTTTCAAGATCATGTCGAACAGATCCAGCACCCGGCCCCGGTCCGCCAGCCCCAGCATGGCGCGGACCTGCGCAGCACTAGTTTCGCCCGCGCCATGCGCAATCGCCTGATCCATCAGGCTCAGCGCATCACGCACCGAGCCTTCGGCCGCACGGGTGATCAGCGCCAGCGCGTCAGGCGCAAGACTTGCGCCTTCCAGCCCGGCGATACGCGCCAGATGCGCCATCATCACCTCGGGCTCGATCCGCCGCAGATCGAAGCGCTGACAACGTGACAGCACGGTGACCGGAACCTTGCGGATCTCGGTGGTGGCAAAGATGAACTTCACATGCGCAGGCGGTTCTTCCAGCGTCTTCAGCAGCGCGTTGAAAGCGCTGGTCGAAAGCATATGCACCTCGTCGATGATATAGACTTTGTAGCGCGCGCTGGCGGCCCGGTAATGCACCGATTCGATGATTTCGCGAATGTCGCCGACGCCGGTGCGGGATGCCGCGTCCATCTCCATCACATCGACATGTCGGCCCTCGGCAATCGCCACGCAATGCTCGCATTGCAGGCAGGGTTCGGTCGTGGGGCCACCGGTGCCATCAGGCCCCACGCAATTGAGCCCCTTGGCAATAATCCGCGCGGTGGTGGTTTTCCCGATGCCGCGAATCCCCGTCATGATGAAGGCCTGCGCGATCCGGTCCGCCGCAAACGCGTTTTTCAGCGTGCGCACCATGGCTTCCTGGCCGATCAGATCGGCGAAAGTCGCGGGGCGGTATTTGCGGGCCAGAACCTGATAGGCGACCTGGGGCGTGTCGGACATGGGGGGCTCCTCTCGTCGGGCGCAGTCTAGTGGCCCGGGCGGGCAAGTCAAACCGATGAGGGGGAGGGTGAGAGGCTGGACATCGACCCAAGCGGGGCTCGTTGCGGCTGCTTCCTTCCGGACCTGACCGGGTTGGCGAGGCGCTCGCCCGCGCCAACCTCTCGAGGGGTCATATAGGGGTCTCGGCGCGGCTTGGCAAGCCTTGCGCGCGGATCGCGGCGGATGGAGGGGGCGCTGCCCCCCGCTGCGCGTCCCCCGGGATATTTAGGCCAAGCTGAAAGGGCCTTGCCTTCATCTTGGTTGAAATATCCCACGGGGGTCCGGGGGTGTGAAACCCCCGGCGGGTGTCAACCGGGCGCGCGTTCGGCCCAGCCGGCAAAGATTTTCTCCAGCGCGACCACGCCATAATACAGAACGATCCCAAGGAATGCCAAGGCGATCAGCACGGCAAACATCAGGGGATAATCGCCGTTGGTTTCGCCCGATTTGAACAGGGCGCCCAGACCACGGCCATGCGGGCTGACGATTTCCACCAGATTGGTACCGATGAAGGCCAGCGTGACCGACACCTTCAGCGCGCCAAAGAATTCCGGCAGGGTTTTCGGCAGGGCGATCTTGCGGAAGATGGTGAACTTGCTGGCGCCAAGGGCTGCCAGAATGTCGCGATATTCCGGTTCCAGCGTGCTCAGGCCGATGCCCACCGACACCGCAATCGGGAAGAAGCTGATCAGGAAGGCCATCAGCACGGTGTTGAAATCATGCTGGCCGATGAACAGCAGTGCCAGAACTGGCACCAGCGTCGCCTTCGGCACCGCGTTGAACCCCACCAGCAGCGGATAGAGCGCATCGCGGGCGAGTTTGGAAAACCCCATGATCATGCCCAGAAGCGTGCCAAACACCACCGCCAGCGCCAGCCCCAGGATCGTGCGCCACAGCGTCTGCCAGCCCATCACCAGAAACAGGTTCCAGAAACGCGCATAAGCGGCGGGCAGGTCCGAGGGCGAGGCCATCACGTAATTCGGCCAGTCATTGGCCCAGACAATCAGTTCCCACAGCGCCAGAAAGGCGATGATTGCAGCCAGCGGCACGGCAATTTTCTGAATGCGTTCCATCAGTGCACCCCTCCGTCGCGGCCCTGCGCGATGCGGATCTGATCGCGCAGGATATGCAGCATCTCGATCGCCTTCGGGTCATAGAGAATGTCGATCGTGCGGTCGGCGGGCAGGTCCACGTTCAGCACATATTGCGTGCGTGCAGGGCGGCCCGACAGCACGATGACCTGATCCCCCAGAAACACACTTTCGCGCAGGTCATGGGTGATCAACACACAGGTAAACGGCTCGGCCGCGCGCAAATCGCGCATCGTCTGCCACAGATCTTCGCGGGTGAAATTGTCGAGCGCCCCGAAGGGTTCGTCCATGATCAGCACTTGCGGCTTGTGGACGATGGCACGGCACAGGCTGGCGCGCTGGCGCATGCCCCCCGACAGCTCGGACGGGCGCTTGTTCTCGAACCCTTTCAGTCCGACCATCTCCAGCAGGTGCATCGCGCGCGCCTCAGCGTCGGATTTCTTCATCTCGGGCGCCACGATTTCGAGCGGCAGCATCACGTTTTCCAGGATCGTACGCCATTCCAGCATCACCGGGTTCTGGAACGCCATGCCCACGGTCTTGCGCGGGCTGGTCACTTCCTGACCGTCCAGAATGACGGTGCCGCAGTCGGGCCGCATCAGCCCCGACACCAGCCGCGTCAGCGTCGATTTTCCGCAGCCCGAAGGCCCGACAACGGCGCAGAACTCGCCCTTGGGCACTTCGACCGTCAGCCCGTCCAGCACTGGCAGGGGGCCGTGCTTGGTTTTATAGGCGTGGCTTACGCCTTTGATATCAATCAGGTGTTTCATTGTGTCCCGCATGTGAAAAGGGGCGCCCGACGGGCGCCCCCGGATCGGGTTATTGCAGCATCAGGCTGCCGTCGGCGGGCAGATAGGCGCCATCAAAATACAGCGCCGCATCGGGCTCTGCCTTGAACTCATAGACCGATTTGGTCTGTTCGATTGCCTTGGCAAAGCGGTCCGCGTCGATCCCGCCGATGCCGTGTTCCTTGACGTAATCGGTCAGCACGTTGGCGTCGATGGCCATTTGCAGGCGGTCGGCCTCCATCGCCGGATCGGCGGCGGGGTTGCGCTTGATCAGCGCCTCGACTGCCTCGGACGGCGCGGCGATGGCGTCTTTCCAGCCCTTCGCGGTGGCGCGGATGAAACCGGTGACGGCTGCGGGGTTGGCCTTGGCGAAATCGGTGTTCACGATGATCGCATTGCCATAAAGCGCCACGCCATAATCGGCCATCAGCAGCACGGTCTGGTCCTCCATCGGCACGCCCAGACGTTTGGCGTTCAGCGTCGAGGTGAACGAAAATCCGGTGATCGCGGCGACCTTGCCTTCGGCCAGCATCGGTTCGCGCACCGGGAAGCCCACCGGCTCCACCGTGATCTTGGTCATGTCGAGACCTTGTTCGGCGGCGAAGATCGGGAATTGCGCCCAGGCGCCATCCGGCGGCGGCGCGCCCAGAACGCGGCCTTCCAGATCCTTCGGCGTCTCGATCCCCAGCGATTTGCGGCCCACCACAGCGAAGGGCGGTTTGTCATAAATCATCATCACCGCGGTCACCGGGGCGCCGGGGTTCTGATCCAGAAATTTCATCAGCGAGTTGATGTCGGTGAAGCCAATCGGAAAGGCACCAGTGGCCACTTTCGGAATTGCATCGAGCGAACCCGCGCCTTCGGAAATCTCGACGTTCAACCCTTCGGCCGCATAATAGCCTTTGTCGAGGGCGACGAAATAGGGCGCGGACGGACCTTCGAATTTCCAGTCCAGCGTGAACGGGATCGCGGTTTCGGCATGCGCAGGCGCGAGTGTGGCGGCGCCCAGCAGCACGGCCGAGGCAACGGCGCCAAAGGTGCTGCGCAGGTTGCGGTGGAACATCTGAAAAACTCCCGGTTTGGTCGATTGCGCCGATCCTGCCGCTTTACCGGGCGGTCAGGAATGCGGCGGTGCGGTCCGGGACATGCGCATGTTGGAATTTGATTAAATACTGTGCGCAAAAGTTAACGCTGCATTGTTTTCGTGCATGTGCCGAAAAATTGCGCGCGGATGTGGTCAGAAATGCAGGCGAATCTGTTGAAAACCGGCCTCGGTCAGATCCAGCGGCTCGGCACAGAGCGCGGGATGCGCGCTCAGATGCGCCAGTGCGCGCGGCGAGGTTTCGAAGATTGCGCTGGTTGCAGGCGTCGGGTGGAAGCGCCAGGTCGGCAGGGCGGTTGGGGTCAGCATGTCATGGCGCTGGGCCAATGCGACCAGTGCCTGTTGCGAACTGAGCGCGCGCCCCAGATCCAGGTCGGGTCTTTCCGTGCCAGCAAAATGCCCCGCGCCGGAACTGCGATAATTGTTTGTTGCCACCACAAAGCGCTGTTCAGGGCGCACCGGACGCCCCGCGTGGCGCAGAGTGACGATGCGTCTGGCCTGCGGTGCGCTCAGCGCACCGGTGGGGGTGAAGCGCGCGGGCTGGCGCAGGTCGATTTCATAGCTCAGCCCGGTGATCACATCGAAATTGTAGCAGGGAAACTCGCGGTCCAGAAAAATCTGATCGGCCTGCCCCGGGATGAGCTGTGCGAACACCCCGGCCGAACGTTCCAGCCAATCGGCCAGTTCGGCCCCGGTGATTTCGAGTGCGGTGACCATGTTGGGAAAGACATAAAGGTCCGAGATATGG
>JAQTYE010000124.1 GCA_028749255.1 Paracoccaceae bacterium | reverse complement strand
TCATCGCGGGAATGGATTTCGGCATGCCCCCCGAGGCGCTGGCGGTGTGGTTCGGCATTCTGGTGTTGATCGTGGTCGAGGTGGGCTTGATCACGCCCCCGGTGGGGATGAACCTGTTTGTGATCAACGCGCTGGACCGGCAAACGCCGCTGTCATCGACGTGGCGCGCGGTGGGATGGTTCGTGGCGTCAGACCTGATCCGCGTGGCGCTGATCTTTGCCGTGCCCGGGCTGGTGACGATCTGGCTGTGACCGCGTGCAAAGCAGGTGATTTTCCTGCGCGGCTGTGTCAGCATGGGCGCAAGGAGGACTGCCATGACCGAAATCACCAAGGAATTCAACGGACAGACCGTGATCTGCACCTTCGAGATGACCCCCGCCACCGCAACCGAGCTGATGGAGGCGTTGCGCGATGCCTATCAGCATTGCATCCGCCATCAGCCGGGCTTTCTGGGCGCGGGGCTGCACATGAACGACGCGCAGACGCGGATCGCGAATTACTCGAAATGGGAAAAGCGCGGCGATTATCAGGCGATGCTGCGCAGCCCCGAGATGATCAAACGCAACCGCCATATCGCCACGCTGTGCCGCAGCTTCGAGCCGGTGATGTATGAGGTTCATGCCGATTTCTAGGCGCGTGCCCCCGGCGCGTGCCCCCGGCGCGTGCCTAGAACGGGTCAGGCAGGGTGGCACCCGGAAACAGATACCGCGCCGCCTTGCCGATGGCTATGCTCAACTCCTGCGCGGCCAGTGCGGGCAGTTTTCGTGCCAGCTCGGCGGCTTTTTCGGCACGATGTTCCTCGCGCTCCTGCGCGCTCATGCCGGGCCCTTGCGCTTCCAGAAAACGTTCCACCTCGGCGTTGAAATGCGCCTCATATCTGGCCAGGAATTTGTTCAGCGAACGTCCGACCCCGCGCAAGTTGTCCCAGTGTCCGGCGATGGTCTGGAACAGTTCTCCGGCCTTGCCCTCGGCGTAGAACTGCATCAGCCGGTAATAATCCACATGAAAGCCAAACCATTTGATCAGGTCGTCATGGATCGGTCTGCGGGTGGTCAGTGCGTCGGGCTGATCGACCGACGGCAGGCCCTGTTCGGCGCGCTCGAAGTCTTCCAGCGCGTTGAGCAGGGTGCAAAGCTGCACGACATAGGTTGCCAGTGACGGCTCGTCTTCGGGGTGCTGTAGCCGCGCCTCGGCCTTGGCGATGGTGCCGACCAGCGCCCACATCCGGTCCAGATAGGCGGTGTTGCGTTCGGCTTCGGGCTTGCCAGCCGCGCCGGGTTGCGGGCGCGGATAGTCCGAAAGGTATTCGTTCCCGTGCGTGACCTCGTGCAGATAGGTTTTCACGTTGCTTTGGGACATGGATTTCACGTCGAAATCGAAATAGAGCGTGCCGCTGTCCCAGTCGAAACAGCCGTTCGAGCCGCCGTCGGGGCGGTTGTCGCAAAACGCCTTGCCCGCCTTGCCATCGACGATCGGCCATGGCGGTGCGCAGTTCACATCAATCGGCACGCGTTCGCCAAAGATCAGCGCCTTGGAGACGGGGGTCTTGCCCTTGGAAAACCCGTCCAGAAACTTCTGCACAGCGGCGTGAATTTGGCCATAGGGGGCAGGCATTGCGGATGTGGCACACATGATCCGATCCTTGTTCCTGAATCTTCACGGGCCTTGATCTTGGCCGCATCGGAGCCTGCCAACCTTGATCGAGCGCAATTCCCCCCAATTCGCGTGCAATTGCCTGCGACTCGGCCTATTCTGCAATGCAGCATGTGAGGGGGCGAGATGTCAGGTTTGGTGATTACGGTGGCCCAGCAAAAGGGCGGGGCGGGGAAAACGACACTGGCGGTCAACCTTGCGGTGGCGTTCCTGCGGCAGGGGCGCTCGGTCGCGCTGCTGGATACCGACCCGCAGGGCTCGCTCGGGCGCTGGTTCATGACGCGGCGCGAACGGCTGGGAGAGGCCGGGCTGGAGTTTTCCACCTCGTCGGCCTGGGGCGTCAGCTATGAATGCGAAAAGCTGAAGAAACTGGTCGATGTGGTGATCATCGACACGCCGCCCAAGGTGGACAGCGACCTGCGCCCTGCGCTGCGCGAGGCCGATGTGATCCTGGTGCCAGTGGCGGCCAGCCATGTTGATCTGTGGGCCACCGAAGGCGTGCTGGATCTGGCCCGGCGCGAAGGCAAACGCCCGAAGGTCGTGCTGAACCGCACCAAATCGGGCACCCGTCTGGGCGAACAGGTCGCCGCCGCCGCCGCCGAACTGGAGGCCGATCTGCTGGCGGCGACGCTTGCGCATCGCGTGACCTATGCCGAGACGCTGGGGTTGGGTCTGGGCGTGCTCGAGACCCTGCGCAAGGGGCCCGCACATGCCGAGGTGAACGCGCTTTTGGCCGAGGTCGTGGCGGGCTGAGCGCACGCCGGGCTTGCGATGGGTCCTCCCTGCGCTATCCTGCTGCCAAAGGGAGGACATCATGCCGAATTTCATCCGCCGTCTGGCCACATCCGCGCTGATCGCCAGCGCCGCCGTGGGCGCCACGTTCGCCCAGGCGCAAACCGTCAACATTCGCCCCGATACCGCCGCGATCACCGTGCCGACAGATGCTGGCCCGGTCGAAATTTCGCGCATTCAGGACGAAACGCATGAGTTGAGCGGCGAATGGGCGCGCACCTCGCGGCCCTGTCCGAATTTCTGCATCCAGCCGATGGTGCCCGCGCCGGGTGTAACGCCGATCGGCGAGTTGGAGCTGATCGGCTTCTTGCAAGATCCGAATGTGGTGGTGATCGACGGTCGGGTGCGCCCCGATTTCGAAGGTGGCGCGATCCCCGGCGCGATCAACGTGCCCTACACCGAGGCCGCCGACCGGCTGGGCGAACTGGGCTGCGAACCCGATTTCGAGGGGTTTGATTGCTCGGGCGCGGATGTGAAATCGGTCGCACTCTATTGCAATGGCGCGTGGTGCGGCCAATCCCCCACCGCCGCCCGCCGGATGATCGAGGCAGGGTTTCCGGCCGAAAAGATCTATTACTACCGCGGCGGCATGCAGGCCTGGCGGATGCTGGGTATGACGGTCACCGGGGGGTAGGGGGCTAGCGCCCCTTGCGCCGTTTCACCCCGCCGCGCTGCCCCGGCCGTCCCGCTGTGGACCGTCCGCGGGCGGAAACTGCGGCCTCTGCTGCCTGTTCCACCGCCGACTGGCGCGCCAGCGGGTCGTCGTGGACGGCCAGCTCCACCGCCTCCAGCCGCTTGACCTCGTCGCGCAGGCGGGCGGCCTCTTCGAATTCCAGGTTCTCGGCGGCCTTGCGCATCGCCGTGCGCAGGCTGTCCAGATGCGCGGCCAGATTGGCACCGACCAGGGGTGCGTCGATGGTTGCGGTGACGCGGCTCATGTCGGTGTCGCCCTGCCACAGCCCCGCCAGCACGTCCTCGACGTTTTTCTTGACCGTCGTCGGCGTGATGCCGTGTTCGATGTTATAGGCGATCTGCTTGTCACGGCGGCGGTTGGTTTCGCCAATCGCGCGTTCCATGCTGCCGGTAACCCGGTCGGCATACATGATCACCCGGCCTTCCGCGTTACGCGCTGCCCGCCCGATGGTCTGGATCAGCGAGGTTTCGGACCGCAGAAAACCTTCCTTGTCGGCATCCAAGATCGCCACCAAACCGCATTCGGGAATGTCCAGTCCCTCGCGCAGCAGGTTGATGCCGATCAGCACGTCAAAGGCCCCCAACCGCAGGTCACGCAAAATCTCGATACGTTCGATTGTGTCAATATCAGAGTGCATGTAGCGCACGCGCACCCCCTGTTCATGTAGATATTCTGTAAGATCCTCGGCCATGCGTTTGGTCAGGGTGGTGACCAGCGTGCGCATGCCGCGCGCCGCGACAAGGCGGATTTCATCCAGAACGTCATCGACTTGGGTTTCCACCGGGCGAATTTCGATGACCGGGTCCAGCAGGCCGGTGGGGCGGATCACCTGCTCGGCAAAGACGCCCCCCGCCTGCTCCATCTCCCAGGCCGAGGGGGTGGCGGACACGAACGCCGACTGCGGCCGCATCGCATCCCATTCCTCGAATTTCAGCGGGCGGTTATCCATGCAGGACGGCAGGCGGAAGCCATGCTCGGCCAAGGTGAATTTGCGCCGATAGTCGCCCCGATACATGCCGCCGATCTGCGGCACGGTCACATGGGATTCGTCTGCAAAAACAATGGCGTTGTCAGGGATGAATTCGAACAGGGTAGGCGGCGGTTCACCCGGTGCGCGGCCCGTCAGATAGCGCGAATAGTTTTCAATGCCGTTGCACACGCCGGTGGCTTCGAGCATCTCCAGATCGAAATTCGTGCGCTGTTCCAGCCGCTGCGCCTCCAGCAATTTGCCCTCGTCGTTGAACTTTTTCAACTGTTGCGCCAGCTCGATACGGATCTGTTTGCTGGCCTGCTGCAGGGTTGGGCGCGGGGTCACATAATGGCTGTTGGCATAGATCCGGATCTGTTCGAACGTGTTCGTTTTCGTGCCGGTCAGCGGATCGAATTCTGTAATTCCTTCAAGCTCTTCTCCGAAGAAGCTAAAGCGCCAGGCGCGGTCTTCAAGGTGCGCGGGCCAGACGTCGATCGTGTCTCCCTTGACCCGGAAGGTGCCGCGCTGGAAGGCGGCATCAAGGCGTTTATATTGCTGCGCCACCAGATCGGCCAGAAACTTGCGTTGTTCATACAGCCCGCCGACCGCCATATCCTGGGTCATCGCCGAATAGGTCTCGACCGAGCCGATGCCGTAGATGCAGCTGACCGAGGCCACGATGATCACATCGTCGCGTTCCAAGAGCGCCCGGGTGGCCGAGTGGCGCATCCGGTCGATCTGTTCGTTGATCTGGCTTTCCTTCTCGATGTAGGTGTCGGACCGCGCCACATAGGCCTCGGGCTGGTAATAATCGTAATAGGAAACGAAATATTCCACTGCGTTATCGGGAAAGAAGCCCTTGAATTCGCCGTATAATTGCGCGGCCAGCGTCTTGTTTGGCGCCAGAATGATCGCCGGGCGCTGGGTCTGTTCGATGACCTTGGCCATGGTAAAGGTCTTGCCGGTGCCGGTCGCGCCCAGCAGCACCTGATCGTGTTCGCCCGCCAGAACGCCGCCCGCCAGTTCGGCGATTGCGGTCGGCTGATCGCCTGCGGGGGCGAATTCGGTCTTCATCACAAAGCGTTTGCCGCCCTCCAGCTTGGGGCGGGTCAGCACCTCGGGGCGCTCTGTGGGCAGATTTGTGTTGTTATGGGGCATCGGAGGGCCTTTCGCGTTGCCCTAGATTTGATCTGTTTTCGTTCTCTTTCAAGGGGTTGTCGCGCAGGTTAACAAATGGTTGCGCAGAATTTCAATTTTTATCAAATAAATCAGTTGGTTGTGGTTTGTATCTCTTGCGTTTCAGGCTGCATGTTCGCATATTGTTCACGCAAGCAGCACTTAGGCTACCGACCGGAGCACCACCCCACCCCTCGCTCCCCAAGCCCGGTCGGTAGCCGCCACCTCCCTCTGCGCTCATGCGGGCCCTCTGTGATATGCGACGCTGGCCCGATCTGTCGGACGCTGCCGCCGATTGCCGCCCAAAGGGCTTGCGCTTTTGGCGTGATCGACTAAGAAAAGGCCATACATCCGAGGAGATCAGCCCATGCGCGCGCGTATCTATCAACCGGCCCGCAACGCCATGCAGTCCGGTCAGGCGAAAACCAAGATCTGGTATCTGGATTATGCGCCGACCGACGCCCGCGAGATTGACCCGCTGATGGGCTGGACCAGTTCGGGCGATACCCAAAGCCAGGTGCGGCTGAAGTTCGAAAGCCGCGAGGCTGCCGAAGCCTTCGCCAAGGACAAGGGGCTGGACTACACCGTGACCGAGCCGCACAAACGCGCTGCAAATGTGCGCGCAGGCGGCTATGGCGAGAACTTCGCCTCGGGTCGCCGGGCAAACTGGACGCACTGAGCCGGTGTAAATCGGGGCAAAGTTGGGGTGGGGTCAGGATCCGGCGAAGCCCAACTTTGATCAACATGTGGGACGCCCAGTGGGCACCTTTTCTACATCTTGAAGTGGGGGCTGGCCTAGCGCCGTGATCGCAGTCACTGCGTTGACCATCTCGTGGCTCTCCTCCGAAACCCGGCTGAAGAGCGATCCAGCCAGCAGGCTGACCACACAATCATATCTCGCCGTAGGCAACCCTGCGGTTGCCGAGGGTGAAGCCTCTCACGGATGCTGACCGAGAGCTGTGATGGCTGGAAGCGCTATGTGCGACCCACACCAGACTGTCACGCCCGGCTCAGGGCACCGAAACGCCCGCCACATAGCGATGCAATTGGCGCCCCCACCACGAATCGAACGCGGAACCTGCCGCTTAGAAGGCGGCTGCTCTATCCAGTTGAGCTATGGGGGCAACCTTCAAACCGTTTAAACGCCTGAGATCGTTCACGCAAGTCAAACTCCCGCGCTGAATAACCTCATATTTTGCAGACGTCTTCTTTGCTAATGTTGAGGCTAGGAGTCCATGATGGGCACGGGCCATTTCAGCGACGACGTCAAGCGTGATGGGGGCACACAAATCACCGAGCGGGACTATCCTGGTGCGAAAGCATCTGCGCGAACCGGGTTGCCGGATTGGTGCAGCTTGTCGGCATCCAGGCGCCAATCCGGTTACAAGCGCCGTCCCGGCTGCTCTGGCGGCAAGCCATCTAACGCCCTTGATCGGCAGTTTGCTGTCCAGGCCCCGGACAGGGTTTGGCGGGACCGACATCACCTATATCCAGACGCGGGACGGTTTTGCCTATCTTGCTGTGTCGATGCAACGCCTGCAGACAACAGATGTCGTGCTGCAGGTCCGGCTCATGGCCGTCTAATGGTGCAAGCCAAAGGGAAAGGCGCTGATCCCTCGGATCAGGCGCAGACCCTCCCGGACGCGTGAAGCGGTGCGGCTGGCAGTGACCGGCGGCAGGACGCGGCAGTCATCGCTCGGCTTCCACAGCCCCATCGCAGTCGAGCGAAGGGCCGTAGCAGCGAGCTAAACGCTCCTCGCAAAAGAGTCGGGCAAGTCCAGATCAGCTCAGCCAGAGAGGTGCCTCAATTCTGCGACAGATTGCGGGGCTGACGCGGGGGCACTCTTTTCGCGCTGGGTGTGACAATTTGGAGCATTGCCCTAGATAGAGAAACCTACCGCGCGCAAACCCGGCGTTTGGCGCGCAAGACAGCCATAATTTCTCAGCTATCGAAGGTTTCGAACGAAAGATGATCAAACGTATTCTTGCGGGCGGTGTTGCCTTGGCGGTGCTGGGGCTTGGCGGTTTCGGGCTTTATGCCTGGCACCCGGCATTCGACCCGATCACCCCGCCCATGGCCGACAGTTTCGCCCCTGAACAGATCGAACAGGGGCGCGTTCTGGCCGCCGCGGGCTATTGCGCGACCTGTCACACCGCTGCAGGTGGCGCGCCTTTCGCGGGCAATTACCCGATGAAAACCGATTTCGGCACGATCTATTCCACCAATATCACGCCTGATGCTGAAACCGGTATTGGCAATTGGTCGGAGGCGGCCTTTGAACGCGCGATGCGCGAAGGGGTTGATCGCAGCGGCGCGCATTTGCTGCCCGCGTTTCCCTTCGATCACTTCACCAAAATGTCCGACGCCGATATTGCGGCGCTGTATGCCTATATCATGACCTCGGTCGAGCCGGTGAAGGCCGAGCATAAGGCCAATGAGCTGCCGTTCCCGTTGAACCAGCGTATCTTGCAGGCGGGCTGGAAGATGCTGTTCTTCAAATCGGGCCGTTTTGAACCCGTGGCCGATAAATCCGAGGCCTGGAACCGCGGCGCCTATCTGGTTGAGGGCGTCACCCACTGCGGGGCCTGCCACACGCCGCGCAACGCCTTGGGCGCCGAGAAGACGGATCAGCCCTATGCGGGCGCCGCGATTGACGACTGGATCGCGCCGCCGCTGACCGCCGCCAACCCCTCGGGCGTGCCGTGGAGCGCGGCGGAATTCTACCAATATCTGAAAACCGGCACCACGATCTATCACGGCAGTGCGGCGGGCCCGATGGCCCCCGTGGTGCATGCGGGGCTGAAAGAGCTGCCCGACAGCGATCTGGCCGCGATTGGCACCTATCTGGGTGACATCGTGGGCGCGGGCGGCGCCGATCCGGCGGCGAACCCGGCCGTGGCGCAATCGTTGGCGGCGGGCGTGCCGCAGGCCGATTACCGCAAGGATGAGGGCGAGCGGCTTTATGCCACCGCCTGCGCGGCCTGCCATTACAACAGCCAACAAATCACCGAGGGCCGCCCGGATCTGGGCATCAACTCAGCTACGCGGCTGGCGGACCCGACCAACCTGATCCATGTGATGCTGAACGGCATCAGCGCCGATCAGGGCATGGCGGGGGTGGTGATGCCGGGCTTTGGCACCGCCTTGAACGATCAACAGATTGCCGCGATTGCCGCCTATTTGCGCGCCAGCCGCACGCCCGAGGCACCTTGGGCCGATCTGGAAACCAAAGTGGCCACGATCCGCGCCCTTGGCGCCATGGCCCATTGAACGGATCAGGAGAGAAAGAATGACTCGTTTTACGATCAACGGAAAACCCATCGAGGTGGATGTCGAGGGCGACACGCCGCTGTTGTGGGTGATCCGCGAAGAAATCGGCCTGACCGGCACGAAATTCGGCTGCGGCATCGGTATGTGCGGGGCGTGCACCGTGCATGTCGGCGGGCGGGCGACGCGATCCTGCGTGACGCCGGTTTCGGCGGTTGAAGGCGCCGTGATCACCACGATCGAGGGGCTGGACCCGGCGGGCGAACACCCGGTGCAAACTGCCTGGCGCGATCTGAAAGTGCCGCAATGTGGCTATTGCCAGTCGGGTCAGATCATGCAAGCCGCAGCCCTGCTGAAGGATATTCCCGATCCCTCCGATGACGATATTGACGCGGTGATGACCGGCAACCTGTGCCGCTGCATGACCTATGTGCGCATCCGTGCCGCCGTGCGCGAAGCGGCCACCGCTATGAAGGGGAGCCCGTCCAATGGCTAAGCTGAAACTTCCGCCGCGGGGCGACGCCACCGCCGCGCTGACCCGTCGTGGGTTCCTGGTGTCGATGACGGCGGCAGGCGCTGCCTTTGGCTTCCCGCGCCATGCCCTGGCCGCGATGGACCCGGCCACGCCTGATGGCATGCCGCGCCCGCCCGTGGGTGCGGTTTACGAACCCTCGCTGTGGTATGCGATTGACAGCGAAGGCAAGGTCACCGTCAACATCATCCGCGCCGAGATGGGCCAGCACGTCGGCACCGCCATCGCGCGCATTCTGGCCGACGAGCTGGAAGTGGCGTGGGAGGATGTCAGCATCACCCATGTCGATAGTGCGGCAAAATGGGGCCTGATGGTCACCGGCGGCAGCTGGTCGGTCTGGCAAAGCTGGCCGCTGTATCGTCAGGCGGGCGCCGCCGGGCGCACCGCGCTGATCGAGGCGGCAGCGGCGAAATGGGGCGTGGACCCGGCCAGCTGTGTGGCGCGCGAGGGCCGTGTGACCTCGGGCAGCAACGTGGCGACCTATGCCGAGCTGGTCTCGGGCGGGATCACCCGCAGCTTTACCGAAGACGAGCTGAAGGCCCTGCCGCTGAAACCGCATTCGGAATTGCGCCTTGTCGGCAAAGACGTGACCGCGCTGGACATTGCCAACAAGACCACGGGCAAAACCGTCTACGGTATCGACGCCAAGATCGAGGGCATGGTCTATGCCGCGCCGCTTTTGCCCCCCACCCGGTTGGGCGCAACCGTCACCTCGGTTGATGACAGCGCGGCCAAATCGGTCAAAGGCTATGTCCAGACGCTGACGCTGGAGGATCCGTCGGGCACCGTGCCGGGCTGGGTGATGGTGATTGGCGAAAGCTTCATGGCGGCGCAACGCGCGGCGGAAAAGGTCAAGGTCACCTGGGCCGCTGGCCCCACTGCCGAGGTCACCGAAGCGCAGATTCAAGACCACGGGCGCAGCCTGATTGCGAATGACAGCAAGGGCGCGCTGCTTGACACCGGCAACAGCGATACCGCCCCGGTCTTTGCCAAGGCCGCCGATCAGATCGCGGCGGAATACACCACCTCGACTGTGCTGCATTTCCAGATGGAGCCGCTGAACGCCACGGTGTTCCAGAATGCCGATGGCGTCTGGGAAATCCACACCGGCAACCAGTGGCAATCGCTGATCTTGCCGACCTTGCAAACCGCGCTGGGGGTTTCGGCGGACGAAATCGTGATGCGCACCTATATGCTGGGTGGCGGCTTCGGGCGGCGCCTGAACGGCGATTACACCGTGCCGGTCGCGCTGGCGTCCAAGGCCTTGGGCGGCAAGCCGGTGAAAATGGTGATGATGCGCCCCGAGGATGTGCTGTTTGACAGCCCGCGCTCGGCCTCGGTGCAGCAGCTGAAAATGGCGTTTGATGATGCGGGCGCGGTGATCGGGATGGAACATCACGCCACCGCCGGTTGGCCGACCGAGGTGATGATCCCGGTGTTCATGCCCAAGGGCACCAACAATCAGCCCTATGATCCCTTCGCCATCGCGGGGGCGGACCACTGGTACACGGTGGGCGCGCAAAAGGTGCGCGCGATCTCGAACGATCTGGCGAATGCGACGTTCCGTCCGGGCTGGTTGCGTTCGGTCGGGCCGGGTTGGACCAACTGGGCGGTGGAAAGCTTCATGGATGAGGCGGCGCATAAGCTCGGCCGTGATCCGCTGGAGTTCCGCCTGGGCCTGTTCACCGCCGAGGGGCGCAATGCGGGGTCCGCCCCCAATGCGGTCGGCGGGGCCAAGCGTCAGGCGGCCGTGGTAAAACGCGCCGCCGAGCTGGCTGGTTGGGGCAGCGATCTGCCCGCCGATACCGGCATCGGCCTTGCCACCAGTTTTGGTCAGGAACGCGACATGCCGACCTGGGTCGCCTGTGCGGCGCGCGTCAAGGTGGATCGCGCCAGCGGCGCAGTCAGCGTTGAAAAGCTGACCATCGTCACGGATGCGGGCACCATCGTTGACCCTGACGGCGCGCTTGCGCAGGTCGAAGGGTCGGCACTTTGGGGCCTGTCGATGGCGCTCTATGAGGGCACCGAGATCGCGGCGGGCAATGTCCGCGACCGCAATCTGGATACCTACACCCCGCTGCGGATGATCGACACGCCCGAATTGCAGGTCGAGTTCATCGCCAGCACCGAGGTGCCGGTGGGTCTGGGCGAACCCGCGACCACGGTTGTGGCCCCGGCGATTGCCAATGCGATCTTCAACGCGGTGGGGGTGCGTCTGCGCGATCTGCCGATGACGCCCGAGGCGATCCGCAAGGGTCTTGCGGGCTGACATCAAAACCGGGGCAGGGCGCGCCTTTGCCCCGGTTTACTCGGCCAATCCCGTCA
>JAQTYE010000123.1 GCA_028749255.1 Paracoccaceae bacterium | reverse complement strand
TTCGGTGAGGGGCGTTCTACGGATACTCACCAACCTCCGCAAGACCCTTTTTCGTAAATCCGTCACTTTTCTGCAGACACCCTTATTTTGCTGAACATTTCTTGAGCAAAAATCTAACCAGGGGGCGGCCGCGGACCCCGCCGGAAATCATGTCTTCGGGGTTTCGGGCGAATCTTGCGACTCACAGCGGGTGTTTTTTCGGGTTCAGCGCACAGAAAGTGATTCATTTTCCGCCCGCACGGCCCGACTCGGCCCCGTCCCCGAGACGGAGGTGCAATGCAAAAGGCCGACCCGGGTCCCCGGATCGGCCTTGATATCCGCAATGCTCAGAGGGTCAGCGCAGGATGCGGCCCCGCATCTTCCAGATCGCGGGCAGCAACAGCGCCACATAGATCAGGTCGATCAGCACCGCGAGCAACCAGATCCGGGTCACGATCATCCCCATCCCGATCACCGTTCCCACGAACAGCCCACCAACCCCCCAGCGCGGCACCCGCAGCGCCTTGGGCGACAGCGTGGGGATCCGCGAGATCATCAGCAAACCGACCAGCGCCAGCCAGACGCCGACCGCCCCGGGCATCTGCCGGGTGTCAACCAGCCCCGCAAGGTGCAAAAACACCGGCAGCAGCGCCAGCATCGCCCCCGCAGGCGCAGGCACCCCGGTGAAATGCGTCTTCGATGTCGCCTCGTCGCCGCGCATCACGTTGAACCGCGCCAGCCGCAGGCAACCCGCCGCCGCAAAGACCAGCACCGCGATCCAGCCCAGAGCATTCGCCTCGCCCAGGCCAAAGCGATAGACCAGCAACCCGGGCGCCACGCCAAAGCACAGGAAATCCGACAGGCTGTCCAATTCGGCGCCGAAATCCGATGTCGCCCGCAGCCGTCGGGCAATCAACCCGTCCAGCCCGTCGATCACCGCCGCCAGCATCAGCAGCGCCACGGCCAGCTCGAACCGCCCGACCATCGTATAGCGGATCGAGGTCAGCCCCAGACACATCCCCGAAATCGTCACCAGATTGGGCAACAGCAGCAGAAACGGCAATTGGTCCCGGTCGCGGCGCTCGGCCATGTTAGCGCACCCCGCCTGTCCGGGCGGCTTCGCTGCCCTGCAAATCCGCCAATACCGTCTCGCCCGCCAGCATCGTCTGCCCAATGCAAACCAGCGGCTGCACGCCCTCGGGCAGATAGATATCCAACCGCGAGCCGAACCGGATCAGACCGAAGCGGTCGCCAGTCATCAGCTCTTGCCCCTCGCGGACCTCGCACAGGATCCGCCGCGCAACCAGACCCGCGATCTGCACCACGCCATAGCTGCGCCCGTCCGCGATCTGCACCGCCAACCCGTTGCGCTCGTTATCCGAGCTGGCCTTGTCGAGCGAGGCATTCAGGAATTTCCCGGGCCGGTAGGCGACCTTGGTGATCCGCCCGCCCATCGGCAGCCGATTCACATGGCAGTTGAACACGGACATGAACACCGAAATCCGGGTCATCGGCTGATCGCCAAGCCCCAGCTCGACCGGCGGCACGGCAGGTTCCAGCAGCGACACGACGCCATCGGCAGGCGAAATCATCAGCCCCTCGCGCGTGGGGGTCACCCGCACCGGATCGCGGAAGAAGTAATAGCACCACACCGTCAGCCCCACGCCGATCCAGCCCAGCGGCTCCCACAGCAGAAACAGAACCAGCGTGATTCCCGCGAAGATGGCGACGAATTTGCGCCCCTCGGGATGCATCGGTTTGACGAAGGTGGACAACATGGAAACGGACATTGGGCGCCTTTTGATTTGTTTGGCACAGTCCTAGCGCAATGCGGGGCCAAAGCAAACTGCTCTGATCCCCGGCGCGGCAGCGGGCGGCATCCGGGCTTGCCTCCGGCGGGAGTATTTTCACCAAGAAGAAGCCCACGCCTTTTCCTTGGGCAACATATGCATCGGGATGGCCGCCGAAGCACAGCCGCCCGAAATGAAAAACGCGGCCCCGATGGAGCCGCGTTTTCCGAAAACATGTCGCGAAGATCAGCGCTTCGAGAACTGGAACGACCGGCGGGCTTTGGCCTTGCCGTATTTCTTCCGTTCAACAACACGCGAGTCGCGGGTCAGGAAGCCTGCCGCTTTCAGCGCGCCACGCAGGCTGGGTTCATACAGTTGCAGCGCTTTCGAGATACCGTGCTTCACCGCACCGGCCTGGCCCGAGAGGCCACCGCCAGCGACGGTCGCGAAGACGTCGAATTCGCCGACAACGCCAGCAACCTGGAACGGCTGGTTCACGATCAACTGCAGAACGGGACGCGCGAAATACACACCCATTTCTTTGCCGTTGACGATGATCTTGCCCGAACCGGGTTTCACCCAGACGCGAGCGACCGCGTCTTTACGTTTGCCGGTGGCGTAGGAACGGCCCAGAGCATCGCGTTTCACTTCGTGAACCGGGGCGTCAGCCACGGCGGCTGCGGCAACGGCGCCCGAAACGACGGATTTCAGGTCGTCGAGGGTTTTGAGTTCTTCGGCCATGATTACGCGCTCCGGGTGTTTTTCGGGTTCAGGACTTTGACGTCCAGAACTTCGGGCTGCTGAGCTTCATGCGGATGGGCTTCGCCGGCGTAGACACGCAGGTTCGACATCTGCTCGCGGCCAAGGCGGTTGCGCGAGATCATGCGCTCGACAGCCTTGATCACCACGCGCTCGGGGTGCGCGCCTTCCAGCACCTGACGCGCGGTGCGGAACTTGATCCCGCCCGGGTGGCCGGTGTGCCAGTAGTAGCGTTTGTCTTCACGTTTGTTACCGGTCATCTGCACCTTGTCGGCGTTGATGATGATAACGTTGTCGCCCATATCCATGTGCGGCGTGAAGGTCGGTTTGTGTTTACCACGCAGGCGCATGGCAACGATCGTAGCGAGGCGGCCCAGAACGACGCCCTCGGCGTCAATCAGGATCCACTTCTTTTCGATCTCCGCAGGTTTAGCGGTATAGGTTTTCATCTGTGATCGCCCTTTGAAGGGATGTGGAATTCGGATGGCGGCTTGTCGGCGATTCACGCGATGAAATCAAGCCCCAAGAGTTCCGATTTATCATTTGAATTCAGCGTGTTAAAAAATAGGTATCGAGATACCCCACAAAACACGCCCGAGTCACCGCCCTACCCCCGCTTTGGTGGGATCGAATAGGTCATCGCGGCACGCGCCACCGGGGTCGCCTCGCCGTCTGAATAGATCAGCGCATCCCCCACCGCCAGCACCCGGCCCAGTTTCAAGATCCGCACCCGCGCAATCAGGTCGCGTCCGGCGGCGGGCTTGCGCAGAAAGTCGATGCTGGCATTTGTGGTCACCGCCAGCGCCACCGGCCCGATCCGCGCCAGAATCGCCAGATAGATCCCGACATCGGCCAGCGCGAACATCGTAGGCCCCGAGACCGTCCCCCCCGGGCGCAGGTGCCCATCCCCGACAACCAGCCGCACCACCAACTCCTCTCCCACCGTTTCGATGACGAAATCGTCGGCCACCTGCGGAAAGGTTTCGGCCAGAAACACACCAAGTGACGTAGCGTCCATTTGCAGTTGCATCATTCCTCCCTCAACTCCCTTTCCCTAAGGTTCAGGGCAAAGGGAGGATTTGCAATGACCGATCTGGTGGAACTGGAACGACGTGGCGTCGTGGCGCATCTGACGATGAACAGCCCGGGCAGCCTGAACGCGCTGTCGGATGCGATGCTGGCGGCGCTGAAGGCGCGGTTTGAACAACTGGCCGCAGATGACACGGTCAAGGCCGTCGTGCTGAAAGGCGCCGGCAAGGCGTTTTGCGCGGGCCATGACCTGAAGGAAATGCAGGCCGGACGCGCGGCTGACGACAAGGGCGCGGCCTATTTCGCCGATCTGTTTGCGCGCTGCGCCGAGGTGATGCAGATGATCCCCGCGCTGCCGCAGCCGGTGATCGCCGAGGTGCATGGCATCGCCACCGCCGCCGGATGCCAACTGGTCGCCAGCTGCGACATGGCGGTGGCGGCCGAGGGCACGCGCTTTGGCGTGAACGGGGTGAATATCGGGCTGTTCTGCTCGACCCCCATGGTCGCGCTGACCCGCAACGTGCCGCGCAAGGTAGCGTTCGAAATGCTGACCACCGGTGAATTCATCGACACCACCCGCGCCCGCGAAGTCGGGCTGGTCAACCGCGTTGTCCCGCATGATGCGCTGGAGGCCGAAGCCGCGCGGCTGGCAGATACCGTCGCCGCGAAATTGAGCGCTGCCGTCAAGATCGGCAAACGCGCGTTTTACGACCAGATTACGCTGGATCTGGCGGCAGCCTATGACCACACGGCGGCGGTGATGGTGGAAAACATGCTCTGGCGCGACACCGCCGAAGGGCTGCAGGCCTTCATTGAAAAGCGCAAACCGGATTGGGCCGAATAAAACCGGGCCGAACCAAGCATAGACGCCGGGGGCCCTGCCCCCGGACCCCCGGGATATTTCCGCTTTGGTGCAGGTAAAGACAGCCTTTCATCTTGCGCGACAGACCTCGGGGGGAGGCCGGCATGGACGGGGACAGCGCCCCCTGCCCTGCCTCAGCCCAGTGCGGCCAGACCCGGAAAGGTTTCCAACAGCCAGAAGCTGAGCGCGGAAAACGCGTTGGTCAGCAGCAAGATCCCCACCAGCACCAGCAGACCGCCCATCACCTTTTCGATCAGCCCCATGTGGCGTTTGAGCCGGTTCATCACACCGATCGCACGCTGAATGAACAGCGCCGCGAGCAGGAAGGGAATCCCCAGCCCCAGCGCATAGATCGCAAGCAACCCGGTGCCACGCGCCATGTCCCCGCCCTGTGCCGCGATTGACAGGATCGCGCCGAGTTGCGGGCCGATGCAGGGTGTCCAGCCGAAGGCGAAGGCAAGGCCCAGCACATAGGCCCCAAGGCTCGACCCCCCCTGATCCCCCGCATCCAGCCGCGCTTCGCGATCAAGGATGGAGATGCGGAACACGCCCAGAAAATGCAGGCCCAGCACGATGATCACCCCGCCCGCGATGCGACCGAACATCTCTTGATTGCTCAGAAAGAACCGCCCGAAGGCCGAGGCCGCAACGCCCATGATCAGAAAGACCGTGGACAACCCCATCACGAAGAACAGCGCAGGCACCACCGCCGAGCGTTTGCCCGCGCGCAGATCGCCCATGCTGACGCCCCCCATATAGGCCAGATAGGGTGGCACGATCGGCAGCACGCAGGGGCTGAGGAAAGACAAAAGCCCTGCAACCAGCGCAACAAGCGCGGCGGGCAGGAAGGCGGCATCAATGAGGTCAATTCCGAACATGTCCCCTCCTAGCATTGCGCGCGCGCGCCGTCACCCATCCGCCGCTCACATCCGCGTGGACATTTTGGCGCGGAAACTATTGCCGCGTGGACGAATCGACGCGGGGCAGCTAGGGGCAACGCATGGAAATTTCCGTTGAAATCGACGCCGTGGGGCTGTTGTGTCCGCTGCCGGTGCTGCGCCTGCGCAAGGTGCTGGACGGGCTGGCGCAGGGGGCTGTGGTGCGGCTTTGTGCCAGCGACGGGGCCAGCTGGATCGACGTGCCGCATTTCTGTGCGCAGGCCGGGCATGTACTGCTGAGCGCCGAGGATACAACCGGGCTCAAGATCTATCTGATCCGTCGCGGCTGAGCGAAACGAAAACCGCCGGGCACAAGGCCCGGCGATTTGCTGTTGGCTTAACGGGTGAGCGACCACCAGCCGCGCCGCTTGGGCTTGCCGTCGTCGGCCTCGTCGGTTTCGGGCGTCTCGGCCACAATGGCATCAGAAGCCACGGCTTCGACCTGGGGGGTCTCGGCCACCGGCGCCTGCACGGGCGCCACCACCGGCTCGGGTTCGGGCGCGGGCGTCACGGCAACCGGAGCTTCGGGTGCCGTCTCGGTCACAACCTCGGTCACAGGTTCGACCGGGGCCTCTGCCGCTTTCTTGCTACGCGACCGCGTGCTGGGCTTCTTGGCCGGGGCCGCGCCGTCTTCACCTTCGGCAACTTTCTTGCTGCGCGACCGGGTAGACGTCTTTTTCACCGGTGCCTCACCATCACCCGCAGTAGCGGCTTCGGGCGTTTTGCGCGGGCGCGAAGTGCGCGAGCGGGTGGTTTTCTTCGGTGCCGGTGCTTCTTCTGCGGTGGGGGCTTCGACCACCGCCGCGGGGGCAACCTCGGGGGCAGCCTCGCTCACCGTGGCCAGAACCGCCGTTGCCTCGGCGGCCAGCGCGGCGCGCATCGCGTCCTCGGCAGCATCGTCATCGTCGCTATCCGGGCCCTCCTCGGCGCCATCATCTGACGCGTCATCACTGCCGTCAGCCTGCTGATCGGTGCCATTGGTGCCCGGCTTCTTCTTGCGCCGACGCCGACGTTTCTTCTTCTTCGGGCCCTCGTCGCCCATCGGCACCGCAGCCTCGGTCACTTCCGCCTCGACCTCGACCTCGGCGTCTTCGGCCTCGTCCTCGTCGATGAACTCCTCTTCGTCGATCTCGGCCATCAGGCTCGCCGATACCGACACCACCGGGCTCACCACCTCGGGCACGACACGGGTCGCGGTCTTGAACTTCTCAATCGAGAAATCCGGGCTGACCAGCATGGGATCGGCCTCGATCCGCACCGACATGCCATAGCGCGCTTCGATGCCCGCCACATGCTCGCGCTTGGCGTTCATCAGATAATTGGCCACCGCGACCGGGCATTTCACCAGAACTTCGCGCGACCGCTTGCGCGTGCCCTCTTCTTCGATGGCGCGCAGCACTTGCAGCGCAAGGCTGTCATCCGACCGAATCAACCCGGTGCCGTGGCAATGCGGGCAGGGCTGCGTGGTCGATTCAATCATACCCGGGCGCAGACGTTGACGGCTCATCTCCATCAGACCAAAGCCCGAAATGCGGCCCACCTGAATCCGTGCGCGGTCGGTTTTCAGCTTGTCCTTCATCCGCTTCTCGACGGCAGCGTTATTCTTACGCTCTTCCATGTCGATGAAGTCGATGACGATCAGACCGGCCAGATCGCGCAGACGCAGCTGGCGGGCCACCTCGTCGGCGGCCTCCAGGTTGGTCTTCAGCGCAGTATCCTCGATCGAGCCTTCCTTGGTCGCCCGACCAGAGTTGACGTCGATCGCCACCAGCGCCTCGGTCACGCCGATCACGATATAGCCGCCCGACTTGAGCTGCACGACCGGGTTGAACATCGACGCCAGATAGCTTTCGACCTGGAAGCGCGCGAACAGCGGCAGCTGTTCTTGATAGTTCACCACGTTGCGCGCGTGGGTCGGCATGATCATCCGCATGAAGTCTTTGGCCACGCGATAACCGCGTTCGCCTTCGACCAGCACCTCGTCAATCTCTTTCGAGTAAAGATCGCGGATCGAGCGTTTGATCAGATCGCCCTCTTCATAGATCGGCGCGGGGGCGACGGATTTCATCGTCAGCTCGCGGATCTGTTCCCACAGGCGCATCAGATATTCATAGTCGCGGCGGATCTCAGTGCGGGTGCGCTGGCTGCCCGCGGTGCGGATGATCAGACCGGCGCCTTGCGGCACCTCCATCTCGCCCGCGATTTCCTTCAGCTTCTTGCGGTCGGCGGCATTGGTGATCTTGCGCGAAATGCCGCCACCGCGCGCGGTGTTCGGCATCAAGACGCAATAGCGACCCGCCAGCGACAGATAGGTGGTCAGCGCCGCCCCTTTGTTGCCGCGCTCTTCCTTCACCACCTGCACCAGCATGATCTGGCGCACCTTGACCACTTCCTGGATCTTGTAGCGACGCGGACGCGGTTTGCGCGGGGCGTGGATTTCCTCGGTCACGTCTTCATCGGCGACCGATTCGATATCGTCATCCGTGGGGTGATCGTGGTGGTCGTGATCGTGGGCGTCGTCGTCAGACGCGGCCTCTTCGGCACCGTTCTCGTCGACCGCCGCCGCGTCGTCGGCCTCTTCCGCGATCTCTTCGACCGCCGGCATGTCCTGAACCGCCGTATCTTCGGCGGGCACGGCCTCGGCCCCACCCGCATCGTTCAGCGCCGCGTCATCGGCCTGCACCTCTTGCGGGGCCTCTGCGGCCTCGGGGTCCAGCACCGCCATACCCGGAATGTCTTCGGAGCGGATCACCGCATCGGCATCCACGGCCTTCTCCGGCTTGGCGCCGCCGCGCGAGCGCGACCGCGAGCGCGACCGGGTGCTGCGCGATTTTTCCTCGGCCTCTTCAGCCTCGGCATAGGCGCGCTCTTCCTCGATCAGCGCCTGACGGTCGGCGACCGGGATCTGATAGTAATCCGGGTGGATTTCCGCAAAGGCAAGGAACCCGTGGCGATTGCCGCCGTAATCGACAAAAGCGGCCTGGAGCGAAGGCTCCACCCGCGTCACTTTTGCCAGATAGATGTTCCCGGCCAGTTGCCGTTTGTTGATGGTTTCAAAGTCGAATTCCTCGACTTTGTTGCCGTCCACCACCACAACGCGGGTCTCTTCCGCATGGGTGGCATCGATAAGCATTTTCTTCGCCATAAATCCTGTTTCCACACGCCAATCGACGCCGGGCCCTTGCGGGTGCGGCGCCAAAGACGTGGTTTTTCGTTGAGGCGAGCCCACGCAGAACTGTACAGGCGGCGGCGGCCAATGGCCCGCCCGTCATCACCTGCCCCAAACTCTGACGCGTCATCGCGGTTCTTTCCCAAGCGCGGGGCAAGCCCGTCACCCATCTGAAAACCCCCGGCTTTTCAAAACCTTGAGGGCAAACTTGCGGCCTTTCGACCAATCGGTTGACCCGGACCCAGAAGCGACAGCGCGCGGTCTTTACGGTCCGAAAATCAGCGAATTCCGTGGGTGAAACCGCAACAATGCGCAGTTCACCGACATACAGACGACAATAGACCCGCCATCCGCCCAAACACAATCTGTTTTTCGTAAAGCAAAAGTTAACGCCCGACTGCCCCACCCTTCGGGCGCAGGGGGCGCTGCCCCCTCTGGCCTGCGGCCATTCACCCCCGGGATATTTGCGCTTTGTTGAAGCCATGGCCGTTTCAACAAAGTGCAAATATTGCCAAAGGGCGAGCGTGTCAGCCCGAGGGAGGCGCCCCGCCCGCCCGGCCACACGCCAGTGCGCTCAGATATAGTCCGAGCGGCTCAACCCGTATTTCGCCATTTTCTCGTTCAACGTCCGGCGCGGCAGGCACAGTTCCTCCATCACCGCCGTGATCGCCCCCTTGTGGCGCCGCATCGTATTGTCGATCAGCATTTTCTCGAAGCTTTCGACATATTCCTTCAGCGGCTTGCCTTCGGTGGTCATCGCCGGGCCGGCCTCTTCGTTATCCGCCATCAGCAAAGACGCGATCGAGCCCGAACCGCGGCGCGATTGCAGCACGGCGCGCTCGGCCACGTTGATCAGCTGGCGCACATTGCCCGGCCAGGGCGCCTGCAGCAGCTGGGCCGCCTCTTGGGCGGTGACCTCGGGGGCGTCACAGCCGTATTCTTCGGAAAATTGCTCTGACATCCGGGTGAACAGCGTCAAAATATCCTCGCCCCGCGCACGCAGCGGCGGCAGGGTGATTTTCAGCGCGGCCAAGCGGAAAAACAGATCCGGGCGCAGCGCATCTTCGACCGTGCGCCCCTCGCCATGGGCGTTGCAGATCGCGATGACCCGGGTTTCCGCCGGCGTGCCCTGATCGTTGATGAACTGCAGCAGCCGCGCCTGAAGTGACATGCTCAGGGCTTCGATATCCTCAAGACACAGCGTGCCGCCCCGCGCTTCTTCAACCAGGGGCAGCGCCCCCCCCTCTTCGACCGGACCAAACAGCTTGGCCGCCAGCGCCTCTTCGGCGTAGGCCGCACAAGAGACCACGGTGAATTTCTTGCCCGCCCGCGGCCCGGTGGCGTGCAACGCGTGCGCAACCAGCGTCTTGCCGGTGCCGGTTTCGCCGTCGATCAGCACGTGACCATCCGCCTGGCTGAGATCAAGGATATCTTCGCGCAACCGCTCCATCGGGGCCGAGGTGCCGATCAGCTTGCCCATCACCTGCGCGCCTTCGGCCAGATCACGGCGCAAGGCGCGGTTGTCCAGCGTCATCCGCCGCGCCTGCGTCGCGCGTTTCGCCAATTCGGTCATCCGGTCGGGGTTGAAGGGCTTCTCCATGAAATCCATCGCGCCCAGACGCATCGCCTCGACCGCCATCGGCACATCGCCATGGCCGGTGATCATGATCACCGGCAGCCCGCTGTCCAGCCCCATCAGCCGTTTCAGAAACGCCATGCCGTCCATGCCGGGCATCCGAATATCGGAAATCACCACGCCGGGCCAATCAACGCCGATCACCTTCAACGCATCTTCCGCGCAGGCATAGGTTTCGGTGTCAAACCCCGAAAGTGCCAGCCACTGGCTGACCGACTGGCGCATGTCTTCCTCGTCATCGACGATCGCCACTTTCATCATCCGTGCCATGTTCTACTCCGCTGCTCTGATGCCGGGTTTGCCGGTCGATTTGTCCTGCGCCGCAATCAGCGGCAGCTGCATTTCGAACACAGCCCCACTGTTTTCGGCATTATAGGCGGTCAGCCGACCGCCAAAATCACTTACGATCGAGGACGAAATGGCCAGCCCGAGCCCGGTGCCTTCGCCGGGTTTCTTGGTGGTCCAGAACGGCTCGAACAATTTATCCAGATCGGTGATGCCGGGGCCATTGTCGCGCAGGCTCAGCACCGCCGTTTCGCCCGCCGTCAGCAAGATCTCGATTTGCGGGTCCGCCACGTTTTTTGTAGCATCCAGCGCGTTGCGCAGCAGGTTGATGATGACCTGCTCCAGCCTGATCCGGTCAGCCATCACCATCACCGGACCCCGCGCCAGCACCCGCGAGATATGCACTGTGCGGGCACGCAGCTGCGGCTCCATCATCGCCAGCGCCGAACTGATCGCGGCGCGCAGATCGACGGGTTCGAACGCCTCGCCGCCCTTGCGGGCATAGGATTTCAACTGCCGGGTAATCGCGCCCATCCGTTCGATCAGGTCGTCGATCCGCTGAAACGACGACAGCGCTTCTTCGGTGCGCGCGCGCTGCAACAACAGCCGCGCCCCCGCCAGATAGGTTTTCATCGCGGCCAGCGGCTGGTTCAGCTCGTGACTGACCGCGGCCGACATCTCGCCCAAAGCGGCCAGTTTGGACGATTGCGCCAGCGTCTGCTCGGCCACCGCCAGATCCTTCTGCACCCGCTCGCGTTCGGCAATCTCGCGCGACAGCCGCGCGTTCAGCGCTCGCAGTTCCACCGATTCCCGCCGGTAGGCCGCCGATTGCACCCGTGCCCGCCGTGACAGCAGGTAAAACGCCCCCGCCAACACAATGGCAAAGCCCATGATCTCCATCGCCAGAACGGCATTCACCCGTTCGCGCACCGAATCATAGCTGGTGAAGGCCACCATCCGCCAACCG
>JAQTYE010000241.1 GCA_028749255.1 Paracoccaceae bacterium | reverse complement strand
GGCAGGGCAGGGCGCGCCCCGGTGCCATAACCTTGTTATAGATATAGGTGCCAACGGCAGGGCCCGTGATCGAGCCCTGCACCCCAGCCTCTTCCCAGGCCTCCATCACCGCGGTTTCGGCACCCGCATGGCCGGGCATTGGCCAGCCCTTGGGCAGCACCCAGCGCCGGGTGTCGCGCGAGGTAATCAAAAGCACCTCGATCCGTCCTGCCTTGTGCCGGGTGCACAGGGCCGCAAATTGCGCCGGGGTTACCCCCTCGGCTGCTTTCAGCAGGGCGATCTTGGTCTCCATCTTCATGCGGGGCCTTCGATTGGGCCTGAAAATACAGGCTAGGCGTCAGACTATGGCAGGTTGACGCAGGGGTCTACGCCGGAGACGTGACAGTTTTGTGACGTTTAGGCCGGAATTGGCGTGTTCCCGGTCAGGATCTGCGCAAAAGCTCCGGCGTCCAGATTGCCGCCCGACAAAATCACCCCCACACGGCGCCCCTGGTTCTGGGCGGCTTCCTGCTGGGCTGCGGCCAATGCGGCGGCCCCGGCCCCTTCGGCGACATTATGTGTGGCCGTGAAATAGAGCCGTGCAGCCCGCGCGATTGCATCATCGCCGACCGCGACGATCCGCGCCGCGTCCTTGGAATAGATCGCCAGGGCGTCCGGCACCGGCACCCGCACCGCCAGACCGTCGGCAAAGGTGATCGCACTGTCACTGGGCACCGGGCGGCCTGCCTCGAACGACAGTTTCGCGGTCGGCGCACCGGTCGCCACCACGCCGACAATCTGCGTGCTCAGCCCCAGCGCATCACGTGCCGCGATCGTGCCGCAGATACCCGAGCCACAGCCGATCGGTACATAGACCACATCCAGCGGCGGCGCCGCGCGGAAAAATTCGAGCCCATAGCTCGCCACTCCGCGCACCAGTTCGCGGTGGAACGGCGGCACCGGCATCAACCCCTCTGCTTCGGCCATCCGCATCGCCTCTTCGCGGGCGGCATCAAAATCGCTGCCATGTTCGCGCAACTCGGCGCCAAAGGCCCGCATCGCGGCATTTTTCTCGGGCGAATTGCCCAGCGGCACATAGACCACCGCGCGCAGCCCGGCGGCGGTGGCCGCCCGCGCCTGGGACTGGCCGTGGTTGCCGCGGGTGGCGGTGATGATGCCGGGGCAGTCGGGATGGGTGCGGGTCAGCCAGTCGATAAACGTGATCCCGCCGCGCGCCTTGAACGCGCCCGTCGGCCCGTGGTTTTCATGCTTGACCCAGACCTCGGCCCCAAGCGCCGCCGAAAGCTGCGGCCAATGGTATTGCGGCGTGGCCGGATGGGCGCGGTGCACCAGATCGGCGGCGGTCTCCAGCTCGGCAAGGGTGAACTGCATCGGGGATCTCCATTTCAGGCCGCGACATCAAAGCCGCGTGTCCCGGGGGATGCAAGCCCGACCGTCTTCGCTGCACCTGCATTCGCCCGGTTTCGCAAAGGGCGCTTTGCAAAATTGTCTATATGGCAGCGGTGGCGCGGCGGGTTACACCTATAGAACGTCAAAGCGGCAGGGAGGAGCCCGTCGTTTTGAACCGACGGGGGACTTGATGGATCGCTACGATTATATCGTGGTCGGCGCGGGCAGCGCGGGCTGTGTTCTGGCAAATCGGCTGTCGGCCGATCCGAAGAACCGGGTGCTGTTGCTCGAGGCCGGGGGCGCGGACAATTACCACTGGGTGCATATTCCGGTGGGCTATCTGTATTGCATCGGCAATCCGCGCACCGACTGGGGGTTCAAGACCGCGCCGGACGCCGGGCTGAACGGGCGGTCGCTGAGCTATCCGCGTGGGCGGATCCTGGGCGGCTGTTCCGCGATCAATGGCATGATCTACATGCGCGGTCAGGCGCGTGATTATGACATCTGGGCCCAGGCGGGCTGCACCGGCTGGGGCTGGGATGATGTGCTGCCGCTGTTTCGCCGTCAGGAAGACTTCTTTCGGGGCTCCGACGATCTGCACGGTGCGGGCGGCGAATTGCGGGTCGAACAGGCCCGGGTGCGCTGGGACGTGCTGGATGCATTTCTGGATGCGGCCGAGCAGGCGGGCATTCCGCGCACCGACGATTTCAACCGTGGCGACAATGCGGGCGGTGGCTATTTCCATGTGACGCAAAAGAACGGCTGGCGCTGGTCGGCGGCGACAGCGTTTCTGAAACCGGTTATCAAACGTCCCAACCTGCGGGTGGTGACTGGTGCGCAGGTCGAACGACTGCTGATCGTCGAGGGCCGCGTGACCGGCCTGCGGTATCTGCAAGACAATGCCCCCTTCGAGGCGGCGGCGGGCGAGGTCGTGCTGGCCGCGGGCGCAGTGGGCAGCCCGCATATTCTGGAACTGTCAGGCATCGGCCAGGGCGCCGTTCTGGCCGCCAATGGCATTGCCCCTGTCCTGGAGGCGCCCGGCGTGGGCGAGAACCTGCAAGACCATCTGCAATTGCGGCTGATCTACAAGGTGCAAGGCGTCAAAACGCTGAACACGATGGCGAATTCATTGTGGGGCAAGGCGAAGATCGGGTTGGAATATGCGGCCTTCCGCAGCGGGCCGATGTCGATGTCGCCCAGCCAGGCGGGGATTTTCACGCGCTCTTTCCCGGAAAAGGACAGCGCCGATCTTGAATATCACATCCAGCCGGTCAGCCTGGACAAGTTCGGTGACGCGGTGCACCCGTTCCCGGCGATGACCGCCAGCGTATGCAACCTGCGACCGGAAAGTCGCGGCTCAGTGCATCTGAACGGGCCCGATTGCCGGACCCATCCGGTGATCGCGCCGAACTACCTGTCCACCGATGGCGACCGACGCGTGGCGGCGCAGTC
>JAQTYE010000240.1 GCA_028749255.1 Paracoccaceae bacterium | reverse complement strand
GGTGAGATTCGAACTCACGGCCTTTGGTACCCAAAACCAACGCGCTACCAGACTGCGCTACGGGCTGACTCGTGGCCTTTTAACGTCGGATCCTGCGCCATGCAAACGGCTTACGTCCAGGATCCAGAAATTCAAATGCCTGCTATCGTTGTGATTTTTCAACCGCATGGCCAAGAACACAGCCCGTGCGATCAGGCAAAAACACCCCGATGCCCCTTCCTAACCGGGCAGACCGCCAAGGGAAAGCCCTTAGTCACAAGGCAGCAGCGCGCGCGCAGGGTCAATCGCAGGATGCGCAAGATGCGCGCCGGGCACCAAGCCAATCTTGCGCGCCAATCCTCCCCGAATTTCCAGCACAATTTGCACTGGCGCCCCCGAGGGAATCGGCGTTTCGTCCAGCGGCACGGCGTTTTCATGCACCGCGACCACGGCTCCGGTCGCATCAATAAAGATCATATCCAGCGGAATGAGCGTGTTTTTCATCCAGAACGCGACCTCGCGCTCACTGTCATAAACAAACAGCATTCCCGCACTGGCGGGCAGCGATTTGCGCGCCATCAGGCCCTGGGCGCGCTCCGCAGGCGTGTCGGCGACCTCAACGGTGAACCGCGCCTCTCCGCCCCGCGGCAGGGAAAACAATGCCAGATCAGCGCGGCAAGCCGCAGCCTGTGCATCGTGCAGGCCAAAACCGACCCAGAGCAGCGCGCTCAGCGCGCCTCGCGCAAGGCCGTTTCCCATGACACCACCTGCGCCGCCATCCGGCCACGCTTGCCTTCGATCACCCGCAGGCAGACCGCCTCGCCCGGGCCAAGATCGGCAAAACCCGACCGCCGCAGCACTTCGATATGAATGAACACATCCTCGGGACGGCCAAAAACATTTGCAAAACCAAAGCCTTTGACCTTGTCGAACCATTTCACCCGTGCAGGCTCCAGCGGCAGCGCGGCGATTTCGGCCGGGTCGCTGTCGCCCAGATCCTCGATCGGCGCCGGGCGCATCGTTTCGCCTTCAGGGGGGGCAATTTCCAGAACCTCGACCGCCTGCGCACCGCGCGGGGTCACCTGCACCGTAACCGTGATTCCGGCATTATCCGCAACCGACCCCTGGCCGAAATTACGCAGGACGTTAGCGTGCAGCAGAATATCGGGGCCGCCCTCGGTATCGAGAATGAAGCCGAACCCCTTGCCAGGGTCGAACCACTTAACCCGACCCGTGACCTGCCGCAAATCGATCTGTGCGTCTTCCATCTCATTCTTCCGTTAATGGCATCGCGGCCATTGTCTTGCCGCGAAACACGCGAGGTGCATGACCAAGTCTCACACGAAGAGGTCTGGATTCAAGTGCAAAAAGTAAGGTTTTCCATACCTATTTAATTCACGAAGCGTGAAATCTACGGGTTCAGCCGCGTGATTTCCCATGCTGCACTGGCATTCGGGCGGGTCCACCGAAACCGATCATGCAATCGGAATGCCCCATCCGCCCAGAATTCAATCTCCAGCGGCGTGATCCGAATACCCCCCCAGAACGGTGGCCGTTTCGGGCTCGGGCCGTGACTGGCGGTCACCCGGGCAACCTCGGCCATCAAAGAGGTGCGCGAAGCCAGCGGCTGACTTTGGTGCGACGCCCAGGCCCCCAAGCGCGACTTGATCGACCGCGACGCATAATAGGCATCGGCCTGCGGCCCCTCTTCGCGCGTGCACAGCCCCCGCACCCGGATCTGTCGGCGCAACGATTTCCAATGCAGCACGAAGGCCGCCTTGCCCGCGGCTTCGATCTCCCGGCCCTTGGCCGAGGTGTAGTTGGTATAAAAGACAAAGGCCCCACCCGACGGCGCCCCCTGCCCTTCGATCTCTTTCAGCAAGACCATCCGCACATTCGGCAAGCCGTCGGAATCCACCGTCGCCAGCGCAATCGCGTTGGGGTCGTTGATCTCGCTCGCCTCGGCGTCGCTCAGCCATGCCTGCGCGATGGCGAACGGGTCATCACCCGCGAAAATCCCGGTTCTGTCGCTCATACTGCCTCCTGTCGCGTGGTCCATGCCTCCCTCTGACCTGCAACTGATCGTTAGCACAGAAGCAGGCCGGTGGCCTTGATGCCAATCAAGCTTTCGCCTAATGCTTGCGCACTTACCAGAGGGAAGCGAGGGAAATCCCAGATGTCAAATAACCTGATGGCGGGAAAACGCGGTCTGATCATGGGCCTGGCGAATGATAAATCCATCGCCTGGGGCATTGCCAAGGCCTGTGCCGATGCGGGCGCGGAGCTGGCATTTTCGTATCAGGGCGAGGCGTTGAAAAAACGGGTCGAGCCGCTGGCCGCAAGCCTGGGCACCCCCTTGCTGTTCGAATGCGATGTTGCCGACGAAGCCAGCATGGACGCCTTGTTTGACGGGTTGAAGGCGGAATGGGGCACGATCGACTTCGTGGTGCATGCGATCGGTTTCTCTGACAAGAACGAACTGCGCGGCCGCTATGTTGACACCTCGCGTGGCAACTTCACAATGACGATGGACATCTCGGTCTATTCCTTCACCGCGATCTGCGCGCGCGCCGCCGCAATGATGCCCAACGGCGGCAGCCTGCTGACGCTGACCTATTACGGCGCCGAACAGGTGATGCCGCACTATAATGTGATGGGTGTCGCCAAGGCCGCGCTGGAAGCATCCGTGAAATATATCGCCGAGGATCTGGGCAAAATCGGCATCCGCTGCAACGCGATCTCGGCGGGCCCGATCAAGACGCTGGCCGCCAGCGGCATCGGCGATTTCCGCTATATCATGAAGTGGAACGAACTGAACTCGCCGCTGCGCCGCAACGTGACGCAGGAAGAGGTCGGCAAGGCC
>JAQTYE010000122.1 GCA_028749255.1 Paracoccaceae bacterium | reverse complement strand
AGGGCGATGTGCAGGCCTGGCGCGCGCGCCTGCTGGGGCGGCTGGAACGGGTCGAGGCGCTGACCGGCGCGTTTTTCGCTCCGGGCGAAACCGTCGAAGCGCCCGATCTGTCCGAAGGCGCGCAGCGTATCGTCGATGGGTGGCGCAGTTATCCCTGTCTGCGCTCGGACCGGGCGCGCGGGATTTTTCGCCGGGTCGAACCCGAGGTGCTGCGCCTGTTGCAACGCGCCGCCAATCCCGAAGAGGCGCTGCGCCAGTTCGACGGCTTCCTCAGTCGCCTGCCCGCCGGGGTGCAGCTGTTTTCGCTGTTCGAAGCGAATACGCAACTGGTCGAGCTGATCGTCGATATCTGTGCCACTGCGCCGGGGCTTGCGGAGCATCTGGCGCGCAATGCGGGCGTTCTGGATGCGGTTTTGGGGGGGGCGTTCTTTGCGCCCTGGCCGGGGCCCGACGGGCTGGGCACCAGTCTGGCGGCGGCGTTGCAGGCCGCGCCGGATTACGAAAAGAAACTGGACGCCGCGCGGCGGTGGGCCAAGGAATGGCGCTTCCGGGTTGGGGTGCACCACCTGCGCGGGCTGGCCGATGCCTCCGAGGTTGCGCGCCAGTATGCCGATGTGGCGGGGGTGGCGGTGTCCGGGCTCTGGCCCGAGGTGGTCGCCGAATTTGCGCAAAAACACGGGGCGCCTCCGGGGCGCGGCGCGGTGGTTCTGGGGATGGGATCCCTTGGGGCCGAGCGGCTGAACGCCTCTTCGGATCTGGATTTGATCGTGATCTATGATGCGCAGGGGGCCGAACAGTCCGAGGGCCGCAAGCCTTTGGCGACACGGGCCTATTTCGCACGGCTGACGCAGGCGCTGATTACCGCGCTGACCGCGCCGATGCCCGAAGGGCGGCTTTACGAGGTCGATATGCGGCTGCGGCCCTCGGGGCGGCAGGGGCCGGTGGCGGTGTCGCTCGATGCGTTCCGCAGTTATCAGATGGACGAGGCCTGGACCTGGGAGCATCTGGCGCTGACCCGTGCGCGCGCCGTTGCGGGCGATGCCGGGCTTGCCGCAGATGTCGAGGCGGTGCGCCGCGCGGTGCTGGCGGCCAAGGGCACGGGCGCGCAGGTGATGTCCGATCTGGCCGAGATGCGCGCGCGGATCTTTGCCGCGAAGGCCCCCGATGGCGCGTGGGAGGCAAAGATCGGTCCGGGCCGATTGCAGGATATCGAACTGCTGGCGCAGAGCTTCGCGCTGCGCGCGGGCGATCCGGCGCGCCGGGTCGAGCCGCAACTGCGCGTTGGCCCGCGCGGCGGGTTCATCAGCACGGAGCAGGCCGAGCTGCTGGCCTCGGCCTATCGGTTCTTGTGGCGGTTGCAGGCGGGTGGGCGGTTGCTGACCGACAAGCCCTTGGATATGGCGGTGATCGGCGAAGGTGGACGGGCCTTCCTGCTGCGCGAGGCGGGGGAAGATGATCTGGAGGCCCTTGCCGCGCGGCTGTCGCGCACCACATCAGAGGTCGCGGCGATTGTGGAACAGGCGCTGGGGTAACATGGCGAGGAAACTGATGGATTTGAGCGTGGCTGACCCGAAGGGTCTGATCCGGGAAAGCTATCGGATCGAGGGGATCGGCGACGCCGAATGCCGCTCGATCTTCATGGACTGGGCGCTGAGCCTGAGTATCGGCGTTGATGCGCGCGAGGCGATGCGGGTGGTTCTGGCGACCTATGACGGTGCACCCGAACATCCGATGAGTGCTGTACTGACCGAAGGCCTGTCGCGCGCCGATGCGTCGGGCACCCGGCGTGGGGGGCGCGCGGCGCGCTTCTCTCCGGGCGCCTGAGACCTCAGCGCGGCAGAGCGGCAGCAGCGCGGGCCAGCGCCGTAATCCCCGCCCAATCGCCCGCCTGAACCATCGCGTCGGGCGCAACCCAGCTGCCGCCTGCGCATAACACATTGGCCAGCGCCAGATAGCTGGGGGCGTTTTGCACGCTGACCCCGCCTGTCGGGCAGAACGAGATCTGCGGCAGCGGCGCGCCGATGGCCTTCAGTGCGGGCACTCCGCCTGACGCCTCGGCGGGAAAAAACTTCTGCACGCTATAGCCGCGCTCCAACAGCACCATTGCCTCGGTCGCGGTGGCGGCCCCTGGCAGCAGCGGCAGGTCTTCGTCCTCGCAGGCACGCAACAAGGCGTCGGTGGCGCCGGGGGAAACCCCGAATTGCGCACCTGCCGCTTTGGCCGCCCGCACATCCGCAGGGGTAATCAGCGTGCCCGCGCCCACAACCCCACCGGCAACCCCTGCCATCGCCCGGATCGCATCAAGCGCGCAGGGCGTGCGCAGCGTGACCTCCAGCGCGGGCAACCCGCCCGCCACCAGTGCGCGCGCCAGCGGTTCGGCATGGGCCACGTCCTTCACCACGATCACCGGAATGATCGGGGCGAGATGGCAGATCTTGCGGGCGGCGGCGGATTGATCGGCGGGGGTCATGGGGACCTCATATGTAGGCCGCGCGGGGCGGCGGGGAGGGACGCCTCCGGCGGGGGAGTATTTGAACCAAGAAGAAGCCTCGGTATTTCTTCTTGGCATAAATACTCCCCCGCCGGAGGCAAGAATTCAAACGACCACGGCCGCGCCATCGGTGGCGGGGCCGACATTGCGGCGAAACGCCTCGAACAATTCGCGACCCAGGCCATGGGCATTGGCTGACAGATCGGCTGCCACTGGGCTGCGGGCCTCGAACCCTTGGGTCAGGCAGGTCAGGGTGCCCGCGACCGCATCGAGCCGCACGATATCGCCGTCGATCAGCCGCGCCAGCGGGCCGGCGCAGGCGGCCTCGGGACTGACGTGGATGGCGGCGGGCACCTTGCCGCTGGCCCCCGACATCCGCCCGTCGGTCACCAGCGCGACCTTGAGGCCGCGGCCCTGCAACACCGACAGCGTGGGGGTGAGCGAATGCAGCTCGGGCATGCCATTGGCGCGCGGGCCCTGGAAGCGGACGACAACCACAGTGTCGGTGGTGAATTCGCCGCGCTGGAAGGCGGCTTTGACATCGGCCTGATCGTGGAAAATGCGCACTGGCGCCTCGACCAGGCGGTGTTCAGGGGCCACGGCCGAGATCTTGATGACGCCGCGCCCCAGATTGCCTTCTAGCTGACGCAACCCGCCCGAGGGGGCGAAGGGCGTGGCGGCGGGGCGCAGGATCTTGTCGTTCAGGCTGGCCTCGGGGCCGTCTTCCCACGCCAGGGTGCCGTCGCGCAGCTTGGGTTCCTGCACATAGGCTGAGAGGCCGCTGCCGGTGATGGTTTTCGCATCCGCGTGCAAAAGCCCCGCGCCCAGAAGGTTGCGGATCAGGAATTGCATCCCGCCCGCCGCATGGAAATGGTTCACATCGGCCAGACCGTTGGGATAGACCTTGGCCATCAGCGGTACTACATCGGAAATCGCGTCGAAATCGGCCAGATCCAGAACGATCCCGGCGGCACGGGCCATTGCGGGCATGTGCAGCACCAGATTGGTAGAGCCGCCGGTGGCCATCAGACCCACCAGCCCATTGACGAAGGCGCGCTCGTCGAGGATCTCGCCCGCCGGGCGGAAATCATTGCCCAGTGCGGTGATTTCAGCGGCGCGCCTCGCACCCGCCACGGTCAGGGCGTGGCGCAGATCGGTGCCGGGGTTGACAAAACTGGCGCCCGGCAGATGCAGGCCCATGATTTCCATCAGCATCTGGTTGGTATTGGCGGTGCCGTAGAAGGTGCAGGTGCCGGGGCCATGATAGCTGGCCATCTCGGCCGCCATCAGCGCGTCACGCCCGACCTCTCCGGTGGCAAATTGCTGGCGCACCTTGGCTTTTTCATCGTTGGGCAGGCCCGAGGTCATCGGCCCCGCAGGCAGAAACACCGCCGGAATATGGCCAAACGTCGCCGCCGCCATCACCAGCCCGGGCACGATCTTGTCACAGACCCCCAGATAGAGCGCCGCATCAAAGGTGTTGTGCGACAGCGCCACCCCCGCCGCCAGCGCGATCACATCGCGCGAAAACAGGCTCAGCTCCATCCCCGGCTGGCCCTGCGTCACGCCATCGCACATCGCGGGCACGCCGCCCGCGACCTGCGCGGTGGCCCCCATCGCGTGCAGCGCGTCACGGATCAGCGCGGGATAGGTTTCATAGGGCTGATGCGCGGACAGCATGTCATTATAGGCGGTGACGATACCGATATTGGGGGCGCGGCCCTCGGCCAGCGGGGTCTGATCGGCGCCCATCGCGGCATAGGCATGGGCCTGATTTCCGCAGCTCAGATGCGCGCGTGCGGGGCCAGCCTGTGCTGCCGCCTTGATCCGCGCCAGATAGGCCGCCCGCGTTGCGTGCGAGCGCGCCCGGATCTGATCGGTGACGCGGGCAATCGTGGCGTTCAACGGGGCGGGGATCTGGGTCATGGCGGGCTTTCGTCTGCGGAAAATATCTGCTGCGGGGCAGCGAGGCGGGTCTTATACTGTTAGCGCTAACAAATCAACCGGGTAGCAATACACAAAAATGGGCGGCACGTGACGCGGAGGCAAGCGCTTCTCCGCAGAATTGCGCCAGTGTTAACCCTTTTTTGCCACATTCGAGGGGCATCTTCCAGCCTGTCAGGATGGCTCTGCCGGAGATACACGTTATGAAACCGACCCGTATGATCGCCCTTTTCGCTGCCCTTGCGCTGCTCGCCGGGTGCGCCGACATTGAACCTGCTTCGCGCGGGGCGACCGATGTGACACCCTTGGCGGAAATCACCGTGGGGGCCGAAGATACGGTTCTGTCCACGCCGCTTTATGATGTGCGTTCGGTGCGGGTGTCGGTGCCGCGCACGCTGCATGTATCCGAGGCGAACCTGTATTACCCGATTGCTGATATCGTCTGGCGCGGCGACGCGCGCGGTGACCGCTACGCACAGGTGTCCGCGCTGTTCACCGAGGCGGCAGGTCGCGCGACCCGTACGATGAGCGAGGGCCGCCCGGTCCTGGTTGATATCGAAGTGGTGCGGTTCCACGCGTTGACCGAAAAGACCCGCTACACCTTTGGTGGCAGCTACAGCATGAAATTCAAGATCAGCGTTCTGGATGCCGAAACCGGCGCCGTGCTGGTCGCGCCGCATCTGATCGACGCGTCGCATCCGGCCTCGGGCGGGCAAAAGGCGCTGGAGGAAGAACAACGCGGTCTGACCCAGAAAGTTGTGGTGACGCAATTTCTGACGGATGCGATCCGTGCGGACCTGTTGACGCCTGTTTCGGTTCTGCAAGCGCCGATGGCCGAGCAGATCTCGTTGCTGACGCCCGCTCCTGCGCAAACACCCGCGCAGTAGTCAAAGCTTTCACCTGACACGCGAACGGGGTAGAGGGGGCGACAACGCCCCCTTTTGGTTTGAGGCCCACCGATGTCAGACATTATTGCCGAAGATACCGCCGAACCCACCGGACACCGCCCCGTCGTGCGGCTGCGCCCCAAGGCCGAGGCCCGGGCGATCCGGCACGGCTTCCCTTGGGTCTATGCCGACGAGCTGGTGACCGACCGGCGTACCCAAGCGTTGGCGGCGGGCACAATCTGCACGCTGGAAGACGATGCGCGCCGCCCGATGGCGACGGTGACGATCAACACCAAGTCGAAAATCATCGCCCGGGTGCTGGATCGCGACGCCGAGGCCGAGATTGACCGCGCCTGGATCGCTGCCCGCATCGCCCATGCGCAAGAGCTGCGCGCGCGGCTGTTTGACGAACCTTTCTACCGGCTGGTCCACGCCGAGGCCGATGGCCTGCCGGGCGTCATCATCGACCGCTTCGGCGATCTGGCGGTGATCCAGCCCAACGCCGCCTGGGCCGAGGCGATGATCGACGATCTGGCCGCCGCCCTGGCCGAGGTGACCGGCGTTCAGACCATCGTCAAGAACGGCGCGGGGCGTGCGCGCGGGCTTGAAGGCTTGCCCGAGGAAACCGTGGTGTTGCAAGGTGCGGTCACGGGCCCGGTCGCGGTGTCGATGAACGGTGCGACCTATATGGCCGATGTTTTGGGCGGGCAGAAGACGGGCCTGTTTTTCGACCAGCGCCCGAACCATGCCTTTGCGGCGCGCCTGGCGAAAGGGGCGCGGGTGCTGGATGTGTTCAGCCACGTCGGCGGGTTCGCGCTGGCTGCACTGGCCAGTGGCGCCGAAAGCGCGCTGGCGGTTGATGCCTCGGGTCCGGCGCTGGATCTGGCCGGGCAGGGTGCGGCCGCGATGGGCATGGAGGCCCGCTTCACCACCCGGCAGGGTGACGCGTTCGCCACGCTTGAAGCCTTGGCTGCCGAGGGTGCGCAATTCGATCTGGTGATTTGTGATCCGCCGGCTTTCGCGCCGAACAAGCAGGCCCTGCAGGCGGGCTTGCGCGCTTATGAACGCGTGGCGCGTCTGGCCGCACCTCTGGTGGCACCGGGCGGTTATCTGGCCCTGTGTTCGTGTTCGCATGCCGCCGATTTGACGCAGTTCCGCAATTCTTCGGCACGGGGGATCGGGCGTGGCGGGCGGCGCAGCCAGCTGTTGCACACGGGCTATGCGGGGGCCGACCATCCGATGCTGCCGCAACTGGCGGAAACGGCCTATCTCAAAGCGCTGTTCTTCCGACTCGACTGATGTCTGGCGCGCCGATCAAAGTGGTGCTCGACGCCTGTGTGCTGGTGCCCACGGTGCTGCGCGAAATCTTGATCGGCGTGGCCCGCGCGGGGCTCTATACACCGCTGTGGTCCGAACGCATATTGGAAGAATGGGCCCGTGCGGTGCGCCGCTTCGGCCCCGCGGATGAGGCATTGGCGCGCGGCCAGATCGCGGTTTTGAAAGCGCAATTTCCGCAGTCCTGCGTGGCGCCCCGGGCGGGCCTGGAAGCGCGGCTGCATCTGCCCGACGACAATGACATCCACGTTCTGGCGGCGGCGATTGCGGGCGGGGCCGAGGCGATCATAACCTTTAACGCGGTCGATTTTCCGCGCGGCGTGCTGGCGGGCGAAGGCCTTGATCGGCGCGACCCGGACGGGTTTTTGTGGCAGCTCTGTTCGGATCATCCGGCCGAGGTTGGCGCGGTGGTCGAGGCCGTGCGCGCCGAGGCCGAACGCCTGTCGGGCCAGCCGCAGCCGCTGCGCGCGCTGTTGAAACGGGCGAAACTGCCGCGGTTGGGAAAGGCATTGGGCTGATGCTGGGATTTTTGACCTGCGTCGAACGCGGGCGCGCCGATGCGTTGCTGGCCGATCTGGCGGCGGAACGGTTTTTGACGGGCCTGCCGGTGGTGGCGATGGTGCGCGACGAACTGCCTGCCGCGCGTGCCTGTGAAATGCAGCTGCGCTTGTTGCCCGCTGACAAGATTGTGCCAATTTCGCAAGATCTTGGCCCCGGTGCCGACGGCTGCACGCTGGATGCGGGCGCGCTTGAACAGGCGGTGGCTGATACCGCGCGCGCGATTGCGCAGGCTGCGCCGGGAACCGTGCTGATCTTGAATAAATTCGGCAAGCAAGAGGCCGCCGGGCGCGGCGTGCGACCGCTGATCGGGCAAGGGCTCGAGGCGGGGTTGCGCGTTGTGCTGTCTGTTCCGCCCGAAACACGGGATGCGTTCGAGTCTTTTGCCTGCGGTTTTGCCGAGGAAATCTTGCCGGATCTTCAGGCGCTTCGGGAGTTTTTGCGCAAGGACGCGTGAGCCTGTGCGCATTTGCTTGGCCCTGCCCGCGCCGCAGGCTAGACTTTCATCGGTGCTGGGGCTAGAACGCCCGCGTTAGCGCTAACAACGGAGTGCCACATGGTTTCGCGCGTTATTCCGGTCGATGCTTTCGATCTGGTGGTGTTTGGTGCCACGGGCGATTTGGCGACCCGCAAGATTTTGCCCGGCCTCTATCGGCGCTTTTTCGCGGGCCAGATCCCCGAGGGGGCGCGGATCATTGGCGCGGCGCGTTCAGAAATGGACACCGAGGCGTTTCGTGCGCAGGTCCGCATGGCGATTGATGACCATGTCGGTGCGGCCAAGCGCGATCCGGCGCAGATAGATGCATTTTTGGCCAATCTGGAGTATGTCGCGGTCGATGCGATGGGCGACGATGGCTGGGCGGCACTAAAGGCGCTGGTGCAGCCCAATCGGGTCAACGCATTTTACTTTTCGGTCGCGCCCGCGCTGTTCGGGCCGATCGCAGAGCGGCTGCATGCCCGTGGTATTGCCACGGCAGATAGCCGGATTGTGGTGGAAAAGCCGTTCGGGCGTGATCTGGCCTCGGCGCGCGCGCTGAACGCCACGCTGGCCGCCCATTTCGAAGAGCATCAGATCTATCGTATCGACCATTATCTGGGCAAGGAAACCGTGCAGAACCTGATGGCGGTGCGTTTCGCCAATATCCTGTTCGAGCCGCTGTGGAACGCCCAGTTTGTTGATCATGTGCAAATTACCGTGGCTGAAACCGTGGGGGTAGGCGGGCGCGGGTCGTATTATGACAAGTCGGGCGCAATGCGCGATATGGTGCAAAACCACATGATGCAGCTGTTGTGCCTGATCGCGATGGAGCCGCCCTATCACTTTGACCCGGACGCCGTGCGCGATGAAAAGCTGAAAGTTATCCGTGCGCTGCAGCCAGTCGCCGCCCATGACATCGTGCGGGGTCAGTATCTGGGAACCAAGCCGCGAGGCACCGATTGCGATGCGGCCCAGCCCGGTTATCTGCAGGATAGCGAAAACCCCGACAGCCGCACCGAAAGCTATGTCGCGTTGAAGTGCCATGTTGCGAACTGGCGCTGGACTGGCACGCCGTTCTATCTGCGCACCGGCAAACGGCTGCGGGCGCGGACCTCGGAAATTGCGATCACCTTCAAAGAACCGCCGCATTCGATCTTTGACGAGGCCGACGAAACCTGGCGCGAGAACGTGCTTGTCATCCGGTTGCAACCGAATGAGGGCATGAATCTGAAGATGATGATCAAAGAGCCCGGGCCGGGGGGGATGCGATTGGTGCAGGTGCCGCTGGATATGTCCTTCGCCGAAGCGTTGGGGGAAGAGGGGGCCGATATCCCCGACGCTTACGAACGGCTGATCATGGATGTTATCCGGGGCAATCAGACGCTGTTCATGCGCGGTGACGAGGTCGAGGCGGCCTGGGCCTGGACCGACCCGATCATCGCGGGTTGGGAAGCGCGTGGCGACAAGCCGCAGCCCTATGATTCCGGCTCTTCCGGGCCTGAGGATGCGCTGATGCTGATGCATCGGGATGGTCGCCGTTGGCGGGAGATCCGTGAATGAACTTCGTGGCTTACCCGGATCGTGACCTGATGATGCTGGCACTCGCAGACCAGATCGCATCGGAATTGCGCCGCGCGATCGACATTGAGGGATTGGCCACATTTTCGGTGCCGGGCGGCACGACGCCGGGGCTGGTGTTCGACATCCTCTCCGATCTGGATCTGGACTGGTCAAAGGTTGCGGTGCTGTTGAACGATGAACGATGGGTGCCCGAGGACAACCCGCGCTCGAACACCCGTTTGCTGCATGAACGGCTGTTGCGGGGGCGGGCATCCGCTGCACGGTTGGTGCCGCTCTATGCCCCGGCCGCGACGCCCGAAGCCGTGCTGGCGCAGCTGACCGAAGGTGTGGAAACCGTGCTGCCGATCACCGTTTTGCTTTTGGGGATGGGCGAGGATATGCATACTGCAAGCCTGTTTCCGGGGGCCGATCATTTGGCAGAAGCGCTGTCTGATGAGGCGCCGCCATTGATGGCCCTGCGTGCCAAAGCCGCAGGCGAGCCGCGCCTGACGCTCAGCGCGCCGGTGCTGCGTGATGCGATGCACACCCACATTCTGATCACCGGCGCCGCAAAACGCGCCGCTCTTGAACGTGCCGCGACCTTGCCAGAGATGCAGGCCCCGGTGCGCACCGTTCTGAAAAACGCCACCATTCATTGGGCAGACTGACATGACAATTTGGCAAGACCTGCGCGACCATTGCGATGCCGTAAAATCGCGGCACATCACCGAATTGTTCGAAAATGACAATCGCGCCGCCGAGTTCAGTGCGGAATTCGCGGGATTTTTGTTCGATTACTCTAAAACGAATATCGACGCCAAGGCCCGCAGCCTGCTGATCCGGCTTGCCGAAAAGCACGGCGTGGCCGAAAAACGCGCCGCGATGTTTGCAGGGAAAAAGATCAACGAGACCGAAAATCGCGCGGTGCTGCATACTGCGCTGCGCAATCTTGATGCCGAAGTGATGGTCGATGGCCATGACGTGATGCCCGCGGTGCGTGAAACGCACGCCCGGATGGCGGCCTTTGCGCGCGACATCCGCGCCGGGCGGTATACCGGGCAGGGCGGTGCGATTACCGATGTGGTCAACATTGGCATTGGTGGCTCGGATCTGGGGCCCGCGATGGCTACGCTGGCGCTGGCGCCCTATCACGACGGGCCGCGGGTGCATTTCGTCTCGAACGTCGATGGCGCACATATCCATGACACGCTGAAGGGGTTGAGCCGGGAAACGACGCTGGTGGGGGTGGCCTCGAAAACCTTCACCACGATCGAGACGATGACCAATGCCGAAACTGCCAAGGCCTGGATGGCGCGCACGGTGGCCGATCCTGCGGCGCAATTCGTGGCGCTTTCGACCGCCGCCGCGAAAACCGCAGCTTTCGGGATCGACGGCAGTCGGGTGTTCGGTTTCGAGGATTGGGTCGGCGGGCGCTATTCGATGTGGGGGCCGATTGGGCTGTCCTTGATGCTGGCCATTGGCCCCGACGATTTCGACGCGATGCTGGCGGGCGCCGCTGCGATGGACGCACATTTCTGCGAGGCGCCCTTTGCCGAAAACCTGCCCGTTTTGCTGGCGCTGGTGGGCCTTTGGCACAATCAGTTCTGCGACTACACAACCCGTGCCGTGCTGCCCTACGATCAGCGTCTGTCGCGGCTGCCTGCCTATCTGCAACAGCTGGAAATGGAAAGTAACGGCAAGCGCGTCAGCATGGACGGGGCCGATTTGCCGTATCACTCGGGGCCTGTGGTCTGGGGTGAACCGGGCACCAATGGCCAACACGCGTTTTATCAACTGATCCATCAAGGCACCCGGGTTGTGCCTTGCGAATTCATGCTCGCCGCTGAAGGCCACGAACCCGACCTGGCGCATCAGCACCTGTTGCTGGTGGCCAATTGTCTGGCCCAGTCCGAGGCGCTGATGCGGGGGCGTGATCTGGCAGAAGCCACGGAAATCATGCGCAAAAAAGGATTGGACGGCGCCGAGTTGGAGCGCCAGGCCCGGCACCGCGTGTTCCCGGGGTCGCGGCCCTCGACGACGCTGCTCTATCCCAAGCTGACCCCTGAGATCTTTGGCGGGATCATCGCGCTGTACGAACACCGCGTTTTCGTCGAAGGCGTCATTCTTGGCATCAATAGCTTTGATCAGTGGGGGGTCGAGCTGGGCAAAGAACTGGCTCTGGCCTTGGCCCCGGTGCTGGATGGGCGCGCGGACAGGGCCGGCAAAGATGGCTCGACGTTGCAACTGGCC
>JAQTYE010000121.1 GCA_028749255.1 Paracoccaceae bacterium | reverse complement strand
CCCCGCAGGCGGGGCTTGAGGGGGGCGCCGATGCGGCCTAAGTCTGGGCATACGTGAAGCGCGAGGGAGAACATCATGCTGGTATGCAAGGATCTGGCCGCGGCAGTGGGCAACACGCCGCTGATCCGGCTGAAAAAAGCGTCGGAGATGACCGGCTGCGAGATCCTCGGCAAGGCCGAGTTCATGAACCCCGGCCAGTCGATCAAGGATCGTGCCGCGCTGTTCATTATCCGCGACGCAATCGCGAAGGGGCAGCTGAAGCCCGGCGGCACGATTGTCGAGGGCACGGCCGGCAATACCGGCATCGGTCTGGCGCTGGTGGGGGCCTCGATGGGGTTCCGCACGGTGATCGTGATCCCGGAAACCCAAAGCCAGGAAAAGAAAGACATGCTGCGGCTGGCGGGCGCCGAATTGGTGCAGGTTCCGGCGGCGCCCTATTCCAACCCGAACAATTATGTCCGCTATTCCGGCCGTCTGGCCGAGGAACTGGCGAAAACAGATCCGAATGGTGTGATCTGGGCCAATCAGTTCGACAACGTGGCCAACCGGCAGGCGCATATCGAAACCACCGGGCCGGAAATCTGGGATCAGACGCAGGGCCGGGTTGACGGGTTCATCTGTGCGGTGGGCTCGGGCGGGACCTTTGCGGGCACCGGCATGTCGCTGCAACCGCGCGGGGTCAAAATCGGTCTGGCCGACCCCGAAGGCGCGGCGCTGCACAGTTTCTACACCACGGGCGTTTTGAAATCCGAAGGCTCGTCGATCACCGAGGGGATCGGTCAGGGTCGGATCACCGCCAATCTGGACGGGTTTACCCCGGACATGAGCTATTGCGTGCCCGACACCGAGGCGCTGCCCGTCGTGTTTGACCTGCTGGCCGAGGAAGGCCTGTGCCTGGGCGGATCGTCCGGCATCAACGTCGCGGGCGCCATTCGGATGGCGCGCGACATGGGGCCGGGCCACACCATCGTCACCGTGCTGTGCGATTACGGCACACGCTATCAGTCGAAATTGTTCAACCCGGAATTCCTGCATGCCAAGGGTCTGCCGGTGCCTGCCTGGCTGGATGGACCGGGCCGCGCCGTGCCCGAGGTGTTTGAAGGATGATCCTGCGGGTTCTGCGCTTTCTGGCGTTTCTGCTGTGTTTCGCAGCCCCGCTGGCCGCGCAGGATACCGCCGCGCCGAATTACAAGACCTGGGAAAAAACCGCCACCGAGGTCGAGCAGAGCGTGACCGAGGGCACCGCCGCGAATGAGCGGCTGTCGCAGTTGCGTGCCGAAATCGTCAAATGGCGCAGCGATTTCATCACCGCGCAAAGCACCAACAGCGATCAGATCGCCACGGTGAAAAACCAGATCGCGGCACTGGGCGCCGCGCCTGCCGAGGGCGATGTCGAAGATCCCAGCGTTGCCAAGCGTCGCGCCGAATTGAACGACACGCTGGCCAAGTTGCAGGCGCCTTCGTTGACCGCGACCGAGGCCGCCAGCCGTGCCGACAGCATCATCCGCAACATCGACCGGCTGAACCGGGAACGGCAAGCTGACAAATTGCTGCGGCTGTCACCCTCGGCGGCCAACCCGGTCAACTGGCCTGCGGCGCTGTCGCTGTTTCGCTGGATGGGCGCGTGGATCTATGACGAAACCGTCTGGCGATTCACCCAGCCGATCAACTGGGACACGCTGCGCAACAATGCACCGCTGATCGTGTTTCTGGTTCTGATGTCGGGGCTGATGCTGTTGCGGGGGCCGCGCTGGATCGGGCGCCTGGCGGATCGGTTGCTGGTCAAGACGCAGATGCGTGGGCGTGAACTGGCCTCGGGGCTGGTGTCGCTGGGGCAGGTGATCGTGCCGTTTGGCGGCGCCCTTCTGCTGGTGGTGGCGCTGCAAAAGACCGGGTTCTTCGGGCCGATTCTGACGTCTTTATTCACCTTGCTGCCCGGGGCGCTTTTATACGCGCTGATCGCGGGTTGGCTTGGCGGGCGCGTGTTTCCGCGCAGCGCGACGATTTTGGGGGTCTTCGGCCTGCCCGACGAGCAGCGCGCAGAGGCCCGCATCCATGCGCTGACGCTGGGCATCGCGGTCGGGTTGCATGACCTTTTGGTCTATTGGATCGTGCCGCGCGCACAGGATTATCTTGGCGGGGCCGGGAATGTCGGGGCTGACAAGGCCGCCGTAGCGGCCGAGCGCGCCGATGCCGCCTATTCGGTGATTTCGGCGCCGCTGTTGATTTTTGCGGCGCTGACCCTGTTTCGTCTGGGGCACCTGCTGCGCCGTCATGCGGCGACCCACAAGGGTGCTGATGCGGATGTCGCCTTCCGGTTCAAGCTGCTGGCCTGGCTGTCGAATGCGGTGATCGTGATTTCGGTGGTGGCCCCGGTGCTGGCGCTGATCGGCTATGTGATGGCGGCCGATGCCCTGACCTGGCCGACGATTGCCACGCTCGGGGTGCTGGCGATGGTGACCGTGTTGCAGCGGTTCGTTGGCGAATTCTACGAGGTCGTGACCCGGCGTGACGGCGGCGCGCGCGACGCCCTGGTTCCGGTGATTGCGGGCTTTGTTCTGGTGCTGTCGGCCTTGCCGGTGCTGGCGCTGATCTGGGGGGCGCGGGTCGAAGATCTTACCGAGCTGTGGACCCGGTTCCGCGCCGGGATCTCGTTTGGCGATGTGCGGATTTCGCCGTCGGTCTTTCTGACCTTCGCGCTGGTGTTCGGCGTGGGCTACAGCGCGACACGGCTGATCCAGAGTGCGCTGAAATCCACGATCCTTCCGAAGACGAATATCGACAAGGGCGGCCAGAATGCCATCGTCTCGGGGTTGGGCTATGTCGGCATCTTTCTGGCGGCACTGGCCGCGATTTCAGCCGCGGGCATTGACCTGAGCAGTTTGGCCATCGTCGCAGGTGCGCTGTCGGTCGGTATCGGTTTCGGCCTGCAAAATATCGTCTCGAACTTCGTGTCGGGGATCATCCTGCTGATCGAACGTCCGGTCTCCGAGGGCGACTGGATCGAGGTCGGCGGCCAGCAAGGCGTGGTCAAGGCAATCTCGGTGCGCTCGACCATCATCGAGACCTTTGACCGCACGGATGTGATCGTGCCGAATGCCGATCTGGTCTCGGGGCAGGTCACGAACTGGACGCGCGGCAACAAGGCCGGGCGGCTGATCGTGCCGGTGGGGGTGGCCTATGGCACCGATACCCGCCGCGTGGCCGAGGTCTTGCTGGAAATCGCACAGGCCCATCCGCTGGTGATGATGACGCCCGAACCGTTCGTCCTGTTCACCGGCTTTGGTGCCGACAGTCTGGATTTTGAAATCCGCACGATCCTGTCGGATGTGAATTTCAAGCTGCGCGTGCATTCCGAGATGAACCACCAGATCGCCGCGCGCTTTGCCGCCGAAGGGTTTGAAATCCCCTATGCGCAGCGCGACATCTGGTTGCGCAACCCCGAGGCCCTGTCGCCGCGCATCGCGCAGCCGCCCGCCGCGCCGCCAGCCCCTGCTGCGCCGACCAAGGCCCCGGCGACATCCGCTGATGCCTATACCCTGCCCGCAGGTGATCCCGGCGCCTATCGTGTGACCACGTTGTCGGACAATGATGGCACCGAAGAGGGCGACGAGGGGAATGGCCGGTGAGTACGGATCCGATCTTTCGCAGTCAGCCTTACCTGCGTGATCTGCACACCCGGGTCGTGGCGCTGACCTCTGAGGGTGGGGTGATTTGTGCAGGCTCTGTCTTCTATCCCACCGGTGGGGGGCAGCCGGGCGATGCTGGGTGGTTGCGTTGGCCCGGCGGCACGCTGGAAATCGCGACGGCTGTCAAGGGCGACGGTGACAGTATCATTCTGGTGCCCGCCGAACCCGCCGCCCTGCCGCCGCCCGGCACCCAAGTGCGTCAGGAGCTGGCCTGGGATCGCCGCCACCGCCACATGCGTGTGCATACCGCGCTGCACCTTTTGTCGGTGGTGATCCCGCTGCCCGTGACCGGTGGGCAGATCGGCGTGGACAAGGGACGGCTCGATTTCGACATGCCCGAGCCGCCCGAAGATCTGGCCGCGCTTGAAGCGCAGCTGAACGCGCTGATCGCGCGGGATCTGGCGGTGACCGAGGACTGGATCACCGACGCCGAACTGGCCGCCAACCCGGGGCTGGTGAAAACCCTGCGCGTGGCGCCGCCTGTGGGGCAGGGTCGGGTGCGGCTGATCCGTATCGGGGGCGGCGCGGATCAGGTCGATCTGCAACCCTGCGGCGGCACCCATGTGGCCCGCACGGGTGAAATCGGCCCGGTGCGACTGGGCAAGATCGAGAAAAAAGGCCGTCAAAACCGCCGTGTGAGCCTGCATCTGAGCTGAGCGCATTCTCAGGCCGGGCAGGGGGCGCTCGCGCCCCCTCGGGTCTGCGACCCTTCACCCCCCGAGGATATTTGCACTTTGTTGAAGCCCGTCAACAAAGCCGAAATGCCCCGAGGAGTACGGCGCGTGCGCGGGCCCCCATTGTCGGCTCAGGCCGGATCCTCGGGCAGCCCCTCGCGCGAGAGCATCACCGCCAGCGGACGCAGCGTCGGGCTTTGCGCGCAGGAAATCATCAGGGCCACCATGATCGGCACCGCCAGAAACATCCCCGGAAGGCCCCAGACCGCGCCCCAGAACGCAAGGCTGATGATGATGCCGAAAGAGGACAGCCGCAGTGCATGCCCCATCAGCATCGGGTCGATCACATTGCCGATCACGAATTGCAGCAGCCCGCAGACCGCGAACACACCCGCCGTGCTGGCCGGGTCCTGTGTCAGGATATAGACGGCGAGACCCGCGATCACCGTTGCGATGATCGAGCCGATCGAGGGGATGAAGTTCAGCGCGAAGGTCAGCACCGCGACCGGCATCGCGAGTTCGTACCCGCCGAATTTGAACACGCCATAGACCGCCGCGCTGGTCACCACCGAGACCATCGCCTTGACCATCAGGTAGTGGTTCACCCGGCGCATGATCTGCCCCACCGTGCCCGCAACATGGCGTGCGCGGGTGTCATCGCCCAGCAGGCTGATCAGCTTGGCCTGAAACCAGATCCGTTCAGCAAACAGAAAGCCCACGAACAGGATGATCAGCACCGCCGCCGACAGCAGGCTCGAGGCCTGACCTGCCAGCGTGCTGAGATAGCCCGCGACCTCGATCTTCTGCATCGAGGCCAGCACCGCCGCCTCGACATCCGCACCCAGCCAGCGGAACAATTCCGCAATCGCGCGCTGCGCGGGGCCCGCATAGGCCAGGATCATCGTCACCACCTCGTTGGCCTGTGCCAGCAAGACCGCGGTGGCCGTCAAAAGCCCCGCAGCGATCAGCATCAGCGCCACCAGCGAGGCCAGCCAGCTGGGCACCCGCACCGGGCCGATATGCATCCGCCCGATCGCATTGATCGCTTCCGAGGTCAGCGAAAACAGGATGATCGCGATCGCCAGCGAAATCAGGATGAACCGCGCCTGCACCAGCAAGAACAGCACCAGCGCAAAGGCGATGATCCCCAGCAACACATTGGTCAGTTGCCGCGGCTCGCGCCTGCGCTCATTGGCCAGGGGCGGGTTCATCTGCGGCTCGTCGTCGATCATTGCGGAAGGGTCCTTCGGGATGGAGGCGGGATGCGGCGGTGCGGCACGGGCTGTGGGCCCGGTGGGCAAGCCTATGCGCGCAGCGCGGCGCTGACAAGCGACGGACGTGGTTTGGATGATCGCCGCGCGGCTGATATTGCCCTCTTGCATCCGGTCGTGCTTTTCGGATACATCCGCCGCGACGGAGCGGTGGCCGAGTGGTCGAAGGCGCACGCCTGGAAAGTGTGTAGGCGGGGAACCGTCTCGAGGGTTCGAATCCCTCTCGCTCCGCCACAATCCCCTTTTCATGCATCTGATGGTGTCTGCGGTGCGTGCCGCGGGGCTTTGGCTTGCGTTTGGCGCATGTTGCGAAACTGCATCGTTTGACGTGACGGCATTGCAGATGTGCCTTGCCGGGCGGATCTGCCGTAGCGGTGATATCCGGTCTGCCGAGAAGTTAATAAAAAGTTATCAATAAAAACCAATCAGTTATAAAATTTATAGATGGTTTTCGCGCAAGTTGGAACGGAACTTGCAAGCAGGCATCCCAGACGCTGACCTCAGCATGGGAGCCCGCAATGACGCAAGCCGACCTCACCACACCTGACGCGCCATATCTGGATGTGGCCGATCCGACCTTTTCGATCCGTTCCGCCGAAGTGATGGCCGCGCGCGATGCCAGTTGGTATGCGCGCACGCCCTATGGTCTGGCCGCGCTGCGCTATGACGATGTGCAAAAACTTCTGCGCCACCCGAAGCTGCGGCAGGGGTCGTATCGCTGGCCCGCGCATAGCGGCGTGACCGGCGGGATTTTCGCGCAATGGTGGGAAAGCATGCTGCTGAGCCAGGAGGGCGACACCCATGCCCGTCTGCGGCGGATGGCGAACCCGGCGTTCTCGCCGAAGCTGATCACCGATCTGCGGCCGAAATTTCAGGCGCTGGCGAACCGGCTGATCGACCAGTTCGCGGCCAAGGGCGAATGCGATTTCATCGCGGATTTTACCGAACCCTATGCCACCGGCGTGATCTGCGATCTGCTGGGTCTGCCGTTCGAAAAATGGCGTGAACTGGCCGATATCGCGGGCGAAATGGGCCTGGCGCTTGGGGTGACCTTCAAACAGGATCTGCCGATTGTCGAGGCCGCAACCGCCCGCCTGCTGGCCTATGCCGAAGAACTGGTGGCCGCCCGCCGCGCCGAACCTTCGGACGATTTCATCGGCACGCTGGTGAAAGCCAATGCCGACAAGTCGCAGCTGTCGGATCAGGAATTGCTCGACATGATCGTGCTGGCGATCTTTGGCGGCATCGACACCACGCGCAACCAGATTGGTCTGGCGATGGCGATGTTCATCGAGCACCCCGAGCAATGGGCGCTGCTGGCCGATCAGCCCGATCTGGCGAAAGCGGCGGTCGAAGAGGTGATGCGGGTGCGCCCGACCGTCACCTGGGTCACCCGCGAGGCGACCGAAGATTTCACCTATAACGACCTGCCGATTGCGGCGGGCACGACGGTGCATCTGTTCTCGCAGGCGGCCTGTTCCGACCCGGCGGTGTTTGCCAACCCCGATTTCGACATCACGGCAGATCGCAAGCCGCATTTCGGCTTTGGCGGCGGGGCGCATCATTGTCTGGGCCATTTCATCGCGCGTGGCGACATGACCGAGGCACTGAAACTGCTGGCGCAGCGTCTGCGCAATCCGCGTTTCAACGGCACCGTCGAATGGTTGCCCGACAGCGGCAATACCGGCGCGATTTCGATGCCGATCGCCTTTGACCCTTCCTGACCTTTTCCGAACGGAGTTCTGACGATGAAAGTTGATGTTGATATGTCGATCTGCCTGCTGCACGGGCAATGTGTGATCGCGGCGCCTGCGGTGTTTTCCTTTGATGACGCGGGGGGGCTGGTCTGGCTCAGCGATGTCGACGAAGGTCTGCGCGGCGATGTCGAAGCCGCCGCCGATGCCTGCCCCGAGCAAGCCATCGTGATCGGCTAAGCGATGGGGGCCGCGCCACGTATCACGATTGTCGGGGCCTCGCTGGCGGGGCTGCGCACGGCCGAGGCGGTGCTGGCGCTTCTGCCAGAGGCGCGGGTGACGCTGATTGGCGACGAGGCGAGCGTGCCTTACAACCGCCCGCCACTGTCCAAGGATGTGCCGCAGGCCCTGGCCCAGGGTGCGGCGGAAGCTGCGCAATTCGCCCGGCTCGTGCTGCGCTCCAAGATCCCCGAAGGCGCGGTGCAGATGCGGCTGGGGCAGGCGGCGGTGTCGGTCGGGCCGGGCGGTGTGCGGCTGGCCGATGATACGCTGGTGCCCGGTGATTGGATCGTCGCGGCCAGCGGGTTGCGGCCTCGCCGTCTGGCACTGCCCGGCGCCGAGGCGCACCGCCATGTGTTGCGCAGCTTTGACGATGCGGTGCGGCTGGCCCGCGATCTGCGCCCCGGCGCGCGGATGGTTGTGGTTGGGGGCGGTTTCATCGGCTGCGAGATCGCCGCGACCGCGCGCAAGCTGGGGCTGCATGTGACGCTTGTCGAACCCGCGCCGCATCCGATGCAGCGCGCCTTGGGGCCGCGTGTGGCAGGGGCCATGGCCGCGCTGCACCGTGCGCATGGTGTGGTCGTGGTGACTGGCCGTTCGGTTGCGGGGCTGACCTTGGAACATGTGATTTTGGACGACGGTCAGGCGCTGGAAGCCGAAGTGATCGTCGAGGCGCTGGGGTCGCACCCGAATGTCGAATGGCTGGCGGGCAGCGGTGCCGATCTGAGCGATGGTGTGCTGGTCGATGACCAGATGCGGGCCATTGGCGCGTCGCGGATCCTGGCGGTGGGGGATCTGGCGCGCTTTGCCAACCCGCTGTTTGATGCGGTGCCGCGCCGGGTCGAGCATTGGTGCGTGCCGGGTCAGACCGCGCGCCGCGCCGCAGAAACCATTGCCGCGCAGGAAATGGGGCACATCCCAACCGCCGGTTTCGCGCCGATGCCCAGCTTCTGGAGCGATCAGCACGGGCTGCGCCTGCAGGCCTTTGGTGCGCCCGCGCTGGCCGATGCCACCCGGGTGGTCGAGGGTGATCTGACCCAGATCGGGCATCATCCGATCATCGTTGAATATCTGCGCGATGGCCTGCCCGTTGGCGTGCTGGGCCTTGGCGCGAACCCCGCGGCGCTGGCCGCCCATCGTGCCCGGCTTGACGCCGCGCTTTCCACATCCGTTGCCTGCTGAGGACGACATGACCCACGATTTGACCGCTGCCCTTGATGCCCTGAATGCCGATGTCGTGCATGTTGGCCAGTTCGATCTGGCCTCGGTGTTTCGTGAACGTCGCCTGCGCCGCGCGCAATTTCTGGACTGGGCGCAAGATCCGCGCTTTGCCAATGTGCTGGCCTATTGGGACAGCGCCGACAACCTGTTTGGGGGCAGTTCGTATTTCACCGAAACGGTGGCGATCGACCCGACCTCGATGCGCCGCAACCCGTCTGAACCGGGCGCGGTCACGGTGATTGCCGAACTGTCGGGGGAGGCGCGTGATCTGATGCCGCGCCAGGTGCTGCGCACCCAGATCGAGCGCGCCGCCGCGATGGGCTATGTCGTCGATGCGGCCTTTGAATTCGAAGTGATCGTGCTGGATGAAGACGCCAGCACGGCGCGCGACAAAGGGTTCGCGGGATTGGCGAAATTCGCCCCCGACAACAAATGCTGGTCCGGGGCCACGGCCAACACGCATGCCGAATTCATCGCCGGGATGGAGGCCGAGATTCTGGGCCATGACGTGAACCTGTTCGGCCTTGGTGTCGAACTGGGGCCGGGCTGTCTGGAGGCGACGTTGGCCGCGACCGAAGGGCTGCGCGCCGCCGATGACGCGGCATTCCTGCGGATGGCGGTGCGGTCTTACGCCCGCAAACACGGCAAGACCGCCAGTTTCATGCCTTACATGGGCGCCGAATATCCGGGCATCGGCGGGCATTGCACGTTGAGCCTGCGCGACAAGACCACGGGCAAGAACCTGTTTTCCAGCCCCGACGGCAAGACCAACGCGCTGGCACAGACCTTTATCGCCGGGATGATGGCGGTGGTGCCGCAGGCGTTTGCGATGTGCACCAGCACCGTCAATGCCTATCGCCGTCTGGCGCCGGGCAGCTGGGCGCCGAAATCGCTGACCTGGGCGGAATATCCGTTCACGGTCGCGGTGCGCTCGGTGCCGCAGGCGGGGCCGGGGGCGCGGCTGGAATTCCGGGTGCCGCCCGCCGATTGCAACCCCTATCTGACGCTGGCGCTGATGCTGGGCGCGGGGCTTGATGGCATCGAACGCGAACTGCCCGCGCCCGCCCCCACCACCGCAGGCCACCCCGACACCGTCGCCGAGGGTGCGCAGCGCTTCCCCCGCGATCTGCTGGAAGCCGCCGAGCGGCTGGAAACCAGCGCCGATGCCGCCCGGATCTTTGGCGCGGCGTTCACCGGGAATTTCGCGGCCGCGTGCCGCGCAGAATACGCCAGCCTCGCGAAAGCGGTCAGCGCCGAAGAACGCGCCCGCTACCTCGAAGGCTGAGCGAAAAACCATAACAGGGAGACTGAAATGACCACGGATACCGACTATCACCGCGAAATGGACGCCCCCGGACGGGCCGAAATGGTGGCCCGCGTGCGCACCAAGATCGACGCCCTGGGGGTAGAATATATCTATTACCAATACATCTCGATCACCGGGCGGGTGATGGGCAAGGCCGCGCCTGCGCGGCACTGGGAAACCCAGGCGCGCAAGGGCGTGCAAACCTGGATGGGTGGCGTGACCAACGTCGCGGCCAATTTCAAAGGCAGCCTGATCGGGTTCGACAGCAATGCGATGGAATGCATTGCGCTGCCCGACCCGGACACCTTTGTGCAGCTGCCCTGGGACAAACGCGTCGCCCGCGTGTTCTGCACGCTGTTTTACAGCCTTGAAGACCACCACACGCCGGGGATGTATTACGAACATGACACCCGCGGCAACCTGAAGCGCTTCGATGCGCAATTCCGCAAGGATCACAACGGGTTGCAGCTGCGTGTCGGGTTGGAGCCGGAAATGCTGTGGCTCAAGCCCAAAGACGGCGAAGTGCGCCCCTATGAAGGCATCACCGAGGCCTACGCCTATCATATCGGCCAGTTCGAAAGCGCGCGCCACATCTGGATGCAGGTCAGCGATTACGCCCGCGCGATGGGGCTCGACATGATCCAGGGCGATTGCGAAGACGCGCCCGGCCAGATCGAGCTGAACTATCAGTTCGACGATGCGCTGCCGACCTGCGACCGGATGACGACCTATCGCCAGATCTGCGCCGAGGTGGCGCGTCAGCACGGGCTGATCGCCTGTTTCATGGCGAAACCCTTCATGGGCTATGCCGCGAATGGCTGCCATCACAACTGCTCGGTCTGGACCGGCGGGTCGCGGGAATTGCAGGCCCTGGTCCCGGGCGAATTGCCGGGGATGGAAGAGAACTGGCACTATTCCAAAGGCGGGGTGAACGAGTTCGAGAACAAGGACGGTGGCTGGTTGCCCACCGAACTGGGCCACCACATTCTGGGCGGGTCGCTGAAACATATCGACGCGCTGACCTGCATCGGCGCCTCGACGGTAAACAGCTACCGGCGGTTCAACGACTATGGGCTGTGGGCGCCGATCGGGGCGAACTGGGGCCTGCAAAACCGCAGCTGCACGATCCGCATTTCCTCGCCTGACCGGTTTGAATTCCGGGCGGTGGACAGCATGGTCAACCCGCACCTGTTCTGTGGTGCCCTGCTGAAGGCGATGGACGACGGCATCCGCAACAAGATTGACCCGGGCGCCCCCGAATCGCGTAACGTGACCGAGGTCTGGCAGTCCGGCGGTGAGGTGAAACTGATACCTCTCAATTTGCGCGATGCCCTGACCGCTTTGGAAAAGGACGAGGTTATCCGTTCGGCACTTCCGGGGCGTT
>JAQTYE010000239.1 GCA_028749255.1 Paracoccaceae bacterium | reverse complement strand
GGACGGTCTGTCTGGGCAAGACGCATATGACGGAGCTGGCGTTTTCCGGGCTCGGCGTGAACCCGATGACCGCGACGCCGCCCAACGCCATCGACCCGAAACTGGCGCCGGGGGGCTCTAGTTCGGGGGCTGCGGTGTCGGTCGCGCTGGGATTGGCGGCGGCGGCGGTTGGCTCGGACACCGGGGGGTCGGTGCGCATTCCGTCGGCCTGGAACGATCTGGTGGGCCTGAAAACCACGCATGGCCGGGTCTCGACCAAGGGGGTCGTGCCGCTGTGCGCGCGCTTCGATACTGTCGGCCCGCTGGCGCGCACCGTCGAAGATTGCGCGCTGGTTTTGGCCGCGATCGAGGGCGGCAAGGCCCCTGATTTGCGCGATGCCACACTGGCGGGCATGCGATTGCTGGTGCTGGACGGGCTACCGTTTGACGGGGCGCGGGCCGAGCCCGTGCGGGGCTTTGAGGCGGCGGTAGAGCGGCTGGGCCGTGCGGGCGCCCAGATTGACCGTCATGCCCTGCCGATGCTCGCCCCGGCGATGAATCTGTCAGGAATTCTTTTTGCACCAGAGGCTTACGGGCTTTGGAAAGATGTGATCGAAGCGGCGCCCGAAAAAATGTACCCGGTCATTCTGGAACGCTTCCGCACGGGGGCGACCACATCCGCCGCCGATTACGTCGCGGGTTGGGCCGCGCTTGAGCACTATCGTGCGCAGTATCTTGCGGCGACGGCGGGTTATGATGCGGTGCTGGTGCCGACCGCGCCGATCTTGCCGCCCGATGCCGCGCGACTGCTGTCGGACCCGGCCTATTTTGCTGCTGAAAACCTGCTGGCGCTGCGCAATACCCGCATTGGCAACATCTTCGGGTTGTGTGTGCTGACCCTGCCCACGGGCGTGCCGATGACCGGCATCAGCCTGATGGCCGCGCCGGGCTGCGAGGCACGCCTGCTGCGGCTGGGACAGGCGGCAGAAGCAGCACTTGGCTGAAAAGACACAATTCGCGCGGGCAAGCACCGGGGATTCATCGCTTTTTCTGGACGAGCGCGCCGCGCTTGGGTAACCTATGTGTCAAACGGGGCGCAATGATCCCGAGACATGAGGCAAGTTATGGCATTTCCCGAGCGGTTCTCGAACCTGCCCGAATATGCGTTCCCGCGGTTGCGGGGGCTTCTGGATTCGCACGCTCCGGGCGGCGCAACCATTGCCATGACCATCGGTGAGCCGCGCCACCCGATGCCCGATTTTGTCGGGCCGGTTCTTGCGCAAAGCCTTGGCGAGTTTGGCAAATACCCGGCCAATGACGGCACGCCCGAACTGCTGACGACGATCTCGGCCTGGCTGAAGATGCGCTACCGGGCTGATGTGGCGACTGACCGGATCATGGCGCTGAATGGCACCCGCGAGGGGCTGTTCAACGCCGCCATCGCGCTGTGCCCCGAGGTGAAGAACGGTCAAAAGCCGGTGATCCTGATCCCGAACCCGTTCTATCAGGTCTATGCTGTGGCCGCCGCGACGGTGGGCGCCGAAGCGATTTTCGTGCCCGCGACCGAAGACACCGGATTTTTGCCCGATTACGCCAGCCTGCCGCCCGCGGTGCTCGACCGCACTGCGATTGCCTATCTTTGCTCGCCCGCCAATCCGCAGGGCGCGGTGGCCTCGCGTGCCTATCTGTCGGCGCTGCTGAAACTGGCTGAAAAGCACGATTTCATCGTCTTTGCGGATGAATGCTATTCCGAACTGTGGCGCACCACGCCGCCGACCGGCGCGCTGGAAGTTGCCAATGACGAAGGCCATGATCCCGAACGCGTGGTGATTTTCCATTCGCTGTCGAAACGGTCGAACTTGCCGGGGCTGCGCTCGGGGTTTTGTGCGGGCGGGCGCGAATGCATCCGCCGGATCCGCCAGTTGCGCGCCTATGCGGGGGCCCCGTTGCCGTTGCCGATTCAGCGCGTGTCGGAACGCGCTTGGGGCGACGAGGCGCATGTGGTCGAAAACCGCCGCCTTTATGCCGAGAAATACACGATCGCCGAGGAAATTTTTGCGGGCGTGAACAGCTTCCGCCTGCCCGAGGGTGGTTTTTTCCTGTGGCTGCCGGTCGAAGATGGCGAGGCGGCGACGTTGAAATTATGGCGCGAAACCGGGGTGCGGGTTCTGCCCGGTGCCTATCTGTCGCGCGATGTGAACGGGGAAAACCCCGGCAAGGGATATATCCGGGTGGCCTTGGTCGCCCCAAAAGAAGAAACACAGCGCGGGCTGATCTTGCTCCGCGACTGTCTCTATAAATGAGGACGGTGGTAAGATGGCATCCTATCAGGTGAGGCAGCGCGACCCGCTTCTGGACCAGAACACGCAGGCCATTCTGGAGCGTCGCGGCAAGGAATTGCTGGGCGGGGCACTGGTGTTTCTGGGGGTTCTGGCGGCGATGATGCTGGCCAGTTACTCCCCCGAAGATCCGAGCTGGATGGCGGTGTCCGACCTGCCGGTGGAAAACTGGTTGGGGCGGATCGGTGCGGGGCTGGCCTCGCCGTTGTTTGTCATCGTCGGCCATGGGGCGTGGCTGCTGCCCGCCGGATTGTTGGCTTGGGGGCTGCGCTTCATCACCCATCGTGGCGAGGAACGCGCGATGGCGCGGGCGATGTTCTTGCCGATCGCGGTGGCACTGGCCTCGGTCTATGCCGCGCTGTTGGTGCCGAGCGCCGAATGGGGGCAGGCCTTCGGGCTGGGTGGCCATTTCGGCGTCATGATTGCGGGTTCGCTGCTGGGGATTTCGCCGGTGTCGGGTTCGGTCGGGCTGAAACTGATGTCGGTGGTGTTTGCGGTGCTGGCGCTGGGGATGGCGACCTTCGTTATGGGGTTCGAACGCAG